>JAOQAJ010000424.1 GCA_025963675.1 Segetibacter sp.
AAAAATGTTAGACACAAGTAAACAAACGCTGTTCTGGCTTTTTCAACAATACTTTTCAAAAAAACCTACACGCTTGCCATCATACATACACTTTTGTATTAGCCTATATTTGAAATCGCGATAATCAATTATTAATTAGATTTGAAAAACATTTTCCCTATCGAATATTTCTTGCCAATAAAATAATTTTTATGAAAAAGACGCTTTTACTTTTAGTAGCGGTTTTTACTTATTCAATTTTAGTCGCTCAGCCACCGAAGGTTCCTGCTACAGCCGGAAGTTCGTTTGGTGAAAAGATAACTGCTGATAAGGCAATTACGGTTGATCAGCTTCAAAATCTTTTGCTCAGTAAAAGTGAAGGAAGCAGGAAAGCTGAGGTTAAAATAAAGGGAGTGGTCACAGATGTTTGTACCATGGAAGGTTGCTGGATTAAAGTGCAATCTCCTGATGGAAAAATGATGGTTAAGATGAAAGATCACAAGTTTACGGTTCCCGTTGCTTTAAATGGTAAAACGGTTATCATCGACGGAGCTGCAGAAGAGAAAATTACTTCGGTTGAACAACTAAGACACTTTGCCGTTGATGCGGGCAAAAGCAAAGAAGAGGTTGCTGCCATAAAGGAACCGAAGAAAGAGATCGTAATTGATGCGAAAGGAGTATTGGTGCTTTAAGTAGCCTTTTTTTATAAACCTTGCATTTCCATTTAAAAGAAAAAGCTCTTGAAAAAATGCTCTTCTCTTACGGTTCAAGCTCAGGCGAAATAAGTAGAAAAAGTACAAGAGAGTGACACAACGATGTTGATGACCGTTCTAAAGTGTGCTACCAAAATTGTCTATGTTACAATCTCCCAGTTCTTAAGAATCCCCAGCACAAGTAAAGACCAGAACATAAGATTCGGCAAGGTATTTTTTCTTGGACCTAAAAACGCTTTGGCCATATAGGGACTTGCAGGTACTACCCATAATAGCAGGCTATCGATGCCCACCCCCCTATTGATAAAGGGTATGGGAAGCATTACCAGAAGCATGACGGTTAATACAACCCAATTTTTACGAACCTGGATGAGCAAGCGACGACTTTCCTGCTGCGAATAAGCCATGCCGAGAATAAGAATAACGAGAATTAAACCGACTGTTACAAAAAAGGCGGGGGAAATAACTGTGTGCGGAATATTAAGATCCCATTGGGGTATATAAAGTAAAATGGAAGGTAGCCGATCAGTTAAGTATAAGTAAGAAGCAAGAAAATAATAAGGGAACAGTACACCCATTAATAACACTACCCACTCTGTGATAATAAAAGGCCTAACTACGGTTAATGCAAAAAAAGCAACGAGAATAAGCAAGGCTGACGGATGATATAAAATAATACTTACTCCAATTAGCAACCCGATATTAAAAAGTAATGTTTTAGGGTTTGGGTTGTTATATAATCTGACGGTTTTTGCAAATAGCCATATGACCAAAATGTTTTCAATAAGTGCCGGCGTAAGATTACTCCATTCTTTAAAAATTCCTGTAAGTAATATATAAACCATTGCAGCAAGAAAGTTGCTCTTGCTATACATGCGATGGTCGTTGAAAAGGTAATTTATTCTTAACGCCTGGATAATAACAATGCCATGGTAGAGAAAGATTATGAAAACGGGATTTAAGTAAGCAACATACTTAACTAAGAAAACAGAAAGCAAACCATCGGCACGGTCAACCGGTACTGTAGGAAAATCAACAATAAAGTGGCTATGAACAATAAAGCTCAGAATAAACAGCCATATAACTGTAGCGGGAGACCGGTCTTTAAATAACGCAACCACTCTTTATGTTAACAGGTTTTTTCTATAAATCTAACCGTGCAAAACAAAGATTATTTCGGTAAATGCATGGAAAAATTATTTGCCTGCTTCCAACCTGTTTGCCATAACGAGCCATAAAGTCATAACCCTGGTCAAGGTTTTTAAGTGTTGGATTACGAGTAACCTGGCCTGATGGTGAAATACTTTGGTCATTCAATAACTGAAGACGTTTTTCCTGCTGGTTAAATAAAAAGTGAAGTTGATCACCGGTATTCAATAACGAGTAACCAATGAAGGCATCTGTCTCGTCGTCATATTGATTTTTATTTAGAATGTTATTCCAAACCATGTTTCCCGTACTATCAAATGAAAAAACTGCGATATTTTGAGCATTATAACGAGTACTTTGACCCAGGCTGTTATAACGATACCATGGATAGCCATAACCATATGGGCTAAACGAATAATAGTCCATAGGCCTTAGAAAAGGGGAACCGTACAAATAATCGTAACGATTATAATTTCCACCTCGTCCCGTACTGAAAAAAGACTCTGCGGCCAGCAAAAAGCCGCCATCTTTTCTAACTATTAAATTTCGAATGAAGTAGTCGTTGAAAGCTGATTTTAAACTATTGTCTCCTTTCGCGTCAACTCTTAGGCTCTCATTAAATTCAAAAGAAACAGTAGATTTTGCCACGTCGGCAGCTTTATCCCAAATACAGGTAAACAGCCCTTCTATATTTCCACGTCTTGATGTACTGAAAAAAGAGGAGATGATATAGTGCTTATTGTAATTATCTACCTTAACCCTGATATCGTCAAGAGTTTGGTTATTTAACTGTATCTGGTTTTCCCTCAGACGGTCGGTACCTAGTTTCTTTTCGAAGAAATACAGTTTTGATATCTTGTCATTTTCCTGGCTTTGAATAGCTTTTACAAATGCTAAATCTCCGTCATTATCAATTACAAATTCTGTTAGGTAATCGTGCCTTTCCGGCATGCGGATCCCTATGTATTGTTTATCTATTCTCTCGAGGCTTTTATTGAAAACTGAAGTTGTAAGTAGGAAGTTATCTTCGTTCTTACTATTGATTTTAAATAATCCTATATACTCTTTATCATCACTATTTATAACAGAATAAATCTTATTGCTTGCAAGAAAACCAATTTCAGTAGTGTCCATTACGATCGGCTTACCTACTATGTTCCCGCCATTATCCAGCCTGGCTGTCATTGCATAAACTACATTGCGTTTTTGATATTGGTAAAACATATAGCAATGGTCGGGGTAAGCCAGGAAGTCAGCGTTGATGATTCTGTCTGGAAGAAATTCCATTTTAACCCTCGATTTCTGCTTCATATCCAGGTCGTACACACTTATCGAGTATGTACTTCTTGTGTTCTTATATATCAGTAAGTTGCCGCCAACTTTTCCAATTATTTCAAATTCTGTTTGCCTGTAGTCGCTTTTATCCGGCTCACTATAAACAACCCGTTGCGCGTTCGTAAAACAAACACTCAGCAAAAGCGCCAGAAAGGCCACAAATCTTTTCATACCGTCTTTTAAAATTTAGATGCTAACAAATGTAAGTTATCTGAGGTACGTAATTATCCAACGATATCCTAACACTTTACCTGTTAAAGATAGTTTTAGAAGAAGGAAGCAAAGAATTAACCAAATATTTACTTTTGTGCGGTGAAGTTGTAAGAATTACGCAATAAAAACGTTTACTAATACATTTGCTCGTTATTTTAATCAATTTTTTCTTTCAATTTAACTCACTTTGGGCCGTAGTATAAATAAGGTTACAGCTGGGGGATTGTTAATAGCACTGGGAATTATATATGGTGACATCGGAACTTCACCTTTATACGTTTTTAATGCAATTATTAATGGTCATGTCATAAATCAGCCACTCATTCTTGGTTCTTTATCCTGCATTATCTGGACGTTGACATTGCAAACAACGCTTAAGTATGTTATACTTACTTTAAAAGCGGATAACAACGGGGAAGGAGGAATATTTAGTTTATACGCGCTGGTAAGGCGACGACGAAAATGGCTCGTATTGCCAGCCACTATCGGCGGCGCTTCATTACTGGCCGACGGAATCATCACGCCGCCAGTGTCGGTTACTTCGGCTGTCGAAGGCTTAAGACAGATTCCCGGCCTCGCTGGAATTACCACTTTTGAAATCGTAGCTATTGTTATCGTTATACTTTCCGCTTTATTTTTTCTGCAGCAATTCGGCACCCTTACCATCGGAAAGATGTTTGGGCCAATTATGTTTGTCTGGTTCGGCATGATTGCCATTCTTGGTGTGTATCATATCTCTGATGATTTTGCCATTTTAAAGTCACTCAGCCCACACTATGCAATTAAATTGCTTACTGTCTATCCTGGTGGTTTCTGGATTTTAGGTGCCGTCTTTCTCTGTACCACAGGGGCAGAAGCGTTGTATAGCGATATGGGGCACTCCGGAAGAGGCAACATAAGAACTTCCTGGATTTTTGTAAAGACCGCATTAATTCTCAATTATTTTGGTCAGGGGGCATGGTTACTAAAACATCATACAGGAGTCGTAGTTTCTGACAATGTTGAAGGAACATTAAACCCTTTTTATGGTTTAATGCCAGACTGGTTTTTGATACCAGGAATCGTCATTGCTACTGCCGCAGCTATCATTGCCAGCCAGGCATTGTTGTCGGGATCTTTCACCCTGATCAGTGAAGCTATGAGGCTCAACCTTTGGCCGAAGATGAAGATCAACTACCCGACTGAAGAAAAAGGACAGTTATTTATACCGGGCATAAATCTGATTTTGTTTATAGGGTGTGTTGGCATCACCCTCTACTTCAAGAAGTCAAGCAACATGGAAGCAGCTTATGGTTTGGCAATTACGCTTTGCATGATTAGTACATCTATACTGTTTGCAAACTACCTCATCAACAAAAGAACCGTTCCGTTATGGATTTACTTGTACCTGCTCGTTTACCTCAGCATAGAGGTATCGTTTCTGGTTGCCAACCTTAAAAAATTTCCCCATGGTGGCTTTGTAACGTTGGTAGTCGGCGGTGCATTATTCGCGGTGATGTATGTTTGGTACCGCAGCCGAAAAATTAAAAACAGGTACATAGAGTTTGTTCGACTCGACCATTACGTTTCTCAAATTCAGGAACTCAGTAACGACAAAACCGTTCCTAAACATGCCACTCACCTGGTGTACATGACCAGTGCCGGTAATCCCAAAGAAATTGAGCATAAAATAATTTATTCGATTTTAAATCGAAAACCAAAACGTGCAGATATTTACTGGTTTGTGCATGTGGAGGTATTAGATGATCCGTACAGCTCTGAGTATAGTGTTGAGCATATTATTCCTAATGACATTATAAGAGTAGAGTTCCGACTTGGATTCAGAGTGGCGCAACGAATTAATTTGATGTTTAGAAACGTAGTAGCAGACCTGATTGTAAATAAAGAAGTAAACATTAGGAGCAAATACGAATGCGTCGAAGAAAACAATGTTACCGGCGACTTTCAGTTTATTGTAATGGAAAAGTTTCTCAGCCAGGACAATGAATTACCATTTATTGAAAAATTGGTAATGAGACTTTATTTCTGGATAAAAGACATCAGCCTTACTGAAGAACGTGGTTTCGGGCTTGACCCAAGTACGGTAACAGTTGAAAAGTTTCCGTTGATAGTTGCACCTGCTTCAAATATCAAACTCAAAAGAATTCTTACTGATTAGTAAGTGACAACAGTTATGCAACAGATAACAGTTGATCAACTAAAAGAAAAGCTTGCCGAAAAAGCCGATCTGTTTCTGTTAGATGTACGTGAAGCATACGAACATGCAGATTTTGATATTGGAGGAACGCTCATTCCGTCAGGCGAAATAATGACTAAGGCAAGCAAAATACCAAAAGATAAACCGGTTGTTGTTTATTGCCATCGAGGCATTCGAAGCCAGATAGCTATTCAACGTCTTGAAGAAAGATACGGATTTGTCAATCTTATAAACTTGCAGGGAGGTCTGGAAAAGTGGGAATTATAGAATTGTTTTGGAGCCAGCATTTGAATAAGAATTCAACATCGTTGTGTCACTCACTTGTACTTTTTAAACTTTTTTTGACTGCGTTTGCCGCTGAGGCCCGAAGAGACAAATAAGGATTTATAACGTTATTTAACACGCAAAGAGAATTCAGTTTTTTCGCTTTTTCAATAAGTCGCGAAACGAATTGTTTAAATAAAGTTTTTGAAAGTATTCCTGCCATTCATATAAATAGGTAAATTCAATTTTCCTTACAACTACATTTGAATTAACTCAACTGCTTTACATGCAACTTCTACAACTTCGCAATCTTAAAAAGTATTATGCTACGCAAAAAGCCGTAGATGACATAAGTTTCTCAATAGAGCAAGGAAGTATTTTTGGTTTACTTGGTCCTAACGGCGCCGGTAAGACTACGTTGCTTCGAATGATTACAGGCATTTTTTATCCCGATGAAGGTGAAATCATTTTCAATGATAAAAAGTTCGATCCGCTTAACGACACGTTGTTCATAGGTTATATGCCGGAAGAAAGAGGCTTGTACAAAAAGATGAAGATTGGTGAGCAGGCCCTTTACCTGGCCCGCCTGAAAGGCCTCTCAAAGAACGAGGCCATGGAGAAAATCAAATACTGGTTCACTAAACTTGGTATGGAAAGCTGGTGGAACAAAAAAGTAGAAGACCTTAGTAAAGGAATGAGCCAAAAGCTACAGTTTGTTACCACGGTTTTACATGAGCCGAAACTGATCATATTAGATGAGCCTTTTAGCGGTCTCGATCCTGTAAATGCAAATTTGATAAAAGACGAAATTTTTGAACTGGCAAGAAAAGGCAGCACAATCATTTTTAGTACCCACCGTATGGAGCAGGTTGAAGAGATCTGTGACCACATCGTTTTGGTAAACCAGGGAAAGAAAATTTTGGATGGTACGGTGCAAGGCATCAAACAACAGTTTAAAGAAAATCTTTTCAGAGTACAACTTTCAGATATTCCCTCAGAAGTTCGAAGCGATGCATTTGAGGTAACTAAGCATTCTGAAGGACAACTAACAGTCAAAATAAATGAAGGCAGCACCAGCAATGATGTCTTAAGATATTTTATCAACGAAAATGCGACGATAGAAGCATTCAATGAAATACTTCCTTCATTAAACGAAGTATTTATTAAGCAGGTTGAAGGCACTAAAACAACGCGTCAATTTCAAAAAGTAGTCGCTTAATTCAACTTCCTTTCAAATCTCAATTTCAAGCAAAAAAATGAACAAAATACTTTTAATAATAAAAAGGGAATACCTGGTAAGAGTAAGAAATAAAACCTTCATTCTCTCAACAATTCTCACCCCTTTATTATTTGCCGGTTTAATTACAGCTGTCACATTCATCTCAATAAAAAAAGTTGACCAGGAAAAAATTGCAGTAATAGATAATAGTGGCATGCTAGAGGGCAAGATAGAAAACACGAAAGCGTTAACGTTTGAGTTTCCTAAAGGTGTAGACAGTACCAACTATATACAAAAAGGCTACACTGCACTTTTGTATACTCCCGGCGGAAATGTGCAAGGGTATAAATTAATCTCCAAAAAACAGTTTGGGATGGTTGCAGAGGGTCAACTGGAAGATAAGATAAATGAAACGCTCGAAAACCAGCTTTTGAAGTCTAAATATAATGTCGACCTAAAGGAGTTGGAAGCTGAGCGGAAAAAAGCAGGTTCAGTTTCAATAGACCAAACTTACCAGGAAGGATCGGAAGTTAAAAAAGGCAATAGCAAACTTGCTTATGGAATAGGTTATGGATGCGGGTTCCTGATATATATCACTTTACTTATTTATGGCAACATGGTCATGCGCGGGGTGTCTGAAGAGAAAACAAACCGGATTGCTGAAGTAATTATTTCATCGGTAAAACCTTTTCAATTAATGATAGGTAAAATTATAGGTATTGGCGCTGTAGGTTTAACCCAGTTTTTTATCTGGATCATCCTGCTAGTCGGACTAATGACCGCCGCAACTGCTGTTCTATCTAAAGACACTTTAAAGCAAGCGCAGGAATCAACGCAGCAAATGCCTGGCGGAAGTATGCAGGCTGCGAGTGGTGCAACTGGTGGGTTTGACGCTATCAGTGAAACCCTGGGACAAGCGAATTGGGTATTAATAATTGGCTGTTTCCTGTTTTACTTTTTATTCGGATACCTCTTTTATGCATCTTTATTCGCTGCGGTTGGTAGCACAGTTAACGAAGATGCGCAGGATGCACAAAGTCTTCAACTGCCGATCACCATGCCAATCATTGTCTCTATCATCATAATGATAAACGCCATTACAAATCCTTCGGGAACCCTGGCGACATGGGCCAGTCTTATTCCTTTCTGTTCGCCGATTGTTATGATGGCGAGAATTCCCTTTGGAGTACCTGGAACGGTTCCGTATTGGCAATTAATATTAAGTATGGTATTATTGGTTGCAGGGTTTTTATTTACGACCTGGCTCAGTGCAAAAATCTACCGGACCGGTATTTTAATGTATGGCAAAAAAGCCGGTTGGAAAGAAATGTGGAAGTGGGCCTTTAGAAGCAACTAAGTCGAAAATTCAAATATTATCTAAACAAAAAAGAGGAAATCAATTTTCCTCTTTTTTTATTGCAATTACTTTTTCTTCACTGTTTTTCTGCTTTTGCGCTCTTCCTTTTCGTTCCTTCACCATTTGAAAACTTACTCCCATAGACATACCTTGCTGCAGCACAATATTTTCCTGCACAAACTTTTCATACCCTTCCATTTCAAAAGCTATCGTGTAACTACCGGCAGGAAGATTACTAATTCTGTACATACCGGTAGAATCTGTTAATGCAAATTTTTGACCTTTAAAAGCATCGGAACTCAGTGTAACTACAGCTTCATTCAACGGAGATTTGGAACGTGCATCTTTTACTGAACCACTTATAATTGCCATTTTCTTTTCCTGTGCTACAGCAGGAAAGAGTAAAAAAATTGCAACGATCAGTTGCACTGTTGTTATAATTTTCATATGCATTACAATGAGGTGTTATAAAGCTAAAACAAAAATTCGTCCAAATATTGGGTCGAACTGTTTTGCACTTTTTCGAACCTTTTTTTTAAATGCTTTAAAATACCAGCATCAGAAATTATAGCAACATCGTTGCGTCGCAATCACTTCGTCAGCAAACCTTTTTGCAACTGTAGTATTACCAGTAGAAGTGGCCTTTTTATAATAGCATTTCTTGAAATTAAAAAAGTTCAATAGTATAAGAAACTTCAAACTTTCCGTTTGGCATCAATGTATTGATGCCTTCTTTTTCTTCCAGGTTTCCTGATGCTGAAACGCTGTCAGCTATGCCGCACCATGGTTCAATGCAAACAAAGTCACCACCTTTTGTTTCCCAGATACCGAGAAAAGGAAAGTTTTCAAAATCCACTTTTAGCCCATGCCGGGTTTTAGTGCTTGTTATTGATACTGACTTTGACCTCAGGTCTTTTAATACAATGGCATCTGCAGCAAACAGTTCTTTCTTTAATGGCAATACGTTTTCATTTTCCAATAAAGCTGTCGTATGTGGCTCAATTAATCCATCTGGCGAAATGCCCCATCTTCTGACAGTTTCTCTTTCGTTAAATACCAGTTGATAGTCTTCATAAGACGTTCCTTCCACCAATGGCACTTTAAAGGCCGGGTGACCACCGACAGAAAAAAGCATTTTGTCGGCACCTGTATTTTCAACTATAAAATCGATTTGTAAATTATTCCCGTGCAAGGTGTACCTGACTAAAAATATAAATTGGAATGGATATTTTTCTGCCGTTTCCTCATTTGACCTTAATGAGAAAGTTATTGAATTTTCACGCTGTTCGCTCACTTCAAATTCCATCTCGCGGGCAAATCCATGGCGGCCTAAGTTGTACTGCTTACCATTATAGTTATAAGTTTTATTTTTCAACTCACCCACAATAGGAAACAGAACAGGACTGTGTTTACCCCAAAAAGCAGGATCACCGCTCCACATGTATTCGAGTTGATGTTGTTTGTGATAAATGCTCTGTAGTTCGGCCCCGGTGGTAGCGACCTTAATGGAAATAGAATCATTTGAAATTGAAGGCATAGATGATTATTGGTTTATAGTACAAGTGAGTGACACAACGATGATGCCATGGAAACTGCTGCTGGCTAAAAGAAAATCTCTCGCGGAATGCGCAGAAAAGAGAAATAAAAAACACCTTCCGCGACTTCAGCGCTTTCCGAGAGAAGCCTTATCGGCTAAAGAAATTCTCCTGGCAGAAGGCGCGGAATCTGCGGAAAGAAAGAGAAAGCATTTTATATTTTTTCTGCGACTTCAGTGCTTTCCGGGAGACCATCTCTTCTTCCCTATTCTTCGATAATTCTTTCATCGACCACATTGGCAAAAACACGTGCGCTAATACGACGTAAAGGATTGCGGTGATTTTCTTCGTAAACAGCACGACGGTTAATAATTTCAATACACTCAAAAGTTGCGGCGACAAACGAAGAAGCGTCAGCTATACCTTTTCCGGCAATGTCAAATGCAGTGCCGTGGTCAGGGCTCGTACGAACGATTGGTAAGCCGGCGGTGTAATTAACACCTTCGCCAATAGCAAGCGATTTAAACGGTATCAATCCCTGGTCGTGATACATTGCAAGCACCGCGTCAAACTTTTCGAATTGGCCGCGGGCAAAAAAAGCGTCAGCACTGTATGGGCCAAAAACATAAAAGTTATTGTTTCTGGCTTCTTTAATCGCTGGCTTTATGATCGTCTGCTCTTCCTTACCAATCAAGCCCTCATCGCCGGCATGTGGATTTAAACCAAGCACTGCAATTTTAGGTTTATCGATACCAAAGTCTTTTATCAGGCTATCATTCATAATACGCAGCTTGCTCAAAATTGCTGCACTGGTTATATGACTTGAAAGTTCTGTAACGGGCACGTGTTCGGTTAATAGTCCAACCCGAATATTGCTCGCCGTCAATAGCATTACTACATCATCTACCTTAAAGGCATCTTTGAAGTAAGGGGTGTGGCCGCTATAATTAAATTCTTCGGACTGAATATTTTTTTTATGAATTGGGGCAGTAACGAGGCCGTGAATTTGCTTGTTCTGAAGTGCTTCTACCGCGGCTTTTAACGATTTGAATGCGTATTTTCCGCCGGTTTCATTTAATTGCCCCGGTGTTATTGCTACCTCTTCTTCCCAGCAGCTGAATACATTTACCTGTTTTACATTAGGTTTTATTAGATCCTTAATAATGGTGAAAGCGAAGTTGATATCTTGAAGGGATTTGCGGTAGAAATTGATGCTTTTGTTATTTGCAAAAATTACGGGCGTACAAAAATCGAGTATACGACTATCACTTAGGGCCTTGATGATAATTTCCAGGCCTATTCCATTCAGATCTCCACAGCTAAACCCAATGATTGGCTTTTGCAATTCGGTACTCATATTGTTTTTAATATTTGAGAGCGCAAAAATAGTGAAAGTATTCAGTTATGATTGAATGATGATGAGCAGCCAGCAAAAGTCTGATTGTTAGAAGTATTGACGCCACTCAATATTTCCAATTAAGATTTACTTTTGCCGCTTAATGGAATACAGTTTAAAAAAATCGTTAGGTCAGCACTTTTTGAAAGACGAAAATGTTTGCAAAAACATCGTAGCAGAATTAGAGAAGAATTCGTTTGCGCGATTGCTTGAAGTTGGTCCGGGAGGAGGGGCGCTGACGAAGTATCTTTTAAAAATACCTTCGGTAGATTTCAAGGCGGTAGAACTTGATAATGAAAAAGTTGTTTTCCTGGAGAAAGCTTATCCAGGGATAAGAGGCAGAATCATACATGAAAGCTTTCTCGATATAGAACCACCTTTTGAAGAGGAATTTACTGTAGTGGGTAATTTTCCTTACAACATTTCTACCCAAATCTTGTTCAAGGTGTTGGATTGGAAAGAGCAGGTAGCAGTTGTTGTGGGAATGTTTCAAAAAGAAGTCGCTGAACGGGCAGCATCAAAAGAAGGTAGTAAAGTATATGGAGTGTTAAGTGTATTGGTGCAGGCTTTTTATGACGTTGAATACTTGTTTGATGTTGATCCTTCCTGTTTCAATCCGCCACCGAAAGTAATGAGTGGAGTTATCAGGTTAACGAGAAAACCGACTGTACCTGAAATGAAAAGTGAAAAAGCTTTTATCAACCTGGTGAAAACTGCATTTAACCAAAGAAGAAAAACGTTACGAAATGCCGTAAAATCGCTGTTTACTGCAGAAGAATTAAAAGATGAATTGTTTAATAAACGAGCCGAAGTATTGAGCGTCGAAGACTTTGCTGCACTCACTTTTCGTATGAACTAATCTATAGCACTAACCAATATTTGTAATTTGAATCCTATCGTTATTATAACAGCTCCTGCTCACTCATACCTTGAAGAAACACTAAAAAGAAACCATTACGATGTATTGTATCAGCCGGCTATTTCTTATGAAGAGTTGAAAGGTATAATTGCAAATGTTGCGGGTTTAATTGTGACGACAAGACTCAAGATTGACAAAGCCATTATTGATGCTGCGCCAAATCTAAAGTGGATAGGAAGGCTCGGAAGTGGAATGGAATTGATAGACGTTGCCTATGCAGAAAGTAAGGGAATAACCTGTGTCAGCAGCCCCGAAGGAAACAGGAATGCGGTAGCCGAACATGCACTTGGTTTGTTGTTGAATTTAACGAATAACATTACAAAAAGTTTTGAAGAGCTGAAGCGCAAACTTTATTTGCGAAATGAAAACCGTGGCACTGAATTGTCTGGTAAAACTGTTGGAATTATCGGTTATGGTAATAATGGAAGTGCCTTAGCAAGGTTACTGCAACCGTTTAATGTAACCGTGCTTGCATATGATAAATACAAGCACAGTTTTGCGAAAGGCTACATAAAAGAGGCAAGCCAGGAACAGGTCTGCAGATATAGCGATGTTGTTAGCCTGCATGTTCCGCTTACCGATGAAACGTTTCACCTCGCAAACGATGCGTTCTTTCAATCGATGAAAAACAAGCCTTATTTCCTAAATTGTTGCAGGGGCAAGGTTACACAAACAAAGGCAGTAATAAACGCGCTGGATGCCGGATTGATTAGAGGCGCAGGACTTGATGTTTTGGAGAATGAAAAACTGAACAGTTATACACCGGAAGAACAACAACAGTTAAACAATCTTTTGGGAAGGCCAAATGTTGTTATCACCCCTCATATTGCCGGCTATTCGCACGAGGCATATTACCTGATGTCTAAAGTAGTTTTAGATAAATTGGGTATTCGATAATGATTCTATTTCACCTTCAAATGCAAGATCAAAGTCCTGGTGAAAACTGCCTTCTCCCGCAAAGGAAGATCCAATCCATTCTACTCCGTCGGGATAGGGATTTTGAACAGACCACGGGCATTCTGCTATAGCCAACATACCTCCGCCTTTACACTCAACTTTAAATGCATAGTGCGAGTCTTTGTCAACTTTCAGATTCGCAAGTTCAAAATTAAGCCACTGATTTTCATGAGCTTTTGTTATATGCCTGGTTGTTTCTGATTGCTTTTCCTGAAAGGTGTTGTTAGAGCTATCAAATTTATATATACTAAGCGTAGCACTTGAGTCGCCGTAAACAACAGAAGAGAATAATTTTATTCGTTTCAAAAAACCACTTGCTGGTGCCTGAAACGTCTGTCCTGCATAATAATCAATCCCATTCTTGCAATTTCCAACCCAGTAATAAGGACCAATGTCTTTAACACCAAAAGCGACCAGGGATGCGCGATTTTTGGGAACGTTTGCAAAGGTTATCATATGAGTACGTTTGAGGTTGCTGAAACCAATTAATACGCCAATAAATCACAAGGTTTGTTAAAAGAAAAAGGTTAAGCAACTAAAATGCCAGTTCCGCCAACCAGTTAGAATTTTATTTATATTTAATTGATTTCCTATTTTTGCATCATACAACGCTGCAGTCTTTGTGGCGTTGTATTTTTTTATGTCTTTTTAAACCGAAAAGAAAATGAGTGAGACAAATTACGTAACGAAGGAGACTTTTGAATTGATGAAGCAGGAATTGCACCAGTTGAAGGCTGTTGAAAGGCCGGCAGCATCCCGTGCAATTGCAGAAGCACGGGAAAAGGGTGATCTTAAAGAGAATGCAGAATACGACGCCGCAAAAGAAGCGCAAGGAATGCTGGAAGCTAAAATAAAGCAGCTTGAAGGTGTTATAGCAACAGCAAGAATTGTTGATACTAATACAATTGATACCAGTAAGGTTACAGTTTTAACCAAGGTCACCATTACTAATATGGCAACCAAGAAGACAGTGACCTACCAGATTGTCGGTGAAAAAGAAGCAGACTTAAAAGCCAATAAGATCTCGGCGTCTTCACCAATTGGACGGGGATTAATTGGTAAGGTAATTGGTGAAATTGCCGAAGTGCAGGCACCCAATGGCATATTGAAATTTAAGGTTGAAAATATTACAGTATAAATTGTAAAATCATGTAAAAGAGCCGGACTTGTACCGGCTCTTTTGTTTAAATACAGTTCCTTCTTACACTTTAAAAAATACTCTTATGACCATTTTTTCTAAAATTATTGCAGGAGAAATTCCTTCTTACAAGATTGCGGAAAATGACAGGTTTTTTGCCTTTCTCGATATCTTCCCTGTTCAAAAAGCACACACACTTGTAGTACCGAAAGTAGAGGTTGATAAAATTTTTGATGTACCTGATGAGTACCTGGCCGAACTACTTGTGTTTGCCAAACCGATTGCAAAAGCTATCGAAGCTTGCTTTCCTTGTAATCGTGTTAATATGATCACTGTTGGTCTCGAAGTGCCTCATGCACACGTACATCTTATTCCAACAATCCATCCTTCTGATGTACATCTTAACAATCCTAAGATTAAGTTATCGAAAGATGATTTTATCGAGATTCAACAAAAGATAATTGCACAAATGCAAAGGAGCTAAGTTCAAATTGTTGGCAGATTGTATTATGGGTTGTTTGTTTAGTTGGTAATGCTTTTTTGTAACCGGCATCAGCTAATAATTAAGCTGCTGTTGCGTCGCACTCTTCGACTTTTGAACTCACTGTTAGCTTCAGCTTTTAAGGTAAACTTTCTACTTACATTCAAATGCACTAATTCAAAGGCTTTTTTTAATTTCCACGTATTTAACGATCTATGGGAAACGGTTGAATAATGAAATAACCGTGCAAGTGAGTGACACAACGATGTAAAATGAGAGAACAAATGCTGGTTAAATGAAAAAAATAACCGCTACAAAAAGTTGTAATTATTAAGTTGGCGTTTGCTTATTTCGCTTTAACCCTTGCCGGATTTTTAGCAATGAAATCTTCCCAGCCTTTTAATCCTTTACCTAGTTTTCCAATGACAGAATTTGACTGGTAATGATGACACAAGGCAACGGCCAAAGCATCTGTAGCATCAAAGTATTGAGGCTTTTCTTCGAGCTTCATAATGCGCTGCAACATTTTCCAAACCTGGTCTTTGTCAGCGTTTCCGTTTCCTGTGATTGATTGTTTTACTTTCTTTGGCGAGTACTCAGTTACAGTTAATCCTGCCTGCATCGCAGCCGCAATGGCAACTCCTTGTGCTCTTCCGAGCTTTAGCATACTTTGAACATTCTTGCCAAAAAAAGGCGCTTCAATGGCAAAGGTATCAGGCTTGTAAGCGGCGATGAGTTCAACTACTGTAAGATGTATTTTTTGCAGCCGTTCATAAGCATCTGTTTTGCTTGACAACTTTAGTGCATCCATCACCAACAGTGTTGGTGTACTAGTCGTTGCATCCATTAAAGCATAGCCCATAAAAAGGGTTCCGGGGTCTATGCCTAATATCACATTTCTGCTCTTTATCATTACTGTCTAAACTAAAATGTGAAAGTAGTTGATCTGTACATATCACGCTAATCTTTAGCACTTTAAATGGTTGTGGCATTATAATTTAGTAGGTTTGGCAAAATTTTAGAAGCCTGAACAAAAACCTCAAAATATTTTTCAGTTATTTCCTCGGTCCTGTTTTATTCATTTTCTTAGCCTTTTCGATATATCGCAATATTGTTAACCAGCAAGATTGGAAGCATTCTCTGCAGCAAATAAAAGTGTCTTTATATGGTGAGTATGGATGGAAAGCCATGCTTGTTATTATTTTGATGCTGGCCAACTGGAGTTGTGAAGCAATGAAGTGGCGGGTACTGATCGGACACATACAAAAGATATCTTTTCTTACTGCTTTTAAAGCTATCTTATCGGGCTTAAGCGTATCGGTAGCTATGAATACACCGAATGGATCAGGGGAGTACTTTGGCCGCATACTATATATAAAACAGGGAAACCGGCTGAGAGCGATCGCTCTTACTTTTGTCGGAAGCATAAGCCAGTTGATAGTCACTATGTTTTTTGGCACCATTGGTCTTTTTTTGCTTAGAGATAACTTTTATCATGCAACCAATGAAACTATTCATTTGTCCTTATCTGTCATCGATGGAATTGCGTATGGTTCAATAGCTATCACAACAGCTTTAATAGGTGTGTATTTTGAGTTAAGTTGGTTGGTCAGGCTCCTGGAAAGAATTCCGTTTGTTGCCAAATATTCTTTCTTCATTCAAAAGCTGGAAGATTTTAAATGGCAGGAACTCTTGAAAGTATTGTTAATTTCCATCCTTCGATATAGTGTATTTATAATTCAGTACTTATTATTATTACAGCTATTTAATGTAGATATAAGTGTCGTTACAGCTTTTTGGTTGATAACGATCATGTTTCTTGCATTAGCTATAGTGCCAACAATAGCTTTGGCTGAATTGGGGGTCAGAGGTAAAATCAGTATTTTCTTATTTGGGGCCTTTAGTGCCAACACTTTAGGCATCGTATTTACTGCTTCTGCCATCTGGCTTATTAACTTAGTTCTGCCTGCTTTGGCAGGGAGTTTGTTCATCTTAGGCATAAAATTTTTTAGAAATAAGTAAAGTGAAAAAAATTGTACTCATTGTTTTATTAGTAGCTTTCTCAACTCGTTTAACTGCAGGTGACGACTTCTGCAGCACCAGAAACAACAGTTTCAGTACCGGCGAAACTATCTCGTTAGTTGTATTTTACAATGCGCTTGGCTTATACATAAATGCAGGTACTGCAACCTTTAATGTTACAACTGAAAGGCTTAATAATAAGCCCGTATACCATATCGTTGGTACCGGTGTAACGAACAGCAAATACGATTTTATTTTTAAGGTAAGAGACCGATACGAAACGTTTATTGATACAAATAATTTGCGCCCGTATAAGTTCATTAGAAATGTAGACGAGGGTGGATATAAAAAATATGAAAACATAACTTTTAATCATAACGCTAACACAGCGCTATCTACTCAAGGTGTTTATAAAGTTCCACCTTGCATACAAGACGTTGTAAGTTCTATGTACTATGCCCGCAACATCGATTTTAATAAGTATAAGCCGGGAGATAAAATTCCATTTACAATTTTCTTAGACAACGAGGTCTACAACATGTATATCCGTTACCAGGGAAAGGAAACAATCAAAACACGTTACGGTAAATTCAGGGCAATCGTATTTAAGCCGCTGCTTGTAAAAGGTACTCTTTTTGAAGGTGGTGAAAAAATGACTGTGTACGTGAGTGACGATCAAAACAAAGTACCGTTAAGAATAGAAAGCCCGTTGTTGGTAGGTTCAGTAAAGGTTGATCTGATGAGTTATCAAAACCTTAGGTATAAGTTGACTTCACTCATTAGCTTCCGTTAATTGAATGCCCTTTTATAAGAACGATTTATGTTCCTGACATAAGTTTTTCAATTAAACATCCTTGCGTCGCAGTCCGTTCATCAACATATCATCTTGCGACTTTTTTCATCGTTTACTCTTGTACGTACTACCTCCAAAAACTAATTTCAGTTCAGTAAATTAATTGGCTGTATCAACTTCTTTAGATATTTAATGAGCACCCTGGTGTAAAAGAATTTACATAAAAAATTCGATAAATGCAATAGGAATTAAAAAAATAGGTAAATTACAAAAACCTATTTTATTATGATCTGGAGAAAGTTCAGCGGCGAACCACTTCATTTGCCAATTAAAGAAGCTGTAGAAAGGACCATTAAACAGGAAACTGCAGCGGGCAACAAACTAAAAGTTTGTATCGGTACCGACAGCCAGGTAAAAGGGCAGGAGACAGAATTTGCAACGGTTATCGTTTTTTTAAGGGAAGGTCATGGTGGCTTCATGTACATCAACAACGACAAGACCCGTCAGAAGTATTCCATTAAAGAAAGAATGCTGGTGGAAGTTGCAAAAAGTATTGAGATTGCTTATGAGCTCTGTCACCTCTTTACTACTTACGATGTAGACATGGAAGTGCATGCAGACATCAACACTAATCCCCAGTTTAAAAGTAATGATGCACTACGCGAGGCAATGGGTTACATTCTAGGAATGGGCTTTGCATTTAAAGCCAAGCCCGAAGCCTTTGCTAGTAGCAGTTGCGCTAACAAAGTGGTGAATTAAAGAACCGGGGTTAGCTGGATTTAAAATCATTTTGGAGGAAATAAGTTCCTCTAAAGAATCTATCTCCTATTTTTTCCCAAGTTCCAGGGTTAGTTTAAGTCTCACAACCATTTTCAAATTTTCAAATTACCACATTTTCAAATTCCCTTACTCCCCCTTATAAAACTGGTCATTGCATTCTTCTATAAACGAGAGCATTTTATCTCTGCCCTGTTTCTTTATTGCACTGCTGACGAAATGCTGAGGTAAGAATTGCCAGGTTTTTCTCATCGCTTCAAAAAACGACTTTACGTTTGCCGCAACTGTGCGCTGATTTTCTTTATCACTTTTGGTAAATACTATTGTAAAAGGCACTTCCCATTTTCTTAACTGATCTACGAATTCCAGGTCATTTTTTTGCGGTTCGTGGCGACTATCTATCAGGATGAAGACATTAACCAGGTTTTCTCTTTTTCTTAAATAATTCTCAATCATCTGTTCCCACTTTCTTCTGCTGCTTTGCGAAACCTTTGCAAAACCATAGCCGGGTAAGTCGACAATGTACCAAAGATCCGGTTTTTTAAACCCCACAGGAGCTTCCTGTCCTTTCCACGATTCTATGCTAAAATGGTTAATCAATTGCGTTTTACCAGGAGAACCAGATGTCTTCGCCAACTTTTGATTACCCGTCACCATATTAATTAATGAAGACTTTCCGACATTACTGCGACCAATGAATGCATACTCAGGTCGGTCAGCTGCCGGACAATTGGCATAATCAGGACTGGAAATAACGTATTCAGAAGATTTAATGAACATGGCCGCAAGGTAACAATTAAGAACAAACCGATTAAAGCACTGAGCAGAAACAAGCAAATCAGCTATTTTAAAAAAGGGAGTTTCTTTCTGACAATTGAAGATGTATTTCTATCATTAACATAAAAAAACGAATCTGAAACGCGCGGTTAATGAAAGAAAACCGGGATACGGCAAAAAAGAAGGAAGCTTTTTCAAGCTTCCTTCTAACAAAAAAAGTTTAATAAATAAACTTTTAAAAACCGAATTCATTAAAGGCGGCGTTATAGGTTAGCAACGGCCAAATAATAAATTCTGTAATTGTTTATTAAGCAGAACAAACTCTATACCACAGGTGACAAAAGCAGGAATTCGTATTGTGAAAATAATTTGTGCAGCTATGGAACGGCAATTCCCGAATGAAAAAACCAACCAAATTTTTAAAATAAACTGCTATCCCTTACCTTTGCGGCAAAATTTAGACCAATAAAAATTTGTCATATGTCAAAAGTTGGTAAGGTAAAACAAGTGATAGGCGCGGTAGTGGATGTGCAGTTTGAAGGCAGCTTGCCTCAGATTTATAACTCACTGGAGTTAAAGAGGCAGAACGGCGATATCCTTGTAATGGAGGTTCAGCAACACCTGGGTGAAGATAGTGTTCGTTGTATAGCAATGGATGGCACAGAAGGTCTTGTTAGGGGAATGGAAGTAAACGATACAGGCAGAGCAATCAGCATGCCGGTTGGTGAAGGCATTAACGGTCGTTTATTTAATGTAACAGGAGATGCAATCGATGGTTTGCCTCAGGTAAGTAAGGTAAACGGTCGTCCAATACATGCAAAACCTCCAGCCTTTGAAAATCTTAGTACGTCTTCTGAGATTCTTTATACAGGTATTAAAGTAATCGATCTGATTGAACCTTACTCTAAAGGTGGGAAGATTGGTTTGTTTGGTGGTGCCGGGGTGGGCAAAACAGTGCTGATCCAGGAGTTAATTAATAATATAGCAATTGGTTATGGTGGTTTGTCAGTATTTGCTGGTGTAGGTGAAAGAACCCGTGAAGGTAATGACCTGATGAGAGAGATGATCGAGGCTGGTATTATGAAATACGGTGAGAAGTTCAAGCACAGCATGGAAGAAGGTGGATGGGACCTTGATTCGGTTAATCTGGAAGAATTGAAAGAATCGAAAGCAACATTCGTTTTCGGACAAATGAACGAACCTCCCGGAGCACGTGCTCGTGTGGCTTTGAGTGGTTTAACGATCGCAGAATATTTCCGCGACGGTGACGGACAGGGAAAAGGTAAAGACATTTTGTTTTTCGTAGATAATATCTTCCGTTTTACGCAAGCTGGTTCTGAAGTATCTGCGTTGTTAGGGCGTATGCCTTCAGCGGTAGGATATCAGCCAACCCTTGCTACAGAAATGGGATTGATGCAGGAAAGAATCACTTCGACTAAAAACGGTTCAATTACATCTGTACAGGCAGTTTATGTACCTGCGGATGACTTGACTGACCCGGCTCCTGCAACAACTTTCGCTCACCTGGATGCGACAACTGTATTGTCTCGTAAAATTGCTGACTTAGGTATTTATCCTGCGGTGGATCCTTTAGATAGTACAAGTCGTATACTTACCCCCAACATTGTTGGTGATGTTCACTATGATTGCGCTAATAGAGTGAAATTGATTTTACAGCGTTACAAAGAATTGCAGGATATTATTGCCATCCTTGGTTTGGATGAATTGAGCGATGAAGATAAATTAACTGTATCAAGAGCACGTAAAGTACAACGTTTCCTTTCTCAGCCATTCCACGTTGCTGAGCAGTTTACAGGCTTAAAAGGTGTATTTGTAAGTATTGAAGATACCATTCGCGCATTTAATTCAATTATGGACGGAGAGGTAGATGAGTATCCTGAGGCGGCATTTAACCTTGTAGGTACTTTGGAAGATGCTGTTGAAAAAGGTAAAAAAATGATGGAAGCTGCGAAAGCATAATTTGAAAATTTGAAGATTTGCTAATTTGAGAATTAGCATCTGAAACAGTTTCTTTTTCAAATTCACGAATTTTTAAACTATGACACTAGAAATATTAACACCTGAAAAAAGACTTTTTAGCGGCGATGTTTATGGTGTACAATTGCCCGGAATTGATGGGAAGTTTGAAGTGCTTGACCGGCATGCACCCTTAGTAAGCGCACTGGGAAAAGGTAATGTGAAAGTCATAAAAGATAAAAACACAACGTCTAACTTTTCAATTGAAAGTGGATTTGTCGAAGTTTTAAATAACAAAGCAACAGTTTTGGTAGAAGGTGCTACTGAACTTTAAACTAACACCCCGATATTTGTTAATCCCTCAGATGAAAGTCTGAGGGATTTTTTTATGACAGAAATTATGACAGGCGAAATGTCAAAAATAGAAAAGTTAGTTCCCCTTGAGCCTGTCCAATTTTCTACTTCTAACTTACGTAAACTGGTTTTTTTCTTTTCATTCCTAAAGAAATATGCATTAAAAAAATAGTTATTCCACCTTTACTATTGCCAGGAACCGCCTAAGATATAAAGGTTTCTTAAAATGCCCTTTTTCACATACTCATTCCTTTTTGAAGCAATTATAGGCACTCTGTTTGAAGAACATACAGAGTTATTAATTAAACAAAAAGGAAAAAAACAATGAAAAGCAAGAATGTGATGTGGGTACCGATCCTGGCTTTAGTAGCTTTAGTTACGGGCTGTACCAAAGATCCTGTGGCAAACCTAACTGAAGAGGAGTCTCGCATTTATATTACCGACCATGACTCAACAGTCAATTTTTCAGCTTACAGAACTTTTAGTATTTCCGATTCTGTTGCTGTTATAAACGATGGAAGAGCCTCAAAAGAAATCAGTGCAACTGACCAGGCTTTTATCAATGCGGTTAAGGCAGAAATGCAGGCGAAGGGATTTACAATGGTAAGCAAGGGTGCTAATCCAGACCTTGGCATCAACGTGAGCAGAATTTATAATACCTCTACCGGTATAGTTAGCTACAGAAATTATTATGACATGTATGGTGGTTACTATGATCCATATTATTGGGGCTATGGTGGTTATGGTTATTACAGTCCATACAGTTATGCAACTTACTCCATTAGAGAAGGTGCATTGTCTGTAGACTTGCTCGATTTGAAAAATGCAGCCACAAGCAACCGGATCAATGTTATCTGGACAGGCCTCATCCGCGGATCTGGTATTTTTAATTCAGCTACAGCTGCCAGCCAGGTTAAGATGTTATTTGATCAATCACCTTATTTAAAAAATCAGTAAAAACAGTATGAAAAAGAACGTTGTAATATTTTTAACAATGGCCGTATGTATGCTCAGTTTATCTGCGTCGGCCCAACAAAAGTTGAAGATGGAGCTCAGCTATAATGTGATGTCTCCAATAGGAAGCTTTAAAAATGACTTCATCAATAAAACATCCTTCAAAGGTGGATCAGGTGAGTTAAGTTATACTTTTAATCCAAAGTTCTCTTTGGGTTTACACTCCGGCTTTCAGAGTTATTATCAGAAGTATGACAGGCAGGTGTACAAGTTAGATGGTAACCAGACGGTGTCTGCTGTGGTTAGCAACACCATGGACATTGTGCCGGTTATGCTTCGTGGTACCTTTTTACCAATGGGGTCTGTAGCAAATGCAAAAGTTCAACCTTACATTTCGGCAGGTGCCGGTGTTAACCTTGTTAATTACGGTCAATACCTCGGCGAATTTGGTGGAGTAGAATCTTCGTCTCCGCTTGCTGTTCAGGCAGGTGCGGGTATTAAAATTCCGTTTGGAAACCAGTATAACCAAACGGCTTTCAAACTTGGGGCAACTTATAATTATTCAAATTATAAACGTAACGAGTTAACTAACTTAAATACAGTTGGCTTCAATGCGGGAGTAGTTTTTGCACTTAAATAAGTTGATATCAACATGTAACCAAGGCCGCTTTTTAAAAGGCGGCCTTTTTTATTTTTCTGAAGCTATGAAGTGATAATTAGAATTCCTTTAATACCAGCATTTGAGCTTTATTAGATCATCGTTGCGTCGCAATCCGTTCATCTTTGCGTTTTCTATTTAGCTTTTTTCAAATTGCATAAGTAATCGTGCATGCAAACTAGCTGATGCAAGTAAACAAGTACAAGAGTGCGACGCAACAATGTATCACAAAGATTTAGTGCGCGGCAACAAAAAATCTTAAAGCAAAAAAATAAAAAGAGTCTGCTACAAGAGCAACCCGGAAAGAGGCACTAAAAACTTAAATCGAAGAAAATCGAAGCTTAATTCAATTGCGGGTCAATCGGATAATTGACCATCTGTCCGTACTCGCCGCCCAGTTGTTTCAGAGCGTCTTTCCAGGTATCGTCAACGTTTATAGGAAATATAAGTTTACGGGTTCCATCACCGGTTATCCAACTTTTCGATTTCATTTCTTCCTCAAGCTGACCTTCTCCCCAGCCGCTATAACCTATGAAAAAACGAATGTCGCGGTCTGTTAATTGATCAGCCTTTAACAGCTCGATGATCGTCTCAAAATCTCCACCCCAAACTATTCCATCTGCTACGAGCACTCCCCCCGGTATAAGATCGGGCCGCTGATGTAAAAAATGAATGGTATCCACCTGCACAGGTCCGCCGTAGTAAACCGGAAAAGTAGAAGATTCTAATCCTGCAATTAACTCACCTAATAATTGCTCATATCTTCTGTTTAGAACGAAGCCAAAGCTTCCCTCATCTTTATGCTCGCAGATAAAAACCACGGAACGCATAAAGTTTGGGTCCCGTAAAAAGGGATCAGCAATTAATAGTTTTCCAGACGTTACATCGACCATATTGACAAGTTAGGACATATTAAAATTCGTAAAGCTATTTGTATTAAAAAAATTTTAGTGTCAATAGGCCGTTAAAAACCTTAAAAGACATTAGACAATTTATTATAGGTATATATTCACTTTATATTTGTACCAATGAAGAGAATTTTCCCTGTAATTATTGTTCTTATCACCTTATCACTACTTGGTATTATTGTGTTACAGGTAAGTTGGTTTAGAGATATGACGGTGTTGAGACAGGGACAATTAAGACAGCGTGCTGAAGAGGCTGCCGCTGAAGTTGCAATAGAGCTGGGTAAGCATGCATCATCTGCCCCGTTTTTTAAAATTCCACGTAAGCAAAATTTGAGTCTGTTACCAAACGATTATGCGATCGGCTACGGCAGGCCCCTTCTTTCGCAACACTTTTCTTTATTTGAAATAAAAGAAAAAATTGAAAAAGCCTTTAGAGACAAAGAGGTCAATGATGTGCATTTTGAATTTGGAGTTACATCAAACTCTACAGGTTATACGCTGGAACTGCAAACCGACAAATTTTTGAAGGAAGCAAGCGATACAGTACACAACAAAAGTATTATTGTACCCATTTTGCCACCTGATAATGACAATATATTAGAGACCAGAGAGCCATTTGAACACCTGATCGTTATTATTCCCGACTTTAAAATACAGGTTTTAGAATCGATGCTGTGGATGGTTGTTTTTGCAGTAGTCTTCACACTGATTATACTTACTGCTTTCGGCGTCACCATCCAGGCGTTACTGAGGCAAAAGAAATTGAGTGAGATTAAGACGGACTTTATTAACAATATGACGCATGAGTTTAAAACTCCGTTAGCAACAATTTCACTTGCTGTCGACGCGTTGAGAAATGAAAAGGTTTTAGCTCAACCAGAGAAAATGTCTTATTTCAGCGGCATTATTAAGGAAGAGAATAAAAGGATGAATAAGCACGTTGAGACGATTTTGCAGGCAGCGTTGCTTGATAAACAAGAGTTGAAACTGGACATGAAAAAAGTGCATGCCCATGCATTAATTGAAAGCGCGCTAAATAATTACCAGTTACAGATACAGGATAAAGATGGCAAAGTAGAATTGAAGTTTGATGCTGAAAAGGATCAAATCATTGCAGATGAAAATCATTTCACGAACCTTCTTTCAAACCTGTTTGATAATGCCATCAAATACTCAAAAGAGAACCTCGTTTTAAAAGTTACTACTTGTAATACAGGCAAAAACCTTCAAATAAAAATCCAGGACAATGGCATAGGGATGAACAAAGAAACGGCAAAACGGGTCTTTGAAAAATTTTATAGAGCACACACCGGCAACCTTCATAACGTTAAAGGATTTGGTTTAGGTATGAGCTATGTAAAAACGGTGATCGACGTGCACAAAGGCCGAATAAAGGTGGACAGCACTTTAGGAAAGGGAAGTTGTTTTACTGTTGAAGTTCCTTTAGCTGCGAACAATCAATAATATAAAATCACCGCTGATAACATTAGATAAAAAACAAAAAAGCTGCCTGGAAAGGCAGCTTTTGTTTTTGGTATTCTATTGTTAACGCTTGAAAGATTATTGAACAAAAATTGAATTGCTGATCATCGTTTTATCATTACTTAATTGGACTATATAAGTTCCTACAACGAGTTTTTGTGTCAATGAAATCGTGTGTAAGGTAGAACCTTTGTTTTCCAAAGACCCGCTGTATACTTTCTGACCTGCAGTGTTGAAAATGTTTACTGCATACTTACCAATGTCAACGTTGGATAATTTTAATGCAATTGAATTTCCTTTTAATTCAGTTGCAGTGATTACACCGCCCCTGTTACCATTTGTCATAACCACTCTTGCAATTGCGCTATAAGTGAATTTACCGTTGTTATCAATGATTTTGACGCGGTAGTAATTCTTGCTACTACTGCTTGCCCTCGCATCAAACCATTCATAGGCATGCGTTAACTCCTGATCTGATTGCGCACCCACAGTAAATACCCGGCTGAATTTTTTGTTATTCACTGATTTTTCTAACTCGTATGTAGCAGTATTTAGTTCTTCTCCGGTATTCCATTCAACCTGTATTCCTTTGCCTTTTTGGTAAGCTTTTACCTCAGTATATATAACAGGCTCACGGCGAGTGTAACCAAAAATGATAGAGAAACGATCAGGTGCAAACGATGCAGAGTCTGCTGTAATAGTAAATGGTATTATCGTTGAAGAAGATAACTCTATCGGTGATACCTTGTTTAAATAGTCATCCTTTAGTGTTGCATAAACTAAAGGAGAAAAGTTACTTCCGTTAATTTTTAAGGAATATGCCTTCTGCCGGAACTGCCACATCCTGATTGGCAAAGTATCGCTTCCGGTGATCGTTGGCCTGCCCTCTATACTTAACGGCGTTTGGTTGCGCTTTATCGCTATGTTCTCATCAAGGTTATTGAATTTATAAGAATCTTCCTCACCAAATCCGGTGGAGAAACCATCTCCGTAAACTGCTACAAATCCATCGGCGGTATTGTGACTTCCATCTGTGAGATCCAATAGTAGTTGAACTGATAGTTTTGCATTTGCGCTTGAACTTCTAAAGACGCTTGTATTTGTATGACTTTTATTTGATTCGTTAAAGGTTAAAGAAGGGGTGAGAGATATAGTCTGTGCAAAGAACGCCTGGCCAGATTGTATATTCTCATCTACGAAAGAAGCAGGATTATCGTTTGTTTGTGCCGTACCATTATAAGTCACGTATGCTCCGCGTCGGCCCAGGTTTTCATCCCAGGCATAATAAGAACTTGAGATACCTGACCGGCTAAGTGTTAACCAGTTGACAGGACATGCATAGGGATTTCCGACCAAATTATACAAGCCTGGTTTTGTGCTTAAAAATGGAGCTCCAAGTGTATGAGTGCCTACGGTAAGCTCACCGGTAGCCCTGATGATTGTGTTGGAAGGGGCCGCTTCGTTATTGTTCAAATCAACAGCACGACTTCCCCTGATCATGAAACGATAAGCACTCCCGGCTATTAAAATTCCCGAACTATTTGGAACAGGACTCCAGATTTGGGTATTGTTGTCAAATGTAAAAAGTGAAGGGTTATAAGTTTGGGTTACATCTAAGCTATCCTCAACGGTTTTAGGCCCGGTGATATGTGTACCATAACCTGGAAGAGGATTATAATTTGTATAGCGGTCAGGATTTACCACCCCTTCCATCCAGTTGTTTTTTATACTTGTTTTTGTTGTTACAGAAGGTGCCATAAAACGAAACGATCTTTTTCCAGGAATAAATCGTTCTATTATAAAAGCTCCATCAGGACCATAAGTAAATGAAGATCCGGATGCGACAGCGGTTACCATCGAAGTATTGGATACACTTGTCGATCGGATTGTAATCTTATTGTTTCCGAGAGCAAGGGTACCACCAGTAAGATTAAGTTTACCAGGCAGATCTCCCCCGGAAATAACCAGATCAGAAAGCATGTTAACAGTTCCACCTGCAGGCGTGAAGTTTTTTAGAAACTGGAAGCCGGGAGTAAAATAAAGTTGAGAGTTTCCTCTTGTAGTAAAACCCGAAGTAGTAGAGCCTGACAGACTTCCAATTCCTGAACGGATACACCAGCCAACATCAAGTGTTGTACTATCTGCTATTATGGCTATTCCATTACTTACATCGAGTGTACCGGCAATTGTAAGATCGGTAAGTGTATTACCGTATGGACGATTTGAAAGAACAAACGTATGTTCTGACCTGGTGAAATCTACAGGAGTGCTTCCGCTACCATCTGTATTTGCTCCCCAGGTAGATGGAATATTTATATCAGGAGTGCTTTTAGAGTAAACAACGATAGCTGGTATCAGGGTAACGGGATCGCTAAGCATATTTGCACAACCATTACCTGCGGCATTCAGAACGGCAACACTATATATACCGCCGTCAGTATTGTTTAAAGGGCTGATCGTGTAAATTGAGTCTGTAGCACCCGGGATGTCTATACCATCTTTCTTCCACTGAAAGGAGGTCGCATTATTTGCCGATACTGAATAGGTAACGGTATTTCCTGTAACTATAGTTTGAGCAACCGGCGAAGGTTGTTTGTTAATTGAAGTGTTTAAGTACGCTTTATTACTCGTGACAGTTCCGCCGCTGTTAGTTACTACAACTTCATATGTACCTGCATCAGCTGCAGTAACGGGATTGATACTGTAGACAGGGCTGGTTGCGCCTGCAATGTCCAGACCGTTTTTTTTCCATTGGTAGGTATTATTGGTCCCGGTAGCTGTTACTGAAAAGTCGGCGCTTTGGTTAGTACCCGCGCAGACAACTTTACTTTGCGGTTGACTTGTTATACCAGGAGGAATAATGACAAAAGCATCGCTATTGTAGGCCATAAAAGCAGGATCGCTTTCTCCTCCAGGTTTTACTAATAACCGTGTAACAGAAGCGGCGTTCGCAGAAGTGATACCAAAGTCGGAGAGTTTAAATGATGTTAATCTGATATTTCTGGTTGTGTTGCTGTTGAATCCACTGACAATTGTAGCAGCATCACATGTAGCACCGACTTTTAAATTATAAAGATCTAATGTATAAGTGCCAAGAGAGGGAACGGTGCTCCAGTTAACAGTTACCGTTTTTCCTACCGTGACGCCGGAAGAATTGGTGAAATATATAACATCTAGATTGTTTGTAGTAGTGGGATCAGCAATCTGAGTATATAAGATATCAGGCTTAGCATCAGCGATAGAA
Source organism: Segetibacter sp. (assembly GCA_025963675.1). Classification (GTDB taxonomy): domain Bacteria; phylum Bacteroidota; class Bacteroidia; order Chitinophagales; family Chitinophagaceae; genus Segetibacter. Next base: position 28,799 of record JAOQAJ010000424.1, read on the forward strand.
TTTACGTCTATACTTTGCACCTGAAAGGTCATTATAGCACTCGAAGGAATATTTGTAACACCTGTACCAATATTTAAACCGTTAATGCCGTCAGTAAGAACATCTTTCATTTTTACTGTTGGTAGTGGATTACTAAATCCACTCGGGACTCCGTCATAATTGCCTCCAAGAGCGATATAAATAGGAGGACCAGGAACTGTTCCAGTAATAGAGGTAATTGGTAAAGCTTTAAAATTACCTGCTGTATAAGTTATCCCCTTACTTGTCAGTATTGAATTATTTACTCCTGTCGAAAAAGTCTGTGTGCCTGCTTTAAATGCGAGAACATTGTGTCCTGTATTTGGATTGGTAACATTATTAGCGGTTGAACTCGAACGCCAGTAACCACCAAAATCTGTAAATACTTCTGTAACCTGTTGAGCGTTTGACAAGAAAGAAGAAAGAAGAAAAAAACAAAGGGCAAAAGCGATTCGCAGTTTTAGTAACTTTTGTGTAAAGATCATGTTTCGTCTTTTTTAAAAATTTTAGTGAAACGTAATCAGAGGGTATATAAGAAACGGTAAAACCAAATAAAATATTATCAAATTTCACTTTTACCTCCTATCGTTTTTA
>JAOQAJ010000425.1 GCA_025963675.1 Segetibacter sp.
GAAAAAAGCAGTCGCGCTGATGGTCAGTTAGTAGAAGTGAATTGTGCAGCGATACCAAGTGAATTGATTGAAAGTGAATTGTTTGGTCATGAAAAAGGATCATTTACTTCAGCGATAAAACAACGCATTGGCAAGTTTGAACAAGCAAATGGAGGCACACTATTTCTTGATGAAATAGGCGACATGAGTCTAAGCGCACAGGCTAAAGTATTGCGTGCATTGCAGGAAGGGAAAATTACCCGTGTAGGTGGTGAAAAAGAAATTCCGGTTGATGTTAGAGTGGTGGTGGCTACAAACAAAGACCTTTTAAAAGAGGTAGAAAACAAGAATTTCAGATTAGACCTTTATCATCGCCTAGGGGTTATTTTAATTCATGTTCCGTCGCTAAATGATAGGAGAGATGACATTCCACTGCTGGTTAATAAGTTTCTGCAGGACATTGCAGAAGATTATGGGCAAACCAAAAAAGATATAGACCCAAAAGCGATGGATGCACTAAAGCAATACAATTGGACAGGAAATATTCGTGAATTGCGAAATGTTGTCGAACGCCTGGTGATACTTTCAGGTAAAACAATCACGGCAGAAGACATTACCAATTATGTATCAATTTAACTGTCAGCCGCGGGTATGTTTAGGTGAGATGAATAACAATGCCGACTGACATGTTTAGATTCCTTCTTACGCTGCCATTTGTCGAACAGTGGTTTAAAAAGTACAAGAGTGCGACGCAACGGCAGCATCAACAGAATTACAAAAGGTGGCTACAAAAAATAAAATAAGTGAATATAGATTTTGCAAAATATAGTGACGGGTTAGTCCCCGTAATCGTTCAGGATAATGAAACGAATAAGGTGCTAATGTTGGGCTTTATGAATGAAGAGGCTTTGGCGAAAACGAAAGAAATTGGTAAGGTGACTTTTTATAGCCGCAGCAAACAAAGGCTCTGGACCAAGGGCGAGGAGAGTGGCAATTTTTTATTCTTTAAAGCGTTAATGATAGATTGTGACAACGACACAATTTTGGTAAAAGCAGATCCTGTTGGACCTGTTTGTCATACCGGAGCTGATACCTGTTTCAATGAAATAAATCGTTCTGACAATTTTTTACCTTATTTGGAAAAGGTGATAGAACAACGCAAAGAGATGTCGCCTGACAAATCTTATGTGGCTGCTCTTTTTAAAAAAGGCATTAACAAAATTGCTCAGAAAGTCGGCGAAGAAGCAGTGGAAATGGTTATTGAAACAAAGGATGATAATGAGGAGTTATTTTTAAATGAATCGGCGGATTTGCTGTTTCATTATTTGATTTTACTTAACGCAAAAGGCTATAAATTGCATAATGTTATCCAGATTTTACAAAAGCGCCATACAAAATAGTATGAAATTTCTACTTGCATTTCTCTTTTTCCCTGTATTCGTCCTTGCCCAAAGTATTAATAACACTAATTCTACAGGCAATTTTACATTGACCGGCACTATAAAAGGTTTACCTGATAGTACGATGGTCTTCCTGGCACATCCGGGGCAAACCGCTGAGGTGTTGGCTACAGGGTACGCGCAAAAGGGAAAATTCAATCTTTTTGGAAAAATTGCTAATCCCGATATTTATCAACTATCTTTTATAGGCTATCCTGATATCGCTGAAGTTTTTTTAACACCTGCTAACTTAACTGTTTCCGGAGATGTGAGAGCGCTGAAGAAGCTGACGATTGCCGGTTCCACAGCTGCCTTAGATTACCAGGACTATAAGCTGAAATTTGACCCACTAAAAGATAAGCTTGATAAGGTTGTTGCGGCAGCAAATAAAACAGCTGAGCCCGGACCTAAAAGAGACTCGTTGATAAACATTTTCGAAAAAACGAAACTAAAAGTATTAGACCAGGTAGATTTTTTTATTAAAACTAAGCCTGCCTCTCCTGTAACGGCGTTTATCATATATGTTACCAGTCCTATTACAAATAATGACATGGCGCTTCTTGAAAAGCGTTACAACGGATTGAAGCCTGTCGCTCAGGAAACTTATTATGGAAAAGAAATAGCGAAGTTTATTGCATCTTCTAGAATAGGTGCTGTGGGTACACAGGCTGTTGAATTTACGCAAAACGATACGTCTAACAAGCCTGTATCCTTATCGTCGTTTAAAGGCAAATACGTACTGGTAGATTTTTGGGCTAGCTGGTGCGGTCCGTGCCGTAATGAAAATCCGGCTGTAGTTGCTGCCTATAATGCTTTCAAGGATAAGAACTTCACTATTCTAAGTGTTTCATTAGACCAGAGTAAGGATAAGTGGAAACAGGCCATTCACGCAGACAACTTAACGTGGTCGCATGTGAGCGACTTGAAATACTGGCAAAATGAGGTAGCACAGTTATATCATATCCAAGGTATTCCTGCCAATTTGCTGATCGACCCTACAGGCAAAATAATTGCCCGCGACCTACGCGGGCAAACCCTTTATGAGATGTTGGGAAAAATATTGAAATAAAGCTTATTGAGTATTTGTTGCCGCCCTTCGTACCGCCCGGCCTGGCAAGTAAATTTGAAACCCAATATTAAGATTCAGGGTACTTGTATTAACCCTTGTTCCAAAACCAAATATTCCCTGGTACTTTAGCAATGCCTCCAGGCCGATATTAGGTGTAATAAAGTACGCGAGCCCTGGTCCAATCCCTAAACCTAGCCCATTGGTAGTAGAATTGGTACTGGATGCAGAATGATTTATTCCATCGATACCTACATTGCCTTCTACAAAGAAACGGGAGTGTCTTACAGCCGCAACTGCGTCACCGCCCGCGTATTGACGAACAAGTGTACCTATTCCGTAGATAAAATCAGTTCCGTTACCTTTCGAGGTTTCAAGACCGAGAGTAAGATAAGCGCCCACAGCCGTATTATCTTTAATGAACCATGCAGCTTTAGGATTAATATTTACACTAAATACGGAGCCTTTGTTTAGTCCTAAATTAAGGTTAGCAATATCTCCGCCTACCAGAACATTACCTCTTTGAATTTGTCCATTTGCAACAAGACCAAATGATGTAATAGCAAATGCAAGAATAAATAAAGATTTTTTCATAAATAAGGAATTAGCTTTTAAGAGTTTACAAACAATTTCATGCCACCTTCACTTTTAATGCATGTATTTGAGAAAATGTATGTACCGGTCTTTATGTCGTCTATTTATCTTTTGTTGCGTCGCACTCTTGTGCTATTAGTTCAGCCTTCATCTCTTCCACTAGTCGTTCTTGTACCCAAGGTTGGAAAATGAAGTAGTGTATAAACAGATCTTTTTAAACCAACATCTTAAAAACTCCGCATAATTATTCTATTGCCTTAAGATGCTGCAGTTCTCTAATAATCCTTTTTTCAGTTTCTTCATCACCGAGATCCTGCGCAACAAATTTTTCACCTATCAGCTGTTCATATAATTCTATATACCTTTTACTAATTGTCTGTATCCATTCTTCACTCATTTCCGGAACAGTTTGTCCTTCTTTACCCATGAAGTTGTTGGCAATTAGCCATTCCCGTACAAACTCTTTGCTTAATTGTTTTTGAGGTTCATTGTTTGCGAGTCTTTCCTCAAAACCATCTGCGTAAAAGTATCTTGATGAATCGGGAGTATGAATTTCATCCATCAAATAAATAGTGTCACCAATTTTACCAAATTCATATTTTGTATCAACTAAGATCAATCCTCGTTGTGCAGCCAGTTCTTTACCTCTTTTAAAAAGTGCAAGTGTGTAGCTTTCAAGTTGTTCATAATCTTCTCTTTTTACAATCCCTGAGGAAATGATCTCTTCTCTTGAAATGTCTTCGTCGTGTCCTGCTTCAGCTTTGGTTGACGGCGTAATTATTGGTGAGTGGAAGTAATCATTTTC
>JAOQAJ010000221.1 GCA_025963675.1 Segetibacter sp.
TACAAGAGCTACGGTGAGCACACAAGTTTTTTTGGGAACACGGATAACACAGATTGAGAGGATTAGGCAGATTACCCAGGTAAACCTGAACCAATCCGCTTTTATCCGGAAAAACAGAGTTACCGAAGTAATATTACCAGGGAAACAATTTAAAAATCGGTTTTTATCAGTTTGATCCGTGTCATCAGTGTTCTATTGTTTTTAGAAAAAAGATGAGTACACACGGTAGCTCTTTTACGGTATTGCTAATTTCAACGAAGCCGGCTTTTAAAAATCGAACGAAAAAATTGTAGTCATCAGAAAAACGTCACATAGAGGGCCGACGAACAATCAAAACGAGCTTCGAACGCCGGGGCATATTTTATAGAATAGCATTCAATCATTAATAGATTAACCTTCCAATTTTGCCCTTTTCCCCCGCCAGAAAAACTTGTTTGCTTTTACTGACCATGCAAACATTAAAGCCTTCAAGACTTGCTTTTTTCCATTCTTTTTGCCCATTTGCTGCAAAATCAACACCGGTGGGACCGCACGCAACAAGCATTTTATCTTTAATTATCCTGATACAACTACGGTAGCCAAAAGGTGGCCCTATAGAAGGAGATCCCCATTTATTTCCTGCATCAGTTGAATAATAATAATTATCAAAATAATCTCTTGGTACTTTGTAATCTCCACCAACGCAATAAAATGCTTTTTGTTTATCTGTTGCCATAGAGAAAGCTCCTGCAGTTTCCTTGCCTTGCAAAACAGGAACAATAACTGCTTTAGATTTCTTACCCTGCCTTCCAATCATATATAGATTTGATACAATTCCACCTGTAACAAAAGCATATTCAAAATCAGGATGGTCTAAAAAAGATATGTTGGTGCCGCTTGCAGAAAAAATTGCTTCACCAGTTTGTGCGGGCGGCATTTGATACATCGGTGCTTCCTTCCATGTTTCACCACCATCAAAAGTCCGGATTATATAAAAAAGCTTTCTCCCAATTGTTAAGTTTAATGGATCTCCGATGCACACTCCTTCCTTGTCATTTTTAAAATCCATTGCATCGAGAAACATTCCTTCCATCGAACGCTCAAAAACTTTTTTCCAGCTAGCACCTCCGTCGGTTGTTTTTATAATATACGCCGGATTGTCAACTGCCATTGCAATTGCTCTGCTACTATCGAAAGCTTCAATGTCTCTAAAATCCTTCTTTTCGAATCCCCGCACTATCATCCATCGCCATGTCTTACCAGCATCTACCGACTTGCCTATTGTGCCATTGCTTCCGCTTACCCAAATAACCTGTTCGTTTGGTATACTCATACCTCTTATGCTTGTGTTTGTACCAGTAGATAAGATCTGAACACCTAAGTTATTTTGAGCATAAATAGACCCAGTGAAAACCTGAAAAAATAGAATAAGACAAATAGCAAGACGCATGGTAAGTATTTCTGTAAAGATAGCAGAAGCGGCTTTTGCTTTTCGGCGTTCTCTCGTTATATTATTTACCTTTTCAATTCCAAGAAAGCTGAATTAACTAAAGATTCATGAAAATGATCAAATAAAAAAGGGGCCTGTCATTTTACTGACAAACCCCGATTAAATACCCCCCAAAGTTCAAATCATTTTAAAGAGCCTTGAAAAATTCTCTTTAATATATAATTGGTTTTTCAACCGCTTGTTGTTTTTCGAATTCCTTATTTCTAACCCGAAGTTGAATATAATAAAGAGAACCAGTTGTCACCCGAGGGTGACAACTGGGAAAAATTTTACAATAAACCTTCTTTTTTTAAGTAAAGGGCTGCATCAAGCGTATTATTAAACTCGTGATGAAAGAAACCACGGGCTTTCTTTAAAAAACGGCTATAGTACTGGTGCAGGTCATCTACCGATACCTCAAGCAGATCGGCTAGTTGCTTTTGCTTTATACCAGGTTCATATGCAATTTTTCTTGCTACCTGCATTTCTTTTGGAGAAAATACTTTCAACTTTAAAAAGTGATCAACGGCTTTCTCCAGAATTTCTACGCCTCTTTCTTCGTCTTCACCCGTTGCCGTAAAGAATTTTGGACCCAGGGGTTCTCCATTGTATTCGTCATTAATAATGGTAAATTCATGAAGGCAGGCAGTAAGTCTATTGTCAATATCATACTGAAAAATTGAGGAAATCTTGTTGGCTAAAACATAATGTCCGCGGTAGTGTTTTAAGGCAACCAGGCTGCTATATCGCTGAACCATAAAATTTAAAGCATACTTCCCCGTGCAAAGTGTATTATACAAATGTAAAGCGATCATTTGCACAGCTTTTTTTCTTCCCGGATGAAGAAGATCATGATACTTCTTCATGGTGAAATCTTTTTCGCTGTAACCTAACCATCGTTCAACTCCATGCGCGTGTTCTATTTCGTAATTTTCCAAATTTGTAACAAAAAAGAAACGACGACTGCCTATCGTTTCATTTAGAGAGGCAATCTCTTTTTGCTGCAGGTCTTCAGTAACGACATACTTTATCGGGTAAGGAGGAATAAGTGATAGAACATGAGCTTTAAAGACAGGGTAATCGAATATGTTATTCGTTTTCATAATCTTGTGAGGTTAGTTTAGGTATTATGTAAGACTCCGGGAATTAAACCTTCCCGTAAATATCTGATTATTTATATGACTACAACATTAATTTTAATGTTTCAAAAGCCTTACGACCTAACTATTAAAATATTTGCAAAATCACCAATCTATTAACTTTTCTTCCTAAGAGATTTATCACTTTTTGCACAACTTTCGATTTTTTGTTAAAAAACAAAAATTGTCTTCCTGTTCGTACAATTTATATTTGCGCGTTGTAGAATAAGGATGCAGAAAAAGACAATTGGCAGTTTCACATAACGTCAGGATTGTTATTTCGCTGAACTTAAGCGATTTGATTTTTGCCCGAAAGTTAAATGAGGTAAAAATGATAGATTAAATCTTATGTAGCAGCCTGAAGGTTATGGGGTTTTAATAAACGAATGGCCAGGATCAAAATTGATTTTAAATGTAAGTGGGTGATTTATTGAATTAAGACTTAAAAAACAAATGGCAGACAAAGCACAATTGGGCGATTATAATGAAGATAGTATTCGCAGCCTCGACTGGCGTGAGCACATACGATTGCGTCCCGGAATGTACATAGGTAAATTGGGTGATGGCAGTAGTCCCGACGATGGAATTTACGTGATGATTAAAGAGGTAATTGACAATTGTATTGATGAGCACACGATGGGCTACGGTAAAAATGTGGAGTTAACCATTGCTGAAAAATCGGTAACGGTCAGGGATTTTGGTCGTGGAATTCCGTTAGGAAAAGTTGTTGATGTTGTGAGCAAAATAAATACGGGCGCCAAGTATGATAGTAAAGCTTTTCAAAAAAGTGTGGGACTAAATGGGGTAGGTACAAAGGCAGTAAATGCGTTGAGTACATATTTTAAGGTAACCGCGTTTCGTGACGGCAAGCAAAAAACAGCGGAGTTTCAGGGTGGCATTTTGCTAAAGGAGTCGAAGGAGAAAGAAACCCCGGAACCAAATGGAACCCTGGTAACATTCACTCCGGATGAAACCATTTTTAAGAATTTTCACTACATACATGATTATATAGAAAATCAAATCTGGAACTACTGTTACCTCAACGCCGGCCTGGTAATAAATTATAACGGAAAGAGGTATGTGAGCAAAAATGGTTTATTGGATCTGTTGCAACGTCGCACTAATGCTGATGAGATCAGGTATCCTATCATGCACATTAAAGGAGAAGATATTGAGGTTGCTATAACCCATAATAACGATTACGGAGAAGACTTGTATTCATTTGTCAACGGACAATATACTACACAGGGCGGAACACACCAGCAAGCGTTCAGGGAGGCTTTTGTAAAGGTCATCCGGGACTTTTACAAGAAAGATTATGAAGCCGCAGACATACGTGGCAGTATTTGCGCGGCTATTTCTATCCGTGTACAAGAGCCCGTTTTTGAAAGTCAGACAAAAACCAAGCTCGGATCACTGACCGTGTACGAGGGCGGCCCAACGATGCGCAATTTTATGGTCGATTTTTTAGGTAAGGAGTTGGATAACTACCTGCATAAAAATCCGCAAACAGCAGATGCATTACGTAAACGTATTGAACAAAGTGAGCGGGAACGGAAAGAGCTTGCAGGGATTAAGAAACTGGCCAACGAGAGAGCTAAGAAAGCGAATCTGCATAATAAGAAGTTGCGTGACTGTAAGTTTCATTATAACGACGAAGCCGAAGGAAAAAATAAAGATGAGATTTTAGAAAAGCGTAACCAGACGACCGTATTTATAACCGAGGGCGATAGTGCCAGCGGTTCAATTACAAAAAGCCGGAGAGTAGATACGCAAGCGGTTTTTAGCCTGCGTGGAAAACCTTTAAACTGTTATGGGCTTACTAAGAAAGTGGTGTATGAGAATGAAGAGTTCAACTTATTACAACATGCGTTGAATATTGAGGACGGACTTGAAGGACTTCGCTATAATAATGTAGTGCTGGCTACCGACGCTGATGTTGACGGCATGCACATTCGCTTATTGATGCTTACATTCTTTTTGCAATTCTTTCCGGATCTCGTCAAAAACGGGCATTTGCATATTCTTGAAACGCCTTTATTCAGGGTGAGAAATAAAAAGCAAACTATTTATTGCTACAACGAAACCGAAAAGCAGGAGGCGATAAAAAAATTAGGTGAGAAGCCTGAAATAACCAGGTTTAAAGGTTTGGGCGAAATAAGCCCCGAAGAGTTTGCCCGCTTCATAGCCGACGATATAAAATTGCAACCCGTCATGTTATTGCCCGAGACACACATTCAGCAATTGCTTGAATATTACATGGGTAAAAACACCATGCAGCGGCAGGAATTTATTATCGATAACCTGAAAATAGAATTAGACCTGACTAAAGATGTAGAACATGATATAGAGGAGGCTGCCGCGCTTGTAAATGTCGAAGGCAATGTTGAACAGGTAACTACAATGAAGGTAACTGCTGAGGTTGCATAAGTGCCGGTAGGGCTTGCGTCTAAACTATAATGAGAAAGTATGTTTGAATTTCATGGTGATAGGAAAAGGTATTTTGAAATACAAAAGCTAAATACAGAAAAATACGTAATCCCATTTATTGAACAGAAAATAGCTATTAAACCAGGTTTTCGTGTATTGGAAATTGGATGTGGGGAAGCTGGCGTCTTATTACCTTTTTTAGAGCGGGGATGCATTGCTGTTGGTGTTGAACTTGAGGTGGCGCGACTTGACATGGCGAACGAAATGTTGAAAGATTTTGTTTACTCAGGAAAAGTGAAATTTTTAGGCAAGGACATTTATAAAGTGGATGCAGATACCGAGTTGGGTGGCAAGTTCGATTTAATTATTTTGAAAGATGTGATTGAGCACATTCACGATCAGAAGAAGTTAATAAGTGAGATGAAGAACTTTCTTGCTGCTGGCGGTTCAATATTTTTTGGCTTCCCCCCATGGCAAATGCCTTTTGGCGGGCATCAGCAAATGTGTAGAAATAAATGGTTGAGCAAACTTCCTTATTATCATTTGTTGCCGCGACCAATCTATAAATGGATTCTTAAAAAATACAATGAGCCGGTCGACGCACTACTCGAGATTAGAGATACACGTATTTCGATAGAAAAGTTCGAAAAAATAGTAAAAGAAGCTGGTTATAAAATTTCTGAATTTACTCATTACTTACTTAATCCTATTTACGAATATAAGTTTGGCTGGAAAGCCAAGAAGCAATTGAGTTTCATCACGCGGTTACCTTATTTGCGAGATTACTTTACAACCTGTGTTTATTATTTAATAAAACCCCTTTGAGGAAGACCAAATGATACATATAGTTTTTCAACACAATGATGTTGAAGCGTTACAAAAAAGTTTTGCAATTGATGCATCAATGGAAGGTGAAATAGTAGAGATAAAAGATGATTATGCAGTTGGTCCCATCAATGATCTTTATTCTGCAGAGGGCATCGCAAACAGGCTTCAATGGTGGAAGGATATTTTGAGTGAAGGGCATTACCACGAAATTGCAGATGATGGACATGTAGATGATAATAAAGCGGTGTCAGAATTAAAAACGAAGCTCACAGAAAACCCCGACGAAGTAGCATGGATTTGGGCTGCACAAAATAAGCACGATGTCTCGGGCTATTATTGGTTGATGAGTCAGTTAAAAGATTACCAGGGAAGAATATTCATTCTATATCTAAACAACCTTCCTTTCATAAATGAAAAAGGGAATATTTTTTATCCGACTAGTTTGTTTCAAATTCAACCCAGGGAGTTTATAAAGGCAAAAAAACTGGCAAGGCCGATTACATTAAGTGAGTTTGAAATTGATCCGGACGAATGGTCAAAGCTAGCAGCCGATGACAAGGGTGTCAGGCTGCTTGAGGGAGGTAAAAAATTGGTTCAAAAAGCTTATAGTCATTACGATGCCGAGCTTCTGAGTTATATTACCAAAGATTGGATTAAGGTCTCTAAGCTTTTTCAGCAATATTATGGCAAGGTCAAAGAAACCACGGGCGATGCATATTTGCTTTGGAGACTCAAACAAATGATTGAAGACGGTAAATTGCAAATGCAGGGAAATATGCAAAACATGAAGGAGTTTGAGGTAAGGCTGCCTGAGGAGCAAACGATTTAGTTTTATCATCCATTCAGCAATGTCAATGGTGTTATGAGGAAATTTTTTTGTGTCCCGGCATCGATACAGATTGGAGCATGGTTGCGTCGCACTCTTGTACTTTTTATTCCTTATTCAGAAAGTGTGATACTTTAATTTTTTGACCCTAACCAACCCAAACCTACACATGAAAAGATTTTTTGCCTTTGTCGTTACAGTTTGTTTTCTAACCTCCTGTTCTGCCCAGTCAATGCCCGAAAAGCTGGAAGCCTATCTGCAGGCATCTACCAAACATGCCGGCTTTAACGGTACTGTGCTTGTAGCTAAAGATGGAAAGATCTTACTTGAAAAAGGTTATGGCTTTCGCAATGCAGAGTCAAAAATAAACCATGATGAGAATTCTGTTTTTCAAATCGGATCCGTAACAAAGCAATTTACCGCTACCATCATACAAAAGTTGCAGATGGAAGGGAAGCTTTCGGTGAAAGATAAATTGAGCAAATACTTTCCGCAGTACGCTTATGCCAATAAGATTACTCTTGAAGATATAATACATCATCAATCCGGCATCTACAATTATACAAATGACGAAGACTTTATGAAAAATCATATTACCGAAACGCTGACACAAGAGGCGTTTTGGAAAATGATTAAGGATAAGCCGCTGGATTTTGAACCGGGAACTAAGTTTAATTATAGTAATTCGGGTTATCAGATACTGGGATATGTAATTGAAAAAGTAACAGGGCAACCATATGAGGCGGTAGTTAGAAAATATTTGTTTCAACCTGCGCAAATGAATCAGTCCGGGTTTGATTTTACGCATTTAAATACTGCTGGTAAATCTGTAGGCTATATGGCCCTGAATAAGCAAGGCAACGTTCTTGCTCCGATTGTAGACTCAACAGTGGCTTTTTCAGCCGGGGCTATTTACTCTACCGTGCATGACCTCTATAACTGGAATACTGCCTTAAATGAGGGCAAATTAATTCCTCCAGAAGTATTAGCAACTTCATACATTCCCTTTAAAGAAAAGTATGGTTACGGTTTTTCTATTGATAGCATTTATGACAAAAGACGTATCAGCCACGGTGGTGGTATTCACGGATTTGTTTCCAGTCTTACGTATATGCCTGATGACAAAGTGAATGTTATAATGCTTTCAAACAATTCTTATGATTTAGGGCCTGTTCAAAAAGGGATACTGGCTATACTATATGGCCGACCATATAAATTACCGGAAGAAACGAAAGAAATAAAAATTGATAGCGCCATATTAAAACAATATGTAGGAGAATATGAATTGGCACCCGGTTTTACGATTACAGTGAAATTGGCGAACGGTGTTCTTACAGGGCAGGGAACAGGTCAACCTGCGTTTGAACTGTTTGCTAAAACCGAAAAAACTTTTTTTATAAAAGTTGTTAATGCTGAGATCGATTTTGTAAAAAATAGCAAAGGAGAAGTTGAAAGCATGGTACTACACCAGGGAGGACGGGACACGCGCGGCAAAAAAATAAAATAATGAAGCTTAAACGCATTCACCATGTCGCAATATTAACAGACAGGTACGAAGAAAGCAAAGGTTTTTATACCGGGGTGCTTGGTTTTGAGGTTGTCAATGAAACGTATCGGGAAGAGCGTAAAAGTTACAAACTTGATCTCGCACTTAACGGGCAATATTGTATTGAACTATTTTCATTTCCTGAATACAAGGAAAGAAACAGCTTTCCGGAATCGAAGGGGTTAAGGCATTTGGCTTTTGCCGTGGATGATGTTGAAAGTTGGATAGTGTTTTTGCAAAGCAAAAATGTAGATGTTCAAAATGTAAGAATTGATGAAATAACTGGTAAAAAGTTTGCTTTTTTTTACGATCCGAATGGGCAGCCGCTTGAATTGTATGAGGAGAATTAACGTCAATGATTAGCATGATATCACAGTGGTAATTTGTAATTTTAATCATGGAAAAGCAAGAAGTTTTAGACCTTTTAAAGAGAATTAAGCCGCTTCTTCAAGAGAATTATGGGATAAAAACAATAGCACTGTTTGGAAGCTATAGTTCGCGGGGAACAGACGGGGGAAAGCGACATTGACTTGTTAGTGGAACATACCTTTTCTTTGGGCTTTAAATATTTAGACATGATTTACGAGTTAGA
>JAOQAJ010000262.1 GCA_025963675.1 Segetibacter sp.
CCTTTAAATCGCTTTCTATCTGCGTATATACCTCTGCCTGTGGAACTCTCAACTGTGCGAAAGCTTCGTTGGGTGTTTCAAGGGTTTTTGTAACCACCACTACATCGCCCCAATAACGGACCAAATCGAAATATAATAGTGCACGCAGAAATTTAAGTTCCCCTTCTGTTTGCTTTTTTGACTCTTCTGTTATTGAGGAAGTTGGAAGTTTACCAAGCGTATTATTTACGTTGTACATAACACGGTAATAGTTGTTCCATAAAGTGGAAATTTCCCCGTTTCCTGAATTTACTGTAGAAAATTCAAAAGCTTCCCACCCTGCAGCTCCACCACGATCCAAAGGATTTAGATCGAAGGTGGTGTTGTCGGACATCATTTCCTTGAATATATAACCGGTATTGGTGATGCCTTGTAATTGTCCGTAAACACCGTTTACGGCCTGGTCTAACTGAACCTGGTCCTTAAAGAATAGTTCCGTTCCTATTCTTGTAGGATCAGTCTTGTTTAAAAAATCTTTGCTGCACGACGTAGAAAACAGGCAAATAATAAAAACTCCTATAGTGATTTGATATTTCATTAGTGTAATATTTAAAAGTTAAGCTTTGCGCCTATGGCAAATGTTCTTGGTACGGGGTAGGCCTCATCATCGTTGCCGCCATCAATTGATTGTCTTTGGCTTACGTCGGGGTTATTGCCGGGGTACTTAGTAAAAAGGAATGCATTAGTAACGCTGATAAAGACCTTAGCGCTGCTGATATTTTTGATCTTTGGCAATGCATAGCCGAGGCTGATGTTTTTGATCCACAAATAACTCGCATCATACACATAACGATCACTGCTTTCCCTGGACCATTTAAAGTAATTGGTGCCTCCCTGAGCATGTACATCATTAGGATTTGAACCCGGATTTTGAGGAGACCTCCAGCGGTCTTTTGCTTTGTCCAGTACATTGAACACTCCATCCATATTCATAGTAGAGGCCTCAATGTTGCGATAAATTTGGAAACCCTGCGCTCCCATCAGCAGGATATTGAAGTCGAACTTCTTGTAATCCATGGCAAGCGTATGTGCCCACGTGAATTTAGGACTGGGATTACCAATTTCGACCATGTCTTTGGTATCGTAAGTTACTTCGCCGTTACCATCCGCATCCAGGAATCTCATGCCGCCGGGAATAACGCCGTCTTGCTTAGGCGCCTTATTAATCTCGTCCTGGGTATTAAAGATTCCAAGTTTTTTATAGCCGTATATCATCCCGATCGGGCGGCCAACTTTCTGTATGTTGTAACCGCCATAGAAGCTATTACCCGTGATTAACATATCATTCGGACCCTTAATGGCAAGTATCTTGCTGCGATTGAACGCTATATTAAAACTGTTGCGAATGTTTAGCTTGCTAACTTTAGCACGGTAATCGACTGCGAGTTCGAAACCTTTGTTCTCTACTTTACCAATATTATCCAGGCTTGTTGTAAAACCCGACACTGCTGGTATACTGACAGGCAATAACATGTCGTTTGTTAGCTTGTTGTAATATTCTGCTGTTACTACCACCTTGTTATTGAAAAGGGACAGATCCATTCCAATATCCACCTGCCTCGATTTTTCCCACTCTAAAGCTGAATTTGCAAAGGAAGTGACTACTTTACCTGCAGCGATTGCATTGCCGAGGATGTAATTATCTGTACCAAGGAATGCCAAACTGGAGTAGTTGCCAATATTATTATTGCCTGTTTCACCAACACTGGCTCTAAGCTTCAGGTCTGTTAACCAGGAAAATTTGGGCATAAACTTCTCCTTTGTCAACCTCCATCCAATCGAGGCAGCAGGGAAGTTTCCGTATTTGTTTTTTGCACCGAACCGGGAACTGCCTTCTCTCCGCATTGAGGCCGAAAGCAGGTATTTGTCCTGGAAAGCATAGTTTACCCGACCTATATATGCCAACAGGCTCCAGCCTAGCTCGAAAGAGTTGGAAGATCTTAAAATGGCGGCACCCAGGTACGGAACGAGGTCATCTGGAAATGTGTTGCCGCTTCCTGAAATGCCCCTCGTTGTTTCTTCCTGGGCCGTAAAACCAGCCAGGAAATCAAGCGTGTGGTTTTCGCCAATATTTGGCGCATAAGTTAGTAACTGATCCAACGAGTAGTTTAAAAGCTGGTCCGTATTCTCATTTGCGAGTGCAAGTTTAGGAGGAGCGCCGGATTGCCCGGACCCTAATAGGTTTCCAATCGTCGACGGCTGGAAAAACCGGAAATTGTTATAGTTCAACCTAACGTTGGCTGAAGACCTGAACCGCAGATTTTTCAGTAAAGCAATTTCCACGAAGCCATTTGATAGTATATCCGCTATATTCCGCTTGTTGATAACATTATTAAGCAAGAAAACGGGGTTGGGATAACCGAAAACACCATCCGAACCGCCAATATAGGGTCTCATCTTTCCTGCGCTGTCGTACATCGACTCGCGGGGATCCATTATAAGGGTTGAGCCAACGATTGCATTGCGTCCGTCTGTATTCGTCAGGTTTTGCCTCGAATAAGTTGCAGCAGTGTTCCATCCGACCGTTATGAACTTATTTACTTGTCCACCAATATTAGCACGAATAGAGAACCGGTCATAGTTTGTCTTGATGATCGCGCCTTCCTCTTTGTAGTAACCTATTGAAAGCATCGATTTTATCGGGCCGCTACCGTTCGACAGGGAAATATTATAGTCTGTATAAGGAGCATTATTATGTAGTATCTCATTAAACCAGTTCGTTGAATACTTTGTTTGTTCGGGATACCGGAAGCCGATGGGCACCTCATCTATCGTCGGTTCCCTGTTCTGGAAATAACGTACATTATCCATCCACACTTCTTTTTTAAATTGTGCGAATTCAGGCCCGTTCAAAA
The DNA here is from genome assembly GCA_025963675.1 of Segetibacter sp. Lineage (GTDB taxonomy): Bacteria > Bacteroidota > Bacteroidia > Chitinophagales > Chitinophagaceae > Segetibacter. The sequence goes on from JAOQAJ010000262.1 coordinate 2,895, forward strand.
CTGTTACCCTACGTGACTTTGGGATATTCTGAATACCATAGTCAACAGAAAAGTTTAAACGTGTCTGTCCCTCTTTTGCACTTCTTGTAGTGATGAGTACGACCCCGTTTGAGCCTCTCGCACCGTAGATCGCTGTGGCTGCAGCGTCTTTCAATATCGAGATGCTTTCAATATCATTCGGGTTTACATTCACTCCAGCGTTTGTTCCCATGGCAAATCCGTCAATTACATACAGGGGTTCGCTGCCTGCACCCAACGAAGAAATACCCCTAACCCTCACTTCGAATTCAGCACCGGGACGGCCATCTTTTTGTTTCACTACCACTCCCGGCGCTTGGCCTTGTAGCAACTGTGTTACGCCTCTCGATGGTGCCTCTCCAATGTCCGACATGTTTACTGTTGAAATTGCAGAAGTGATATCCCGTTTCCTTTTGGTGCCATAACCAACCACCACCACTTCGTCAAGCCCACCGGTAGAAGCATTAAGTTGAATGTCGAGTTTTGTATTGTTATTTACGGCAACTTCTTTACGGGTATGTCCAACATAAGTAAAAACGAGTGTTGATCCCTTTGCCGCAGTTATGGCAAAAACTCCATCTTCATTGGTAGTGGTAGCTATTGGCTTATCCTTTACACTTACCGTTACTCCCGATAAAGGTGTAGCATTGGTGCCCCCGGTTACCTTACCTGTAATGTCTAAATTTTGGGAAAATGTAAAAGTGGCCAAGAGCATAAATGCCAGGGACACGAGGAGTTTCTTACTCCTGTAAAAGGTGTGTAAATTCTTTACTTTCATAATCGTTAGTTTTAGTTGGCAATCATTAGTGTTTGGTGGCGTGAGCAGGAAGGGTTTTGAAGCGTCTCTAAAGATAATACTGGGATTTTTTAAGAAACAAGAGGGGCGTTCACCTTTGGTAAAAGGTTTGTAAATGCTTTACTTTCATAATCGTTAATTTGGAGTTTGCAATCATTGGTTTTTGGTTTACTGGGCGGGGAGCACTTTTGAAGAACCTTTTAAAGATACAGTTTGTTTTCATATTTGAATGCTGTACTGACCGTTATTTTTCCCTAATGCTGCTGAGGCTAATAAATAAGCGCTGTAGTTAAAATTACTTCAAATAAAAGCGCACGGTAAAAACCTGACCGCATCACTATACCCCAGCCTGTACTTATATCCCCCTTTGTATAACGCTTTGTGGTGGATTAATTTCCTTGTTACCGGCCTTACTGTCGGCATGGAGTAATCGATCGATTAAAGGGGGCAAGGTGAGAGGTAATTTTACGGTTGATATCACCTGGAGCAATGGTAAACTGTAGGAAGAAAAAATTTTCTTAGCACCATCAGGCAATTGTTGGGTTCCAATCGCGGCGGCCCTAAAGATTATTGAAAGCTGCAACTAAAAACACTAACACTTTACACTTCTTTGTGTCGCATAAAATGTGCGATGATTTTTTTGCAGCCAGCTTTTCAAATTCTATTTAACATAGTTGCGTCGCACACTTTTAAAATTTCTTTATTAAATCAGCAATGCACAAACTTACTCTGTGTACATTATAGCTTCAAGCTGGAAATATGAGTAAAGGAAAAATGGAAACACTAAGCTTGCTAAGTTGAGGATTGAAGAAGGTGTTGTTACAGCGTTTTTTACTGAGAAAGGAAAAGTTTATACAGTTATACCATTGCAGGAATAGATTCTTTTTGATTTATATTAGTGAAAGATTGAAGAAAGTAGCGACATTGCAATCACAGAAACAAGAATTAAA
>JAOQAJ010000271.1 GCA_025963675.1 Segetibacter sp.
TTAGTACGCAATATAAACCGTAAACGTCTGTGCTAAGATTGACAAATAAGAGAAAAAAAATAACCCGTAAACTTTCGTCCTTCTTCTGTGGATGGAGAATAAGGTAAAAGATTACGGGTAGAATTTCTGTAACTACAGAAGTGTATAATATGAAGTTAGTTAGGCTGATCTTTAAGATTTGGTTCAAATATAAAAATATTTCTGAACCTTCAGCCATTTGCCTGAATTACCATCCTTCTACAGGAGGAACTCCAGGGCTGATTACTCCGCCACGAGCTACAATTCCTTTTTGTTTGTGCATTTCACCATTAGCTCCGATACTGGTGATGTTTAAAATATAATTTCCTTTAGAATCAACTCCAACAACAATCGGCTTTTGTTGGCCAACTTCGTTTATTCCGTAGACAATTGAAATGCCAACCGCACTTGGCTGAGCCAAAATAGCTTCAATTATGTCGCGACCAAGAAAATGTGCCGAAATTTCTTCGTTGTTTTGATCAAAATAATTTTTGACCATTTTTGCACCTTTTTCATAGCCAACATTTTCGCCTAATTGAGCTGAAAAGCCTTTTTTCTGCTCAACAACTTTTCCAGCAACTGGATACATTTTTGTGTTCGTCATAGCGTGATTTTTATGGGGTTCGGTTAATAGAATTAAATACAATTTCCCCAATCGAATGTTTTCCACAAAGGGGACAGTTTCAAGAAAAATGGCTAGTTTGGCAGAAGAGTTTGAGAACTAATGGGTTATGTCTAGATTTTTTTTTAAAATTTAGTAAAAATACCTCCAAATACCGTAAAAATACGGGACAAATACGAGGAAAATTTGCCACAAAAGCGAAAATCTACCCGGTAACCTCTTCGTATTTTTCTTGAATCTGTCATATTAGTCTCCCTTTCTATTGAAAACATTTAATTATTTATCGGTGGAAAAATTAATTTACCTGGCCCTTGCTGACGATCACAAAATTTTTAGAGATGGCATTAGAATGGCGATGAAGAACAGAGAGTTTATCAGAATACTGTGGGAAGCGGAGGATGGTAAAGATATGATGCACAAATTGAAGTTGAAGAAGCCGGATATTCTTATCATGGATATAAAAATGCCCCAAACTGATGGTGTAAAGGCGCTGCAACTAATAAGAAAAGAATATGAGGATTTGAAGGTGGTAATATTAAGCATGTATGATGATAAAGAGACAATTACGAAGATGATGGAGTACGGTGCCAATGCCTACTTAACTAAAACCGCGGATGCAGACGAGATTTATAAAGCGATTTTAACTTGCATGAATGAGGATTTCTATTTTAATGATTTGGTTAATTCCGCTGTGCTTCTTAAGCTTCAACATAAAAAAGCGGGAAGAAAATTTTTCGCTAACACAGTAAAATTAAACGAAAAGGAGTTGAGGATTTTGAAACTAATTAGTGAGGATAAGACGACGGAAGAGATTTCAGAAGATGTCTTTTTAAGTCCAAGAACGGTCGAAACCATCAGGCAGAATATGAAAACAAAAGTTGGGGTTAAAACAATTGCCGGACTGTTAATGTACGGGATCCGAAATAACCTGATAGAGTGAAAACTGGGAAATCAATAAAAAAAGTACGATGATTAAAAGGTAATTTTTCTACACTTCAGGTTAGTATTTTTACTATTTTAAATTTACTGCCGGATAATATACTTTCATATTTTTACGTTAATTATAAATATCTTTCCGCACCTCCTATCAAATCCACAATTTTAAAATTAATAAAATAAGAATATTTTTACTCCTCGATGAACACAGATAGAAATGATAAAATTAAAGTCCTGATCACAGACGATCATGCTTTATTTCGCACCGGTGTAAAAGCTTCGCTGTCCCATTATCCTGACATAGAATTTATTGGAGAGGCTGAAAATGGTATGCAATTACTAAATCTTGTAAAGTTTCTCCAGCCTGACGTAATCCTTTTAGATATCCAGATGCCTATTATGGATGGTATTGCAACTTTGCCTGAAGTCAAAAAGATTCTTCCAAATACCCGGATTATCATGCTTACGATGAATGACGACTTGAGCATGATTAGCAAGCTTATGGAAATTGGTGCTAACAGTTACCTTACCAAGAACAGTGACAGCGAGACTATTTACGAAGCCATAAAAACCGTTCATTCGAAGGAGTATTTTTTCAACGAGTATACAAATAAAGCGATGCTCTCAGGTCTGCGCAGCAGGAGAGTGGTTGAGATGCCCGTTCCTGACGACGCCGAGTTGAGTGACAAAGAAATGCAGGTCTTAAAGCTCATGTGCGATGAAAAAAGTACCCGCGAAATTGCTGACATTGTTGAAATAAGCCCCAGAACTGTTGAAGCTATTCGTGACAGGTTGAAAATAAAAACGGGTGCTAAAAGTACCGCCGGTCTTATTTTATATGCTGTAAAGCATGGAATAGTGGAAGGGTAATTTTAATATTTTTTTGATACAGTCATTCGTTTTTTATAGCATCATCGTTGCGACGCATTTCGTTCATCCGTAATTTCTTTTATCAGCTTTCTTAATTTATCTGGTTCTATTTACCCGTTATAAGATATTTTGTTATAACTACTAAATTTCCTATTAAAACATAATGTCTCTTTTCTCGAATTGGAACGGAAAGATTGTTGAAAACAATAAGATCTGCATTTCTCCTGACAATCGTTCTTTTCGCTACGGAGATGGATGTTTTGAAACAATAAAAGTTATTAATGGAGAAGTTCTCCTTGCTGATTTGCATTTTCAAAGGCTTTTTTCGTCTTTGGTTATTTTAAAATTTTTCATTCCTACTTATTTTACCAGTGAATATTTAACTTCTGGCATTGAAGAGTTGGTGACAAAAAATGGCCACTCCGACTTTGCAAGAGTTAGACTTGTAGTGTATCGCGGTGACGGGGCATTGTATGATCTGGAAGATAAAAACCCGTATTTCATTATTCAATCCTGGTCGGGTAAAGTTGAAACTAACTTCTATAATGATACAGGACTTAACGTTGGCATTTTCTCCGACGCTAAAAAATCTGCTGATCTTTTCTCTGCTATAAAAAGTAATAATTATTTGCCCTATGCAATGGC
>JAOQAJ010000303.1 GCA_025963675.1 Segetibacter sp.
GTAGTAAAAAACGGCTGAAAGATTTTATCAACTACTTTTTGAGGAATGCCATAACCGTTGTCTTTTACTGATATTTCTATTTTGTCACTAAACCTTTTTGTGCTAACTGAAACCGCTGGTTCAAAAGCTCCATTTAGCTCCCGCTTTTTTTCATTTACTGCATAAAAAGCATTGTTGTATAAGTTTAGAAGTACTCGTCCCAGGTCCTGCGGTACAACATCTATCACTCCAATGCTCTCATCAAGGCTTGTTTCTATAATTGCATTAAAATCTTTGTCTTTAGCTTTTAAGCCATGATAGCTTAACCGTAAGTATTCATCTGCTAAAGCATTAATATCAGTTGGTTCTTTTTTGCCTGAACTTGTTCTTGAATGTTGCAGCATGCCTTTTACGATAGCATCTGCACGTTTACCATGATGGTTAATCTTTTGTTCGTTGTCTTTCAGACCATCAGCAATTGAAATGGCTTCGGTTTTATTATCTGACAGCAACTCATTTTTCAATTCTTCAATCAGTTCTGTGTTTACATCTGAGAAGTTATTGATAAAGTTTAACGGATTTTGAATCTCATGTGCAATGCCTGCAGTAAGCTCCCCTAGCGAAGCCATTTTTTCTGATTGGATAAGCTGAGATTGTGTAGCCTCTAAGTATTGAAGTGATCGTTTCAGTTCGCCTGTTCTCTCAGACACTTGTTGTAGGAACAAAAGCAGGAAAAAAGCGCCCTCCATATAGTTGAAACTATCAAACCTCATGTCGTAGTTGTTGTACGCATATGCGCCTTCTATTGTACTTGCCCGAAGCATAAAAGCGTTGAAGGGAGGTACAAAACTAAAATAAGGCAGGCGAGGTTGAATAGAGAAACGAACAGCTATGACTTGCTCCGGCTTGTCAAATTGAATACCAAACGGCTCGAACTGGGGCTGCCACGCCCTCACCTCGGAAGACTTCGCACTCACCACTCCATACTTTTTTACAGGCACTCCGTTTAGATAAATTTCAGAGGCTAAAGTTTGCCTAAGTTGAAGTGCTAAGGGCTTGTGAAGCAAATTGCTATCAATGTAAAGATGCAACCGTAACCAACCAACTGCGGTGGTACGTATTTGAGGAAGGTCGTAAATGTCTGATGTAGGATTGATGGGTTGCCAATTTGCGTCATCAATATATGCCTTGCCCCATTCTGCATTATCCCCTGCATGAAATTTCCACCCTTCATTTAGTAATATTCCGCTAGCAGGAATTGAATCAATTCGAATTACGTTTGTTGAAGTACGTTGGGATAAAAGTGAAAGGGAGCTTACAATTATCAGCAAAGCAGTCAGCAGAGATAGCTTCATAAAACAGGTGGATTGTTTTAGCTACAACAATATAAGAAACACAATCTGTGATTAATAATTTATTATCAGCTCACCATAAGGGCTATCGCATGGTTGCTTATATAAGACCGGGGAATAGAAAAGACGGATATAGAATCAAAAGATGAACGAAATGCGACGCAACGATGTTGCTACAGCATACAAATGCCAGTACCATAAAAATCTATAGAAGATTCAGGAAATGAATAATTTAATGCTTATTTCAGATTTGCCTTAAATAACCTCACTGAATTTCCGCCTTAAAATTTTTCGGATTTTTTTTTGCTGTAACCGTGCGAGTATACGTTGACCAATAGTGCACACATGGGCTACATGCCTAAGTTGACTGGCAAGCAATTGGCCATCGAAGTCTGAGCCAGCGTCAACGTGATCAGACCTGTAAGCGTTATAATATAAACGAGATCAGTCTCTTCAGAAACTCAATACAATTTATAATAGCAGTAAGCTCGGCAAGATGACTTTTGGAAGATAGCCAGTTTTCTTTTGTTTTTAATTAACATGCCGTACGCGGCTATCATTTAAACCAACAATAATTGTCTTCGTCTACCTATAATAACAATAAAATTTTTACAGATGAAAAAGATAATGATTGGAATGATTGCAGTTGCATTAACCTTTTCAGCAACCGCGCAAAAGAATGGAGATTCGAAAAAAGACAACCGCGAGCAAAAGGAAACAAAACACAGGAAATTTAAAGGTGGTGAAAACTATGACAACCTTAATTTGACGGATGCGCAAAAACAACAGGTAAAGTCACTGAATGAAAATTTCAGGCAGCAAATGAAAGATCTGCATAAACAAGGTAACATAACTGTAGATCAACAAAAAGAAAAGCGGCAGGCCTTAGCTAAAGAACACAAGGATAAAATTGCTGCAATTTTAACCCCTGAGCAAAGAGACCAGCTATCTAAAAATTTTAAAGGAGACTGGAAAGATGGAAACCGCGAAAACAGAGTTAGAGGCTCGAAAGATGGCGGACGTGATGACAGATTTGGAGCATTTACAAAAGACCTGAACCTAACTCCGCAACAATCAGCAAAGATGGAATCTATTAACGCCGCGTTTAGAACAAATTTGCAAAACGTTAAGCAAAATGCATCTTTAAGCCAGGAAGAAAAGAAAGAACAAATGAAAAAACTAATGAAACAACATAGATCAGAGATGGAAGCTTTGCTGACAAATGATCAAAAAGAACAATTAAAGAGCCGTCAGAAAAACCGCCCTAACCGTGCTGCTGTTAAATAATTAAGAAAACATAAGCACTTAACACCCCCAATCCTAAGCAGACCGCATGGTCTGCTTTTTTAATTCTACCTTCGCCATGGTATTTTTATTTACTGTTGTAAAACAGCAAGCGTTTAACACAAGCATATGCCCGCACGCTCAGACAACTTCCAGAAGTTTGTAAAACAGAAAAAAGGAAGCGCAATTAAAGAAGAAATTAAGCAGCAAAAACGAAAAGAGAAAAAAGAAAAAGCTGCAGCAATCGAAGCTCATTTCGAAAGAAAAAGAGCCGAAAGACAACAAAGACAACAATCTCCGGCACCTGCCGCTGCGGTTAAAAAAGGAAGGCCAAATAAGTATCCCAAAAAAGAGGCAGAAGAAAATGTAGCAAAGCCAGTGGCTGACCCGAAAGCACCAGTTAAATCAGCTGCTAAAACTGCACCTGTAAAACAAGGCACCAAAGCAGTTGCAGCAAAGACACCTTCAACTAAACCTGCTGCTCATAGTGGTGGCTTTGAAAGAGGTGCAACCGAATTAATGCCTTTGAACAAGTATGTTGCGCATGGTGGACTTTGTTCGCGTCGCGATGCAGCTGTTTGGGTAAAGGAAGGTAAGGTTACTGTAAATGGTGAAGTTGTGACTGACCCGGGAATGAAGGTTTCTGCAACAGACATGGTAAAAATCGGAAACAAAAAAGTTACCCCGAGCAGAAACTTTGTTTATATCCTGCTGAATAAGCCAAAAGATTATATCACCACTTCAGAAGATCCGCAGGGACGAAAAACGGTTCTTGATCTTGTTCGCACAGCAACTGATGAAAGGGTTTATCCGGTGGGACGTTTAGACAGAAACACTTCGGGTGTTTTATTGCTCACAAACGATGGTGATCTTGCTCAGAAGTTGTCGCACCCAAAGCATGAGGTCAAAAAGGTGTATGAGGTAAGGCTCGACCGGGCTCTTACAAAAGGCGACATGGATAAGATTGCTTCAGGTATTACCCTCGAAGATGGCTTTGTCGCTCCAGACGTTATTGCCTATGCAGATTCTAAAGACAAAAGCATTATCGGCGTCGAAATTCATAGTGGCCGGAACCGTATCGTACGAAGAATCTTCGAACACATGAAATACGATGTCAAAGGTCTTGACAGGGTGATGTTTGCAGGTCTTACAAAAAAAGATGTTCAACGAGGCAGATGGCGTTTGCTAAAAGAAAAAGAGATTCGCCTACTCAAGTTTATGAACCAGTCCTTTGTAAAAGTGAAGGAATAACAATTAGGAATTACACAATTACGAATCAAAATAATAGCATGAAAGCTTGCAGCTAGAAGCTAACAGCTAGAAGCTCCTAAAGGATATATGAAGTTTGATATTATATTTCAAAACGAACATTTTATAGCTATAAACAAACCTGCTGGTCTTTTATCGATTCCCGATAGGTTTGGAAAAGATCCATCAGTTAAAAGCATTTTGCAGGAACAATTAGGTAAAGTCTTTACGGTTCACCGCCTCGACAAAGAGACCAGCGGACTGATCGTCTTCGCGAAAGATGAGGTGACTCATAAAGACCTGTCACAAAAATTTGAAGGACGTGAAGTAGAGAAATTCTACCTTGGTTTAGTAAATGGAACGCTAATGAATCAGAAGGGTACAATCGATGTTCCAATTATGGAACATCCCGGCAAAACCACTTTGATGATGGCCCATAAAAAAGGCCGGGCTTCCGTCACCGACTACCAGGTCTTGGAAGAGTTTGGTTTGTACTCCCTGGTACAATTTCAGATCCATACGGGGCGCACCCACCAGATAAGGGTACATTCTAAATATATTGGTAATACTATCGTCTGTGATACGTTGTATGGAGACGGACAACCCGTATTACTTTCGTCAATAAAAAGAAAGTTTAAACTAAGTAAAAATGAACTTGACGAAAGGCCATTACTGAATCGCTTAGCGCTACATTCATCTCAGCTAAAATTTACAGACGCAGAAGGCACAAGGCATGAGTTGGAAGCACCTTTGTCAAAAGACCTGAAAGCTTTGCTTCAGCAGTTGAGGAAAAATGTTAGAACCACGATTTAGCCAATTAATATGTTACAGCAAAAAACTCGATTTGCGGAAGGGTATGTTGAGTTTGCATCAGACCGGAAAGTTAATGTGGCGACTTAAATCTATCCTTTCCTCAAATGCTGCTGCATTGTGATGCATCTTACAAAGCTTGAGTACTTTGTTCGTTTTTATAAACCACTCCTTCTTTCATTACAAATTTCACCTTCTCCAAAACACTTATATCTTTCAAAGGATCGCCATCTACTGCAATTATATCAGCAAGTTTACCTTTTTCAACAGTTCCTAAAATGTCAGTTAAACCTAACAATTCTGCCCCGTTTAATGTAGCGGATCGTATCGCTTCCATAGCCGGCATTCCTCCTTCCACCATGTAAGTAAATTCTTTTGCATTTTTACCATGCATGTAGACTCCGGCATCTGTTCCAAACGCGATTTTTACTCCAGCCTTATAAGCTTTGGTAAATGTTGCCTGAATTTTAGGCCCTACCGCTAAGGCTTTGGGCGTAACAATTTCAGAATAATAACCAGGTATCTTCGCCGAATCAGCGGTTGATTTTCCGGCAATGATGGTTGGGATAAACCAGGTCCCATACTTTTTAAATAACTCGATCGCATCGTCATCCATAAACGTTCCATGTTCAATAGATGTCACTCCTGCACGAATTGCGCGCTTCATTCCTTCAGCGCCATGTGCATGTGCTGCGACCTTAAAGCCATAATCCTTTGCAGTTTCTACTATCGCTTTTAATTCCTCATCAGTAAATTGTGCGCCTGATGCATCTTTGGCCTGGCTTAACACTCCGCCAGTTGCTGTTATTTTAATTAGATCCGAGCCTTCTTTATAGCGCTGGCGTACTGCTTTTCTTGCGTCGTCGGGCCCATCAATAACCCCGACGGCAGGACCAGGATCACCCATCAGGTCCTTCCGGTATCCATTAGTAGGGTCAGCATGTCCACCGGTTGTTGCAATGGATTTACCTGCTGTAAAAATTCGCGGACCGGCAAGGAACTTTTTATTTATGGCGTTTCGCAAAGAAACATTTACACCACTGCCGCCCAGGTCGCGTACGGTGGTAAAGCCAGCCATTATGGTAGCATTTGCATACTTTATAGATTCAAAAGCAATATCAGCAGGATTCATTGTAAAACGATCGGCTGTAGCTCCTTTTTTGGTTTCCCCTTCCATGTGTACGTGCATGTCCATCAGCCCGGGCATTACTGTTCGGATTTTCAGATCAATTACTTTATCGAGCGTACTTCCAGTCGCAAATCCATTTCTAACGTCTACTATTTTATTTCCTTCAATTATTACAGAAACATTTTCCAACACCTTTTTCGATTTTACATCGATCAATCTTCCACAGTGTAGTATTGTCTGTTGGGCATTAGCAACAAATGCTATAAATACCAGAATTGAGAGTAGAGTAAGTCTCATAAAACAGAGGTTTTTTCAAGT
>JAOQAJ010000337.1 GCA_025963675.1 Segetibacter sp.
AACCAGGATTGGAAAAGCTACTGATATCTCTTATTTATTGGGAAAGTAAGATTTTTGCGTTTCTTTTAAACGTCTTTTAAATAAACCTATTCAACCCCTACAGCCGGGATTTATTGTTTGCAACAAAGCTCAAACATGGTTCTCTTAACTTTAAACCGTTCCTTTCCTGTTGATTCCATAGTTGATTGTTCAGCTAGTTTATAATGATTGCGCCCGTTAGTCGTATAACGCAACTGCTAGTTGAACTTAGCCTTTTTCATTGCATTGTTGCCCGATTTCTCCAGCACTTCTAATATTTCTGACATCTTAAATGGTTTGCTCAAATAATCATCCATTCCTGCATTCATACATATTTCCCTGTCCTTTGCCATAGCATTTGCAGTCATGGCTACTATTACAGGCTGACTTTCCATATGTTCACGAATGAATTGACAAGTTTCCAAACCATCCATTTCTGGCATCTGCATATCCATTAATATTAGATCATACATTTTATTGCCCATTGCATTAAGAACCTCATGTCCGTTAAAGGCGATGTCTGCTTTATATCCCAGTTTGGTTAAAAGGTGTACTATTAGTTTCTGATTCACAACATTATCTTCAGCAATTAAAATATCCATTGGATACTCCAAAGAAAAATCCTTTGAAAATGCTGAGCGTGCAGGTGCAGCATCTTTTAGATGAAGATTACTATTTGGTTTTAACTGGTCAACTATATGTTTATATAAGAGCGAATGTTTGGTTGGTTTATTTAAGATCACATTAAACAAATGAGAATAGTTCCGGCTTTGCTCATTTCCCACCGAGCTGAGTAAAATAATTTTAATATCACTTCGTATTTTTCTTATCTCCTCTCCTAATTCTACCCCATCCATTTCCGGCATTTGCATGTCTGATATTATAAGATCAATCTGTTTACCTGATTTGATAACATCAATAGCCTCTTCACCTGATGCTGCCAGGTGTGGCATTAATTTCCACTGTTTCAATTGGCTCTCCAGTATATTCCTGTTGGTAAGATTATCATCTACCACCAAAACATGCTTGTTCTCCATGTGAGCCATACTAAGATGAACATAAGTAGGTGACACCTTTACTCCTATTTTTGATTTTATAGTAAAATAAAAGGTCGACCCTACGCCTGATTCACTTTTTACGCTAATTTCCCCACCCATTAATGTCACAAGTTTTTGGCTTATCGCCAGTCCCAGGCCCGTTCCGCCGTACTTCCTTGTGGTGCTCTGGTCTACCTGAGAAAAGGCTTTAAACAACCGGTTTAGTTTATCAGCAGGAATGCCTATACCGGTGTCGCGTACTTCAAATAACAATTCGATATCGTCATTTACTTGCTTAGAAATCTTTACAACAATTAACACCTCTCCTTCCGTTGTAAATTTTATAGCGTTACCAACAAGGTTTATCAGGATCTGTCTCAGTCTCACAGAGTCTCCAATTAGTTTTGATGGTACCTGAGGATCGATTTGATACACAAGGTCTACATTGATTGTTCCCGCTTTTGCTGCAAACACATCGAGTATACCTTCAATACAATCACGGAGGTCAAAGTCATGCTCATCCAATTCCATGTTTCCTGATTCTATTTTCGAAAAATCAAGAATATCATTTATTACAGTCAATAGTGAGTCGCCGCAAGTCCTGATCGTCTCAGTATACTCTTCCTGTTCAGGAGTTAGTGTTGTACTTGAGAGTAAAGTTGACATTCCAATAACACCATTCATGGGCGTACGTATTTCATGGCTCATCGTAGCTAAAAATATATCTTTCGCTTTGTTTGCCCTTTCCGCTTCCTGACGCGATTTACGTTCATCAATCGTCATTTGAGCCAACATCTGTGTACGTTCTTTGACCTGAGACTCCAGTTTTTCTTTTTGTAAATTTATATTTTGTACCCGGTATCTAAACACAGCATAAATGCTACAAACGAGGATCAAAGCCACCAGGGTTTCGAACCACCACGTTAACCAAAACGGCGGTACAATCGTAATCTGTATTCCTTCGGTGGGTGGGGACCAGAGGCCTGCGCTATTTCTGTATTTTACTTTAAATTTATAATACCCCTTAGGCAGGTTAGTATAAGATGCCGTGTTTCGGCTACCTACATAATTCCAGTCTTTGTCGAACCCTTCTAGTATAAACGCGTATTCTTTTTTGCTTGCAGGCGAAAAATCAAGGGCTGCAAACTCAAGTGAAATAACCGATTGTTTATATGATAGGCGGATAGATTTAGTAAATGCAATGCTCTGTTTCAGGGGAGAAGGATCCGCGCTGTCTGTTGCGATCGGCAGGGGTTTATTAAATACCTGGAGCCCGGTAATAACCAGCGGAGAAAAACCATTTTCCTTAACTATTTTTTCAGGATCAAAAGCATTGAACCCATTTAAACCGCCAAAGTAGAGCATTCCATCGTGGCTTTTAAAAGCTGAGTGAGGCTTAAACTCATCAGCCTGCAATCCATCCTCGGTGGTATAATTTTCAAACTTGCCGGTATTTGGTTCGTAACGAGATAAACCATTATTAGTACTTATCCAGATCTTTCCGTTGTTGTCTTCCCTTACGGCATAAATGATATCGCTGGGCAAACCATCCTTTTTATTGAAAACCTTAAAGAGCCTTTTTCGGGGGTCAAATAGATTTAGGCCTGAGAACGTACTGATCCATAAATTTCCTTTATGGTCTTCGAAAATATCCGGAACAGAATTATTGCTAAGGCTGTTCTTGTTTTCATCGTGTAGAAAACGAATAAACCTATTTGTTTTCCTGTCAAGCAAATTCAAACCGCCATCATAGGTTCCGATCCACAGATTACCCCGCTTGTCTTCTAACAACGAATAAACCCTGTCGCTGCTGATGCTATTAGGATCGTTGCCGTTAAATTTAAAGTGGGTGAATTTGTTCGCTTCTTTATCATACACATTCAACCCGGTATTGTAAGTACCAACCCAGGCTTTTTTATCTTTTGTATGTAAAATTGTATACACATTATTACCACTTAAGCTATTGGTGTCAGCGGGGTTGTGTTTAAAATAAGTAAAGTTGTTTGTCTTCTCATCTAACACACTTACCCCGCCGCCCCATGTTCCGATCCACAATTTACCTTCACTATCCTGCTTAATTTTTAAAACATAATTACCAGAAATTCCCCTTCCGTTTTTCTCCTTATAAGAAGTGAATCTTCCGCTTTTGGAGTCAAATTTATCTAAGCCTCCCCCATCTGTTCCAACCCAAATGTTTTTCGCTGCATCTTCATATAAATCGAGAACAAAATTATTAGAGAGGCTAAAAGGTGATGTATTATGTGTATAGTGCGAAAAGTTTAATGTGCTTTTTTTAAAGAGATTTACTCCGCCGCTAAAAGCGCCAAGCCACATGTTGCCCACCCTGTCTCTGGCTATATTATAAACGGAATTACCGGTCAGGCTGTTTTTATCTATGTCATCATGCCAGTAATTATCAAAATAAGTGGAACCTTTTTTAAGTATGCTTATTCCGGCATTTTCTGCCGCTACCCATAAATTGCCGCCACTATCTTCATTCATGCATAAAATGTTATCGCCCAGCAGGCTTCCCTCTACATTTTTATTATGCCGGTATCTGATAAAGCTTTTGTTCTTTTCGTTGAAAAGATTTAGCCCAAAGCCCTGTGTTCCCACCCAGAAATTATGGGCAGCATCTTCAAACATTGCACTCACCTGGTTTCCTGAAATTGTTTTGTCATCAGTGTCACTGTGGATAAAGCTGGTAAATGTTCCTGTTTTTTTATCAAATAAATTTAGTCCGCCTGTTGATGTGCCTACCCATAAGTGGTCGTGAGCGTCTTTAAACAAACTGGTAATGTTATTATCACTTATACTGGTCGGGTTATTTTCAGCATGCACAAAATGGCGGAAAGTATTTGTTTTAGTATCAAAAAAGTTTAACCCGCCCCTTTGAGTACCCAGCCATAAATTGTTGTTTTCGTCGAAAAGTAATCGATTTACGCTATTACTGGAAATGCTGTTTGCATTTTTACTATCATGTGTATACCTCGTGAAACGGTCAAGCCTTGCATCGTACTTATTTACGCCTCCACCCTCTGTCGCAATCCAGATGTTTGAATTTTTGTCTTCCTTTATATCCTGAATAAAATTGTTACTGATCGTATTAGGGTCTCTTGCATCGTGTCTGTAAATAATAAACTTATACCCGTCGTAGCGGTTTAGGCCATCTCTTGTACCAAACCACATGAAACCATGACTATCCTGGAAAACACTGGTGATATTGATTTGCGAGAGTCCTTCTGTAATTCCCAAATGCTCGAACTTAAGACTCTTATATTGACAGAGTGATGCAAAGGGAAGGGTGACAAAAAGCGCCCAAACCAAAGCCTTAAGATCAGCTTTATTAAAAACCAAATTTTTCATTTGCAGTAAATAAATGCAAAGGATTCAACTTAATAACTTTCATATTATTGTTATTTATTAAATAATGCATCTTTTTAAGACATTCAATTATCTTTTACGGGCTAACTCCAGAACTTGCTTTTTCGTAAGCTACAAGAGTTTTTTATGAACCGGGCGGTAGTATTCCACTTCGCCTTTTGTTGCGTCGCACTCTTGAGCTTTTGTTAGTTTTTTCAACAAAACCTACAACTCCTTTTCAAACCCATAGTAGGCAGCTCGCCGAAAAAATGTAAAAAGCTGAATTAAAAATAAAATGTACAAGTGAGTGACACAACGATGTTCGGGGAAGTTTTTCAGCCAGGACAAAAAATAGTCCTGTCCTTAGTTGTATTTTATTACAGCTGAAGGAACTGTTTGAAGAAGACTTTGCAGCATTATTTGTCCAAAGACTGAATCCAGGGGAGCACGTTTTCTATCATTGGTTGAACGGACGACTCGTGCGTTCCGTTTTGGATGGTAAAAAACTCGACATTGGTTGCTCCTGCTGCTTTAAACTTATTGAACGTATTTACCGTGGTTTGGTAAAATACTGCCTCGTCAGCAGTTCCATGATACAAGCGTGTAGGACTTTTTGGAACCCAGTTAAGAAAGCTGTTTTCGGTAAGCTTTTGCTTTAGTGCAGTCTCCGCGTTCGCGTTAAGCAGGTTGGCGTAAAAAGTTGGAGTAAATAACGCTGTAGGAGAATTGGTTAATTGCACATCAACTTCTCCACGGGTTTTAGTACCATTTAATAAATTAGGTATCCGGTCAGCGTATGGCTGTTGAAAAAAATCGGTATAGGGCCTGTTCCAATCATAAGTACTGTTATATCCCCTGATAAGCAAAGCCAGGTACGAAGGTGCCTCATACCGGGGGTTGGCGGTAATAGCTGACAATATACCAGTGAGGTCATACCCGCCCGCACCTTCAGCAGCAGCAGTAAGCGTTAAATTATGAGCAGGATTTGTCTCTATCTCTTTCTGTGCTGCCATAGTTACGTACCCCCCCTCGGAATACCCAAAGAGAAACAGCCTGTTACTAATAGCAATACTTTGTTTCGACAGGTACGATTTCGTCGCCTTTATCATATCAACCACGGCTAGGCCCGAGTGCAACTGATCATAATAAGGATGTGGAATATTTTGAGACACCCCATACCCAATGAAATCAGGAATAATCGTTACAAAACCGCCGGCGGCAAACAATTCAAATCCGGAAAAGGCGGCAGGAAAGTTAGACGGTACGTCAGTGTTCTTAAACATTGTACCGTGCTGGGCGCTTAACAAAGACGGCATTACGGGTACGTTTTTGGGTATAGCCAACAAACCCGACGCCTGTATCGGCTTGCCCTTGTAAGTTGTATTATAAATTAATTTAAAAAAGTCAACATCATATTTTATCAGCGCTGTGTAACTGCCCAACCCGGCAGATATTGCAAATGCCTGTATGGTGGCCCTGGGAAACGTACCCAATGAAGAAGCAGAAACAAACAGGTCAGGCGCAGGAGTAACCGGATCGCCTTGAATATCTTTTTTACAACCAGTTATCACAAATACAAATAGTAGTAGGTAGGCTAAATTCCTGTTCAATTGTTTCATTCCTTAATTATGATCGTATTATTAATTTTATTGCTAAAAAACTTACTTGTGATGCTTAAAATTACTGTCTTTTAAAAAAAATCCATGCCTCTTCGTGCACATCAATATCTTTTGGATAGTCATGTTTACCACCTATAACTTTCAGCAACACAACTTCTGGCTTTCCTTTCGTTTTGTAGGTATACCGTTCAATCGTCCTTCCATCAGTTGGATCTGTATCAGGTAAACTTTCTTTGACTGGTTGGCCCGTATAGCCGGCAAGCGACGACCAATAATTAAAGCTTCTGTCTGTTGAACGAACATAGCCAAACGTCACGTTTCCTGAAACCATCATTCCCCCATTATAAAGATTTAGCGGATCTTCAGTCCCGTTTATAATCATTACAGAAATGGGGCGTTTTATTTCGATACAATCAAAATTGTTGGTATCGGGCAGATTGGCAATAATTGCAGTTACAGCCTTAAACTTTTCAGGCATCGTTAGCGCAAGTTTGTACGCCATATGCCCACCACCTGACGTACCTACGGCAAATACCTTCTTTCGGTTAATTTGATATTTGCTTTCGAAATAATTGATCATTTGATCAAAAAAAACGTTTTCATTAATGTTCTCAATGTTAGCCGTCGAAGTGGCTGCTTTTCTACATTCGTTCCAGTAATGCTGGTAGCCGTCGGGATAGACCAATAAAAGATCTTCTGCCTTTGCTTTTGCTTCAAGTTTCGATGTCGGGTTCATCATGTTCATCCCGCTTCCCCCGGACCCGTGCATCACAAACATAAGGTTCGATCTTTTGTCGTTCCCCGGATCCTTATAATTAAAAGTTCTGTAATGCCCTTCGATTAAAAAAGAATCTGTGATCACCTGGCCTTGTGCGGTTGACAATGACAACACCGATATAAGTAAAACAAACCTGAGCATTAAGTTGAGGTATATTGAAGTAAATATATTTAGAAACATTTAAAATAAGCCGTTGCAACACAACTTTAAGGATTCCCTCAAATCATAGTCAGTAAAACCGCAGTTGAATTAATACAACTAAACCATTATCGATCAACTTTGCGGCTTGATTATTGCAGATATAGCATTGTAAATTTGTACGCTCTTGACACACTCCCCTCTTCAAATTTATTCTCTACGGTTTCTAAAATTTTTACATCAACAATAATTAATCAAATGAAAAAAGTTCTTTTTTTCTTCGCTGTTACGATACTAAGTATAACAACTATATCTGCTTATTCTCAAAAATATAAAACTGCAGCAGATACCGTCAAGCTAAATCAGGAGTATTTGAAGGTGAGCAATGAAATTGCAGATCTTACTTCTAAGCTGACCATCGCTCAAAATAATCTTCCAGGTTATCATTCCAAAGCCGCCAATGCCGTTTCCGATGCTCAAAACTCTGTCATCGAAAGTAGCAACCAGGCTGCCAAAGCTACCAATGGCGATCTGGGCGATGCAAAAAACGCAAAGAAAAAAGCAAATAAAGCAGTGAACGATGCTGAAGACGCTAAAGACGCTGCCAATAAAGTGAAAGACCAGGACAAAAAAATTGCCAGGCTGGCCAGTCAATTACAGGAAAAACAAGAAAACTTAGCCGATCTGGAGAAAATGCGAACTGCTATTCGCAGCTTGCCTCAGTAAATAGTCAACTTAAAAAAAAGCCTCTTGACTTTAGTCAAGGGGCTTTTTTATGCGGTAGAATTTGAAAGAATATTACCATAAATTCCTCGGGCACCAGTCGCCATACCTGTTGCCCAATAGAAACCCAATTACGATTTCATGGGAGCCTCTGCTGACAGTATTGAGCTGAGACGTTGTTATGTCATATGAATAGCCAACGTTAATTGCATTACTTATATTCAACCCCGCCATTGCTGCCCAGCTATCTTTATATCGCATACTTGCCCCGACCCATAACAGATCACGGTATTGCAGTTTTGCATTTATATCGAAGCTAACAGGGGTCGATGTTACATATTTAACCAATGCACTTGGAAGGAAAGAAACATCCTCACCAACAAAAAACCGGTAACCAGCAGTCAAAAACATGTGCGGTATTTGTCTGCCACCTGCCAGTTTCACAGTATCTTCTGAAAATTTTAATTTAGAAGGAATGATGTTTTGCGCTGAAAGTCCCGCAAAATAATCTGCAGAGTACAACCAAAGGCCTGCATTCATATCCGGCGTTAGTCGATTCAAATAACCGCTGCCAGCAACTGCAGGATCAACAGGTACATCAAAAGAAAGCTTTCCGGCATTTAGAGAAGTATTTTTTATTCCTGCGGAAATTCCAGCAGATAAACTTGTTTTTGCAGAAATACCAATATGGTATGCGTAAGTTCCATAGGCGGCGAAACGATTTAATGGGCCGGTACGATCATTTAGCACTGTCAATCCAAGACCGGCATGTGGTGCCGCCCGCTCGTAATCCTGCCAGTATGCTTTCCCCCTTGGGTTTTCGCCGGAAGCATGAAAACCTGTTGCAGTTTCCCGTTCGTAATCGCTCTTTTTCAGCGGCCCTTGTATGGTCACGTAAGTGGTAACGGGTGCTCCGTCTATACCAACCCACTGATGGCGATGACTGATTTTGACGTCAGTATAATTTTCAATACCGGCGACAGCCGGGTTTAATATAAAATTATTGAGAACATATTGAGTATAATGAGGAAGCTGTTGAGCAAAAGCACTTAATCCAAGAAAACAAGTAAGTATGGTACAGAAAACTCTTCTTTTCATTTTTTAAATTTATAGCATAATTGCTGATTCAATAAATGCCTTTTAATTCTGAACGTTCCCTTTTGGTTTTTAATATAAAAAACGAAAAGTTTGTTGGTTTTGGTCCGGGCTTAAGTACTACTATTATTCAGTCGTTGCGTCGCACTCTTGTACCATCTTTTCTTTACTTAGCCGATACATGTTTTATCGGCCCTTTTTCAAATCTCTTAAATCGTGTCAATGCTGCTATATTCCCTATTTGAGGATGGTAACGTTACCTGTATAAGGTTTTTTCCCGTTTCCTGTATTAATGATATAGTAATAAACGCCAACAGGTAAAGAACTCCCGTTGAAGGTACCATCCCAGGGTTTAGCGTAACCCACACTACGAAATATAATGTTGCCGAACCTGTTGAAAACCTCAACAACGCAACCAGGGTAACTTGCAAGTGCAGCGATATTCCAAACGTCATTTATTCCATCACCATTAGGCGAAAAGGTGTTGGGAATACCGAGGGACTTACGAATTAAAACTGTAACCGAGCTACTTCCCTCACACCCAGTAGCAGTTGTCGCGGTAAGTTTATAAGTAATACTACTGTCTTTAGGTGAACTGACCGGGCTTTTAATGTTTGGGTTATTGAGATAAGTTGCCGGAGTCCAAAGAAACTTAGTTGCGTTTCCATCAATAGAAGGATTTAACTCAGCAGTACCTCCTTCTAAAACATAGACGGGCGAAGATATGCTGACAACCGGGTTCGCGACCACTTCAATAGTTTGAGAAGCAGAGTCTGTGCAACCGGCAGCAGAAGTAAATGTGTATGTAACAGTTGCCGTGCCCGTACCAGCAACATTTGGATTAAAGTTTCCATTAGACGAAATCCCATTTCCGGAAAAAACAAAAGTGCCGCTAATTCCACTTATCTCTTTTGCTTGAGTTACATTAACGGAACCATCATTTAAACAGACCGGCGTAACTGCGGAAAAAACAACTTTTGGAGAAGGATTTACTGTAACAGCTAAAACCTTCTCGCTGAAACAACTTATGCCCGAATAAGCGCGCATTTTTACCTGGTAAGTTTTTATTGTTTCATTGGTGGGAAATGAATGATTATAAATTTTACCAATATTCGGAGCATTATCCGTTTCCACTGCTCCTGCATTATTCTGGGTGTCCCATATCAATTCTATTTTAGTAACAGATCCAACAGCTACAGAAGAATTATTTCTAATTTGTATTACAGAATTATTACAAACAGGGCCATTATCAATTATTGTGAAATCTGTTTTAGGCGACCCACTGTTTATACTAATTACTTTTTTGATCGTCGAAGAACAATTTGTATTTGATGTAACAGTCAAGAAAACATTATAGGGCCCTTCCTTCGAGTATTTGTGCCTGGGGTTTTTAGTTGTGGAAATATTGGGATTGGTAGTGGTGGATGTAGGATCACCAAAATCCCATTTATATGTAAAAGGTGAACCGGCAGTATTTCCCGGCATATAGCTGCTATCTATAAAAGCAGCAAACGGATCATTAACGCAAACTTGCGGGACTATGAAATTTGCAACAGGCAAAGAATGAACAACCGTTGATTGTTTTACTGTATCACTTTTGCAGCCATTATCCGTTAGAACAACTAACGAAATAGTATAATTACCCGCAACATCAGATTTTCTTGTAAAGGGGTTATTATTTACATGAGCTTCCGATGTTCCATCAGGATAGTTCCAGAACCAGTTCGTTATTGCTCCTGAATTCGGTTTAGACTGATCGGTGATAGTAAAAGGTTCTTTTTGACAGGTTGATGGCGAAATTGTAAATGCAGCAGTTGGAGCCTTATTTACGTAGATGGTTTTTTTGAGAGTGTCAGAACTACAGCCAAAAGCCGATTTGACAAATAAAGTAACTACGTAAGAACCACTGTCAGCATATTTATGAGCAGGATTTTTTGAAGTGCTGCTTTCACCGTCTCCGAATCTCCAAAGCCACGAAGCAATCGAGTTGTTATCAGCCGTGCTCACATCTGTAAATCTCACACTGTCAGAAACGCAAATTTTTGTGGGATTATAATTAAACGAAGCAACAGGTTGAGGATAAATATTAGAAAATATTTTGCTGCTGTCTTTGGTACAGCCGGCTGCTGATGTCGCTTTTAAATTTACCGTAAACGGACCTGAAGTTTTATATGAATGATTCGGGCTACTAATGGTTGATGTTCCGCCATCGCCAAAAGTCCATGAATAGCTGATTGAACTTTGGGAACCGTCAGTAATGGTAGTTAAATTGGTAAAGACTGCAACACCTGCAGGTAGACAAGCTCCAGGCATATCAAAATTTACTACCGGTGAGGCGCGGACTGTAACAGTCTTTTTCGAGATCACACTTTTACATCCTGATTCATTGTCAACCTGTAGCGAAACACTATAGCTGCCCGGTGCGTTAAAAGTTTTGATTACAGGAGTATTAGAGGTATTCGTGACCGTGTTACCATTTCCAAAATCCCAATGCCATTTTACGATCTTCCCTGAAACCATTGTCGATGCATCCGTAAATGTAATTGGCGTTCCTTCACAACCGGGCGTTGTATAATTGAAATCGGCAACTGGTTGTGGAGCAATTGTAAAAGGTTTTATGGTGTCGGTAGCGCATCCAATGTCATTTATTGCTGTTTCTTTTATATTGTATGTTCCCGACGAAAGAAATGTTTTTCGAGGATTAGCTACGCTATCTATTGTCTGATCCCCAAAGCTCCACTGCCATTTTTGTAAAGGCCTGCCCATTCCATTTGACTCATCCTTGAAAAAAACCGAATCGGTCGCACATCCGCCGTGTGCAATTGTAAAGTTTGGAACAGGCGGATCTAACACTTGAACATTATAAACCAACTCCTGGATTCCATTGCAGCCATCACTGGTTTGATTGTTAGCAACAATTTTCACCGGGTAGGTACCTTTCGCATTAAATGAATACAAGGATGGCAGGGAATAAACATATAAAGTTCTTCCATCCCTGCTGTAGCTTGAATCAGGCGAAGGACTATTCTGCGTTACATTATTATTTGGAGTAATGTGGATGTTAGCACCAAAATCCCAGCTAAGAGTTGAAGCTTTGTAAGGTAGGGTAATAGAGAAATACGACTTTGTATTTTCACAGGTCAAAGGAAGGTCAACCTTTGCGTATTGATTTCTCAACGAAATAAATTGATAGAGGTCTTTAATATTTGTCCCGGCGTTGTATCCGTAAGATTCCGTACCTCCATACCCGTACGCAATAGCATTGAAACCAGAATCTGCTTTGAGCCGGTGAGCTCCGGCGCCAACCGTAAAAACTGCATAAGAATATAAAGGATCCTGCGGGTGCAACCTAAATGATGAACTGACACTGCGCCCATCAAGGGTAAAACTTGGAATAGCGGATGATCTGATCACTACATTTATATAGTGTGACGTTATTTTATATCTGGCAGTGGAATTCAGGGTTATTTTGTCTATCGTCTGTTCGACAGGACTTATGTATATCATTTCCGGGTCCCCATTCACGTCGAACGAATTACCGCAGGTTGGGCCCGTTGAGCTGTTTGTAGAAGTGATGTATTGGGCAACCATAACTGGTTTGTCCGCCACTATGCTTTTCGGAGAATTCTCAAGAATGTCGTAGTAAAAGTTGTTAACTAAATTGGTAAGTCGCGTCCCATCAACTGTAACGACCGTTGCAGGATCAGAAACTGCAATCCGGAAATAATTATTTGGAAGCTTTTCTGTCGGTACCGTCAGGAATTTTTTACCCCATGCACTACTTGGGAAAACCTGCTGAATGACGTTGTCAGAAGTGGTAACAGTATTATCGCAATAAATGGAAAGTCTTCCTGAACCAGAAAAAACGGCAATTTTTTTACATCCTTCAGTTCCCGAACTTATTGAATGAATACGGGTGCCGGTCAAATCGGAGCCATTATTTCCATTCGTAGTACCCATTAGATTGTAAATCTCGCCCTTATTTAAGGAAACTGTAAAAGCTTGGCCAGCAGTATGTTTAAGGGTATTGGCTGAAGGTATTATTTCTACCGTAGTGTTGTCTTCAGTAGCTACAACATAAGCCCATGAATTACAATCTATGGTATTGGCTCTTTGGGTAAAGTTTAGTGTGTAGTAATCCTGCCCTAACGTACTAACCGGAAATAACAATGACGCACCGGAAACGCTGGCATTATAGATATGGGCGTAAGCAACTACAGGTTTATCGCTCGTAATATGAATTCCGGAGTTATATACTTTTTCCAATATTAGCCTGGCATCCTGGCTTCCTGCTTTAGGCATCGGATCTGATTCCGTGACAGAATTGGCTGAAACCTGGTAAGTTTTAGCCCATCCCAGACCTGGAATTTCGACTTTCACAGTTGCATTCTCATCCGCCGTAAAGTATAAAACCATATCCTGCTCATTCTCGGTCTGGCTAGAAATATGCGTCATAGCGTGATGATATCCGTACCCAACCCAAAACTCTGTACCCTTATTACTTAAATCCTGCGCTCTACCGAACGTGAAAATGAACAAACAAAAGAAGGTTTTTAAGAATCTCTCAAGAATCATGAAGGAGGTGTATCAAAAAGCAATTTACAGTAAACAATGAGATTTCGATAGGAAGAAAAAGGCTGCATATCCAATTGTTATTAACAGTTCATTATATCCAGCTCGGGCGCTTAAATTTCCGAATAATTTACAGTCTACCAGGAATAGTGGTTTCTGTAACAGAAAAAAGGCGAGAAAAATCATACCCTCTTTAGTCCTATCTAATTAGATATCAAACGAGTAGAAGAAAAGAGCATTATAAAAAGTAAAACTTATGCTGTAAGTAAAGCAGCTGCATTAGGTCCTTCACAAAACAGAAGATCAAGAATACTTAGATTAGGCTGAAATCCTAATCGGTCTTCAAAAACCTGGGAATACTTTACATTAAACAAGTTCCCCTCATTTTGAAAATTTCCCGGCAAAAATTTATTCCGAAAATCCAACTTCCCCTCTACCGGCGAATTCTTCCGTTCATACAACCCGGTAAACCCAATATCTGTATTGATCTTCAACATCTCACAAATTTTGCTGATGATTAAAATATTAAAAGAAAAAAGATTTTTTTCAGAATTGAAGACAAGAGATCTAACTGTTTCTGAGTAATGTTCAAAGAAAGGAGCCTTTCTGTAAGCCGATGTGATACTTCTCCAATGGCCCGTCTGCCAATCAGTACTGTCATCAATCTGAACATCCCTAAATAAGGCCTTTTGCTCACGCCCACCAACCACCGGAATAGTGAGATGGATTAGGCCATTGGCGCCAGCAATAACATAGCGATTACGAAAACTTGTTTTTTGAAAATTTTCATATAACTCAACTTCTACATGTCTACCTTCTGCTACTAATTTAAATAAGTTAATGCAAGGAAACGTTTGATTATCAACTGTTAATGTCATTTTATAATTTTTTAAATCGTTTTGGCACCTGAGACTGTTAACAACTGCTAAAATAACCGATATTGCAGTTAATAGTCGCTCTATTAATAGTTACTTGACTATTACAAACAATTGATTAATAACGTGTAATAACAAAAATACGATGCTAAAAATTATACTACTACCATTTCTGTCTTTTTGCACCAATAAAAATTGGAAATTCTAAAAAAATTAGTAACGAATATAAGGGTATTTTTTGCAGCTACAAAGGTTTAAATTGATGTTACTTTGCAGTAAACGCAGTTATGAAGAAACTCCTCTCCTTCCTAATCTTTATCCTTTCTATTTGTTGTTTTTCCTGTAAAAAACCTGCTGCCTTTGATTATAGGAATGTAAAAAACATAAGAGTGGAAAGTCTGGGTCTTAATACATCGAAGCTTTCTATGGACCTTGTATATTTTAATCCGAACAATTTTGGAGTAAATCTCAAAAACGTTGACTGTGATCTTTATCTCGACAGCAATTACCTGGGGAAGTTTGTGTTAGATACCATGATGCATATACCAAAATCTTCAGAATTTACATTGCCTGCAAGCATGCAAGTGAACATGAAGGGACTTTTTAAAAACTCCCTCAGTATTTTATTCAACAAAGAAGTGACGATTGGAGCAAAGGGAACAACCCGGGTTGGGAAAGGAGGATTTTATGTAACCGTCCCTTTTAGTTACGAGGGAAAACAAAAGATCAACTTTTTCTAATAAGTTGTTGAAAACAATTTGGAGCTAATAGTCGACTCTTTAGTGTAGAATAAAATTACCGGCGCCCAGTGTAAACAGATTAAGGGGGTGTAATTAATATGTTAGAGTGAAGCTTGGACTCCAATTCAAACTTTTCGTCGTAGAAACGTTCGCCAATTTAAAAGATAGGACCGGAATTTAATTGTTCGCTAAATTCTGGATTTATTACAGCAGGACGTGCCGCTTGACTAGCGATTATTGACTGAAAACCTAAATTAGCTTTGAATTCCTGCTCAGCAGTAATCCTTGCAAGTTGCAACATCCAGGAAAAAAGAGAATTCTTTATGCAGTCAATATTGTCACACTCATTTGCAATATTAATGAAGGTGCTTTTTAGTATATCTGAAGCTAGCTGCGGGCTTTTTACTTCCCTTACGATAATTCCATAGATTGAAGGCGCGTATTCGTCATATAAATAACTAAAAGCTGAAGTATCCTTCTGCTTGAGTAATAACAACAGCTCTTTTTCTGCGAACCTAGTACTTTTAGCCACCTGATAACTTTTAGTAAAAATGTTTATAAGAGGAAAGTATAAGTAGGTATAACAATTAACACACCGAGAATTCTTGTTGATGTTTAAAACCGTTACTTCATAAATCTCTCGACATTTGTGAAAATTTAACTGTCTATAGCTTCGAACTTTTTTTGTTGCCTTCGCGATAAAGGAAAAAGAGGAAAATCTTCTACAGTACAATTCAATGATTCTGCCTTAAAAAGAAACCCCCCAGAATGCTCTGGAGGGTTACATTTAACCTAACATGAAAAAACCCCCTAAAAATGTATAATTGACTTAATTACAATAGCCATATTGTAATTAGGTAAGAAATATTATGCCAACTTTTACTTCAAATATGGCTTTACTACTGTAGAAATAAAGATATTCGCCATTGTATTACTACCATGATTACACAGCAGACTATACAACAAATTACTAATAGAATCGACATTGTTGAGATCGTCGGCGAGTTTGTGAAGTTGAAAAAACGTGGAGCGAACTATTTAGGCAATTGTCCATTTCACAACGAAAAATCACCATCGTTTACTGTCTCTCCCAGTAAAGAGATTTATAAATGTTTTGGCTGCGGGAAAAGTGGTAATGCTATTGGCTTTATCATGGAGCACGAGAAGTACAGCTATGTAGACGCCCTGAAATGGATAGCTGCCCGCTACAACATTGAAATTGAAGAAACTGTAACCAGCCCGGAAGTAAAGCAACAGCAACAGGTTGCCGAAAGCCTGTTTATATTAAATGCCTTCGCTCAAAAACATCTTTCCAAAAACCTCGTGGAAACTGAAGAAGGGAAATCGGTTGCACTCACGTATCTAAAACATCGTGGCTTTCGGGAAGACATCATCGAAAAATTTCAATTGGGGTATAATCTTGAAGCTAAAGATGACCTGACGCTTGCATTGATCCAAAATCAATTTAGCATAGAATATGCGCAAAAGGCAGGCCTTGTAACGGCAAGAAATGAAACTTATTATGATAACTATCGGGGCAGGATCATTTTCCCGATTCACAACCAAAGCGGAAAGATTATTGGGTTTGGCGCAAGGGTCATCAAATCAAACGATAAAGCACCGAAGTACATAAATACGCCTGAAAACGAGATTTATGTAAAGAGCAAAATCTTATATGGCACCTACTTGGCGCGTCAGGCAATTAACAAGTATGACGAATGTTTACTGGTTGAGGGATATACAGACGTCGTAAGCCTGCACCAGGCCGGTATTGAAAATGTTGTAGCCAGCGGTGGTACATCATTAACCATTGATCAGCTGCGCTTAATCAGGAAACACACAAACAATCTGACCATCATTTATGATGGTGACAGTGCGGGAGTTAAAGCGGCGCTAAGGGGACTGGATATGGCATTGGAGGAAGGCTTGAATGTAAAGCTGGTTTTAATACCTGATAATGAAGACCCTGACAGTTATGTAAAGAAGATAGGCGCTACTCCTTTTAGGGAATTTGTAGAAGCAAGCAAAAAAGACTTTATCATCTTTCAGCTTGAAGTTATGCTGAAAGATGCCGGAAATGATACGGCCAAAAAATCAGCCGTAGTTAACCAGGTTGCTGAGACACTAAGCAAATTTCACCGGGCCGAAGATTTCACGAAGCAGCAGGATTATATAAGGCAATGTTCAGGAATTCTAAAAATCGATGAAACAGGTCTGACAGCTTTGGTAAACAAACTGAAGCGCGAAAGAATTACTAAAGAAGAAAACAGGCAGGTAAACGACGCGCAAACTCCCCCTACTGACGCCCCAGTAGAGATCCATGAAACTGCTGCTTTATTCAATAACGACGAAAACCAGGAAAAAAACCTGCTCAGGGCGTTGCTTGAATATGGGTTGTTGCAGTGGGATGAGGAAAGAACGATGGCAGACTACATTTTCGAGGAATTGGAGCACTATTCAATAGAAAACCCTGCATTAGAAAATCTTTTAACCATCTATAAAGATTACTATTATAAAGGCCTTCAGCCGTCCACCAAGAGCCTTTTATACGACGAAGATGATAGTGTAAGAAAACTGGCAGTAAACCTAAGTATTCAACAATATGAATTGAGTCCACGATGGGATTCAAAAATGGAAGGAATGAATATTAACAACAGGGATATCAGCAGGCAGGACGTAACAATGAGCCTCAACTACTTCAAACTCAGGAAGATAAAGAAGATGTTTGACGAAAATCAAAGAGACATAGAGAAAGCTGCTTCCTTTGAGGAGCAAATGGATTTGATTAAAATACATAAGGTTCTAAAAGATGAAGAACAGAAAATTACCGGGCAGCTAGGAACCGTGATTTTTAAATAGACTAATAAAATATTTTTGGTTACCGGCCTAAAAACTCCTGTCAACTTCAGTGGCGACGCATTACGTTCATCATTTGATCTTCCGGCGACTTAGGTTCACCCGCTATAAAAACACCAGTCACATAATAAAAAAAGTGCATCTTTTGGATGCACTTTTTTTAATTTTTTTACTCTGAACCTTTATTTCTCTAACGGGCTTTTTTTACCTGCTAATAGTTTTTCAACTGTTGCTTCTAAACGCCTGTTTCGTGTGTCTTTTCTTTTTGCACCTTCAATCCACTCAACAAATTCACGCTGGTTGCTAGTGGACAAGTTTTGAAAAAATTCCCTTGCTTTCTTATGTCCGGTAAACATTTTTTCCAGCTCTGCTGGTGCAACCGCAAGGTTCTTGTCAAAATCCACTCCTTTTAGCTCTACTTTCTTTGATTCTATTACCTTTTCCGGCTCAGGTTGAACTGGTGCAACCGCTTCAGTCCTTTCAAATCTTAGTGCGCTCCATACATGATCAAGAGTCACCTCACAAACACTAAAAAAATTGTTACTCGTTAAAATCTCCCAATTGCAGTCCCGGTTAAGGTCGCTGGCTATTTTGCTGGCCGTTTTTGGATAAGCGACCCAAAGTTTGCCTCCTTTATTCAAAATTGGAATAACGTCCTTCATTATTCCATTCAACTGATTACCATTAATGGCAAAAACAAGCGCAAAATCAATTTTCTTTATTCTCAAAAGCGGGGTAACGTTTTTCGAATAAGATAACTTGATAAATTGCTTTTCAATTGAAGAAGGAAGACCTTGAATAAGAAAATTTTTCTCGCTGGCGATTTCTAATTTTTCGAACAAAGTTTGTTGACACATGCCTCAAAGAGATTTAAGGTTTATCGAAATGAGGTGCAAAGGTAAAAAAAAAGAAGGTAGAAATAAAAGAAAAGTCGCCTCAATTTGGGGTTGAAAGCGACTTTTCATGTTAAAATGTGGACATTTCTCCTATCTCGAGCCTACCGGCTTATAATATTTCAATGCCTCTGGCATTTGCTCCTGTAATTTCTGAATCCGGGTTTGCTCCGCCGGGTGGGTGCTCAAAAATTCCGGTGGTTTCTGGCTACCATTACCCATAGCCTCCATTCTTTGCCATAATGGAACCGCTTCTCTCGGGTTGTAACCTGCTAAAGCAGTATAAATTAGCCCATAACGGTCCGCTTCAAGCTCCTGTTTCCGGCTATGAGGCAATATTGCTCCGACTGAACTACCCAGACCGTACGCTTGCATAAACATGTTTTGGGTTTCTGCTGGTTTGTTTGCAAGAGCCACCGATAAAGCTACTCCACCTAGCTGTTGAACCAATCCCTGGCTCATCCGTTCAGAGCCATGCTTAAGAACGGCGTGGGCGACCTCATGCCCCACGACCACCGCTAAAGCAGCTTCGTTTTGCGAAACTGGTAAAATTCCTGTATAAACTACTATTTTACCACCCGGCATACACCATGCATTTACCTGATTGCTATTGACGAGGTTATACTCCCATCGGTAATTTTGAAACTCACTTCCCAGGCCCTTTCCTTTATAGTAGTTGGTAACGGCAGCAGCGATTCTGCTTCCTACCCTTTTGACCATTTCAGCATCTTTGCTTTGAGAAGATGATACTACCTTATTTTCTGAGAGAAATTGCCTGTATTCACTAACAGCCATCTGTTGCATTTGCTCATCAGACACCAGCGATAACTGGCTGCGACCTGTGATAGCATTTGTAGTACATGCTACCACCAGCATCATAACGAGGATACTTAATAAAAATAATTTGTTTTTCATACTGATTTTTTCCTACAATAAACAATAATGATACCAACAGAAAAAAAGTTGATAACGTCTTGATAAACAGTAATAAGGGGAATGGCGGAGTCGTAAAAAAAACAGGATTAATCCTGACCTTTTCGTTTATTCTTTCTGCGGTCACGGTGTTTTAGGATGGGAACCTTACTTTCAGTGCCCTTTAACAGCCGGTTAATATTTTTCTGATGGGTCAAAATGATCATGAGCGCAACCGCTACTGCAAAAATCCGGTATAGAGGTTCAGGTTCGTTCCAGATAAAAAGGATAAAAACGGCAAAAGCAACACCGGCAAGTATAGAACTAAGTGAGACAAACCTTGTAAGAAAAAGGACTAATAGAAAAACGCCCACACAACAAACTGCGACAATAGGTTGCAAGGCTATTACCATTCCGAATAAAGTAGCCACACCTTTACCGCCTTTAAAATCCGCCAATATCGGGAAGATGTGACCAATTATTGCGGCCATTCCTAAACCAACCATAAAGTTTGTTCTTTCAAATTCGTCGTGTGTGTAATAAGGAACAAGAAGGAATAATGATGTGGCGATTACTCCTTTCAAAACATCAACAATCATAACAAACGTTCCCCATTTAGAACCAAGAACCCTGTAAGTATTAGTTGCACCCGCATTCCCACTTCCATAATCTCTTATGTCTACTCCAAAAAAGTACTTACTCACCCATACCGATGTAGGAATAGAACCTATGAGGTAAGCCAATATGATAAGTAACAATTCGGCCATGGAGTTTTTACAAAAAATACGGGGATCGAAAAATTGAATGACGAATGGTAAAATTAAAACAGTTATTTAGATTTTGCCTCAAATTGTAATAATAAACAGATCCAATTGTTCCGCTCAACGGTGGAGATATGCTCGAATCCTTTTTCTTCAAAGGCTGTAACTATTTCATTTTCATCTTCTTTTAGTAATCCGCTTAATAATACTTTACCTCCTGCCCCAACACTTGTAACAATAAAATCAGCGTTTGATTGTATGACGTTTCTATTAATGTTAGCGAGTACAACATCAAAACTCTGCTCACAATCAAAACTATCAGCTTTTTCTATAACGACCTTTGTGCAGCCGTTTTTAACTATATTTTCGGTTGCATTTTCAATACTCCAATCGTCTATATCTATTGCCCAAACCGATTGACCTCCAAGTTTTTCTGCTAAAATTGCCAGAACACCTGTACCGGTACCGAAGTCAGCTACTCTTTTATTTTTGAAATCAATCTTACTCATTTCGCTTATCATCATGTAAGTGGTTGCATGATGACCCGTTCCAAAACTCATTTTAGGAGTTATGATGATTTCATGTTTTTTATCTAAAAAAGGTTCATGGAAATCTGCCCGGATTGCACAAAAATCATCAACAACTACAGGTTGAAAATTACTTTCCCACAAGGCATTCCAATTTTGCTCTTTGATAGTAGTGCGGGTATAACTTAAATTGTACCGAGCAAGAATAGATTGTAATAGCGGTTCATCAAAGTTTTCTGAATTTATAAAACCAATCAGGTTTTCATCGTTTTCTTCAAAAGCGTCGAAATCATTTATTGACAACTGCGCTATTAATTGTTGCCTGGTCTGCTCATCAGTTACCGCGATAGAAATTTGTACTGTGTCGTTCATAATCTCTTCAAAAGTAGGAATAATGGAAGTTGAAGTGCTCACAACGCCAACCCGCTTCAACAGATAGAGTAAAAAGTTAAATCTTTATTCTGTAGATGAACGGAATGCGACGCAACGATGTTGCCATAAAAACAGATGTTCGTACCACAACAACAAATCTTTTTGCCCTGGCCACCGTTGTTCCAGGCCTTTTTATTTTAGTTGTTAATTTTGGTCACAACATTTAAAGTTTGCCGTTGCCCATTTAAACTTCTTAGTTGTTCGCCAACACACTTGTCGTTTAAAATTTATTAGTTTTTTAATCCCCAGCTAGTTTTTTAATACAGTATCTCTAATTTTATGAAAATATGTAAGGCTATTGAGGCTTAAGGTTTATGATCAATTCGAAAGACTATTACAAAATATTAGAGGTTAGCCCCAATGCGACCAATGCAGATATTAAAAAATCTTACCGACGACTTGCATTACAATACCACCCCGACAAAAACTTTGGTAACCAGTTGTATGAAGCTAAGTTTAAAGACATCATTGAAGCGTACAAGGTTTTGTCAGATGTAAAACAGCGGGAACAATACAATAATAGCAGAAATCATTATTCGCAGCCAGAAAGAAAGAAACCTGAACATCAAACTTCACCACAAACTATTTTAACGCAAACGATTGATTTCAGAAGAAAAATAGCAATGCTCGACCCGGACCGAATGAATAAGCTTGCATTGTTTCAGCAAATTCAACACCTGCTATCACGTCACAACATATCGATACTTCAGAAAAATAATGATCCAAAATTAAATAAGCGGATTATAGAGGAAATTATGTTTTGCTCGAGATTTCTTCCGTTTGCCCATGTCGAAAGAATTTGTTTTCAGCTAACTGCCATTGCCGGCACTGACAACGCTACGTACAGGAAAATCTATAACTTTTCTAAACACGTACGCATGCACACAGTATGGAATAAATACAAAATAATGGCAGCAGTTTTACTTGCGATCATTCTGTGTTTTGCAATTTACTTTGCCAGTACAACTATTTAGATTTCTTTTAGAAGTCCACAAAAATCCTGTCTAAAAACCTTTACAGGGAAAATTGTAATTTTGCCTCATTACTTATGAACTTAATTGCTCATTATATAAAGGCAGTTCCTTTCGCCTGTTTATTACTTCCGGCCAATTATTACATTCCTCAATAGACTATTTAATTGGTTTTATTCGTTTTCAAATTGTCGTTATCCTACCTGTTTATTTTATAGTATGAAGAATATTAAGTTGATTGAAGTTCCATCAGAAATTGGTGCCGGCACACGCGGAGCCAGTTTAGGCATTGATGCTATAAAGATTGCGGCCCTTGATTTTATGAGCAACTTCTTTGTTCATTTTCCCTGTGAAAAAATCCCTACTGAAAATAACGTTCTTTTCGAACCTGTTTCGTCACCTTATGCAAAGCGTATAAAAGGGATCTGTACGATGTATGAGCGCGTCAGTAAGTCGGTGATGAATACAATTAAAGGCAATTTTTTCCCGGTCGTTTTAAGTGGTGATCATAGCATTTCAGGAGCTACAATTGCCGGTATAAAAATGGCGCGACCCGATGCAAGAATCGGGGTTATATGGATAGACGCTCATGCCGATCTACATACACCCTACACGACTCCATCAGGCAACATGCATGGGATGCCGTTGGCTACTGCACTGGCGGAAGATAACGCTGAATTGGGGGTTCACGAATTAGATAAGGAAACTGAAAAATACTGGCGTCACCTTCAAAACCTGGGTGGCATTTCGCCAAAGATCTTAGGGGAAGACGTTGTTTTTATTTCGTTACGTGATTATGAGCGCGAAGAAAAAGCATTGTTGGATAAATATGGAATGAAAGTGATTACCACAAGCGAAGTACGACGCAAAGGACCAGAGAACATTGTTCGATCTGTTATTCGTTATTTAAGCGACTGCACCGATATATTTGTCAGCTTCGACGTTGACAGCCTCGACTCTTCTATTTCTAAAGGAACGGGGACACCTGTAAGCAACGGACTTCGGGAAAGGGAAGCTGAAGATTTAATTAGTAAGTTTATGCAGAACCGAAAAATCTGTTGTTTTGAGATTACTGAGGTTAACCCAACGTTAGACAAAGAAAACCTGATGGCTGAGATCGCTTTCAACATCTTGCAACGCAGTGTAAACGTTTTGATGATGAATTAAAAAAAAACCTCGTTTTTGTCCACTAGCCAATTAAAATTGAGAACTATTTTGAACCCAACTTTCGAGTAATAATTAATCTTTCGTTGCGTCGCACCCTTGTACTCTTTACTCAAATGCGACGAATTCTTACATAGTCACGCCGACCTTACTTTTGATGGTCTTTTTCTACTTTTTGCTTATCTTCTTCATCGGCTTCTGCATCGTCAGACCTACTTGTTTCTTCGTCTTCAGTAAAATCAATATCAGGATCAATCGATACAGAGGTACCACTCTCATTTAAAATGAATTCACCCTCCTG
>JAOQAJ010000341.1 GCA_025963675.1 Segetibacter sp.
GTTTTCACATAGTAAGGTGAAATGTAAACCGGTCGGTTCATATAGTACCGGTTTTTTACCAATTCAGAAAGGTATTGTATAGTGGCTGAGTCTTGCTTTACAAAGGGCAAGCCTTTCTGGTACATAAAGTACATAATATTACACTGCACCGAAAAGTCGAAATCAGGCGTCATTTTAAAACCCATCCATGTACTATAAGCGGGAATGTCTCTGTATTTCTTAAATGTTGAAATTATTTTTCTACGGCTGAGATTGCTCACTGCAATCATTCTTTTTTTTGCAATGATGTTACTGCTGTCATCATTGTCTGCACTCATTAATACCATCACCGTATCATCTGCATCTTCACCCTGCCCGAAGATTGGCCGAAGATATTTGAAGTAATAGCTGTTAGGCATAAAGGTTCCATCAGACGCCCAAAAATTGTAAAAGGGAAGACCTGATCGGTTCCTAAAATTTGGATAAGTTGAAACTGCACTTGAGACGATTTTTTCAGCAATCGATTTATTTTCTCCCCTCAGATAGGGGAGCATATTTTTAAAGGAAAAAGCAGAAATGGCAGTAAAAAAGATGTTATTATCCTTCTGGTAATTGTGAGGAATGCCACCACACTCCCTGAAGCCATAAAACATTCCAGGGTAAAATTCTCCATCATATTGTTTAACCTGCATGGCCGCTATATTCTTAATCAGAGAATTTATTAAAGCCGAATCTTTATTAGCAAAAGCATTAAATGAAAAAACAGAAAAGAGTAAAATAAAAAGGGGGCTTTTCATATCGAAATGGATGATTAACAACTGATCTTTTAAAAGCTTATAAAGTAGTTTAACGATTGGTTAGAAAGTTGGCAAATTTAGTTGAGCTGCGGAAGCTTGTAAGAATAATACAACCACTTTATAATATTTTTTGGTTTCTCCATATCGCAGATCAATTGTTGTCTGCTGAGCTTATTATAATGTAGCGGTTTCCCTAGTTGTTCCTCCAAATGCATCATCTTATCAATTACAACAACACTTCTGCTGATAATAAGATGCATTGCAATGGCAAATTCTTCCTTCTTCTGTTGGCTGTATGGAAGCGAAAAGATTAACCTGTTACATTCCTTTACTCTCGACAAAAAGAGTTCCTTTAAGCTGGTATAATCAGTGCAACGGTCAGGTAGTGTAACGATACCATCACGAAGGTCTTTAAACATATCAAACAAGTCATTTCCAAATTGCATGAGACTTCCAACATGGTATAACACTTTCCACATATCTTCAGATGCCGGCTTTTCCATTATCTGGTGATAGATGATGACGGAGTAGCCCCCTTTTGCATAGGTTATTCGTTCAAGTTCAGTATCATCTATCGAAGGATCCGTCTGTTTTATTGTCTCCAGCTGTATTTCAAAAACATTTTTTGCCGCTTTCAGATATTCCTTTTTTGCTGGAACATCTTTTAGCATGAAAGACTGAATTTCTTTGGCAACACGGGCCGAAAATGTCTCCGCTTCGTAGTTGTCGGGATGATAAGTAATTTCGTTAATTGCCGTTAAATCCAGTTTATCTATATCAAATAAGTCATCACCTACAGGGGTTAAGATGCCAAACAAGGTAGCCCTTTTTCTTTCTGCCTCTGTATATTTTTCGCTATATAAATGCTTGTAACCCGAGCAAAGAATAGTTGGAATAAACAAGCCATAATACTGTCTTATTTTTTTTAATTGCTCTTCCCCGAATGTTCCCCTGTGTTTCGTTTGTAACTCTTCAAGGTAAGGATTTAGAAAAGTCTTAATGTAATCCTGCTGCTGCTTCAATTCCTTTTTTAATCTTCTAATGGTTCTTAAATACGATAAGATCATCATTCATTCAAGGGGTTTCTATAATGGGTAAAGATATTGTATTCTTTCATTGATAGGTTTGCTGCATAAGGCTCAGGTATTAATCCGACTAGCAGGTAAGCTTTTTGCTGCAATTTTAAAAAACGCTTATGAGAAGTAAAGCTCACATTAAAAGTCATCCCATTCACCCGATATTGGTTTGTTTTCCACTTGCATTTTATATTGGCACCTTGTTGTTCGATTCACTTAGAATAATTAAAGATGACATTGCATTTGGAATAACAGGCCAGTACCTTCATTCAGCCGGCATTATCGCTGCTGTATGCGCTGCCATTCCCGGAATTATTGATTATACGTATACAGTTCCACCAAAAAGTTCCGCTAAAAAACGTGCGGCAACCCATGGCATTGTTAATAGTTCTGTTCTTGTGATTTTCTGCATTGCGCTTTATTTAAAGCATGTGGAGAATTTCTCTCCCTACATCGTTTTGGCCCTTGAGTTTATCGGTGTTGTTATGACTGGTTATGCCGGATGGCTTGGCGGTACGCTTGTTCATCGAAACCAGATCGGTGTCGACGTACGGTATGCTGGTGCAGGCAAATGGAATGAGCAGTATTTCGATCAGGATACCGGACGTCTGGAAGTATGTGCACTCGATGAATTAAAAGTTGATCAAATGAAACTTATTCATGCAAAAGATAAGAGGATCGTAATTGCCCGGACAGAACAAGGGTATGTTGCATTTGACGATCGCTGTTCACACAAAGGTGCTTCGCTTGCAGGTGGAGCAATGATTTGCGGAACCGTGCAATGTCCGTGGCATGGAAGCCAGTTTGATGTAAAGACCGGGATGGTTAAAGCTGGGCCGGGAAATGAAAAGATACAAACCTACGAGATTGTGGAGTCCTTAGGCAAGGTTTATTTATCTGTTTAAATATGTATTTTTTTGCCTGAATAAACTTCTCTCATTCGAGGTTTTATAATAATAAGAATTGTTTGATACCGGCTTCAGTTCAGCAGTCATCATCGTTGCGTCGCAATCACTTTATCAGCAAACCATTGAGAAGCTTTAGTTTTCATTGCCGTTCTCTTCACTGTTTAAAAAAAGCTTTAGAAAATAAGGATGAATATCTATGTTTCCGTCCGATGCAACGAATGGCAGGTATTTTAAGTAATAGTTTAAAAAACACAAAAGCCGGAAGAGATTATTCTGCCGGCTTTGTTTATAATGGTTGGACCCGAAAATTCTATAAGTCTAGAATAGAAGTTCCTCTTCCATAACGGACTCAAGAACTTCTGCTCTGATTTGTTCTGGCAATTCAGCGTGAGCAAGATCAATCAGCGCGTCAAAAACAAATGTAGGTGAGCTTTGTTTCACAGCTTCCAACCAGGTTATTGCTTCTGCTTTGTTGATGCTGCGTAACATCCACTTTGCACTTACCATTTTTTGCTCCGGAGGAATGCTGGCTGTGAGGCTTCCGTTTAATTCAAGTAATTCCTCGTCCGTGTAATTAGCCCACAGCACCCGGCTAATTTCTATCTCTTCTTTCGACATATGGCTGATATTGAAAACCATAAAATCACGAAATGATTTACTAATGGAAGATCCGCAATTTATTCTTTCTTCGCTTGTTTCCAAAGAACGATAAATGTTTATCAAGGTTTCAAGACGATTGCCTATTTCAATATCTGCCACATGTTCTTTTTCAAATTCCTCTACCAACCCTGGTTCGAAAGCTTCAATAGCCGGAAGCATAAAAGTATCTTCATGATAAGCGTGTTGCTCAAATTCGTGTATCACCGTTTGCACCTTTGACAAAGCAACTTCGGCTTCCCGAACGTCGGCAAAGTAGGTTTGTTGTAATGTTAGCGCTGTATCATACATCATTGCTCTTAGCGCTTTGTGAATCATGTTAAATGA
>JAOQAJ010000406.1 GCA_025963675.1 Segetibacter sp.
CTTTTATATTACTATTTTGGTATTGGGTAAGTTCTACGAAAGAGTTAAGCAGGTGGTTCAACATTTCTGCCTCATTCTTCATGTTATTGGTGGTAGTTATTGCTGGAGATTTAGGCGCTGAAATTACTCACGGGGAGAATTTCTTAATGGCGCCAATAACACCTGGAAAAGAGCGAAAGGCGGTTTTGTTTGAAGATGCGTTTGTATATGCTGACGTTGTACACCCCGTGTTAGAGGCAAAATGCATGTCTTGCCACAATAGTAAAAAAGCCAAAGGTGAACTGGTAATGGAAACCGCGGATTTGTTGCTTAAGGGTGGGAAAGGCGGAAAACTGTGGGATACAGCGCAGGCAGATTTTGGATTGATGATGCAAAGGATTCATTTGCCTGAAGATGAAAAAGAACATATGCCACCAGCAGGGAAACCTCAACTGACAGATGAAGAAGTTGCCATCCTCTACAGCTGGATTAAATCTGGATCTGACATGAGTAAAAAAGTGGTTGATCTTGCTCCAAATGATACATTGCGAATATTAGCTTACAAAAGACTACGAGCTTTCTCAGAAGAAAAATATGATTTTGCTGCTGCAGACGAAAACACTATAAAAAAGCTGAATAATACAAACCGTGTTATTTATCCTGTTGCTATCAAATCTCCTGCGCTTGTCGTTAATTTCTACAACAGCCCGTATTTTAACAGTAAACAATTAGAGGAACTTACCGACATAAAACAACAGGTGGTTGAACTAAACCTGAGTAAAATGCCTGTAAAAGATGAGGATTTAAAAATAATCGGACAGTTTAATAATTTAAGGACGCTTAATCTTAATTATTCTGCCATAACCGGCAATACACTAAATGAATTAAAAAACCTTCCACTACTTAAAAACCTCTCTATTACAGGAACATCCGTTACAGCCAAGCAGTTAGCGGTATTACAGGATGTCCCGAAATTGCGGTCTGTTTTTATCTGGAATACAGGAATTACGAAACCGGCAGTTGCAGCAATAAATAAACAAGGTAAAATTCGTTTTGAAACAGGATTTAATGCTGATAAAGTGATAATGAAACTTACCCCGCCAATTGTTGTAAATGGTGATTCAATCGTCACGGAACCTGTAGCTGTTCAACTCCGACACTATGTTCCTGGAACAATCATTCGCTATACAACTGATGGAACTGATCCTGATACCATAACTTCCCCGGTTTTCAAAAATGATATACTGATCCAGAAAATCTTTGAGCTAAAAACAAGGGCAGTTAAACCAGGTTGGTATAGCAGTGATGTTGTTTCACGTTATTTTTTCACCAGCCATTATCGTCCTGACAGTATTGCTTTATTAAAGCCGGCAGATGCAAAATACAAAGGCAAAGAAGGAAAGACGTTAGCTGACCTTATAAAAAGTGAACCGTCAAAAGGAAGCGGCAAATGGCTTGGATTTCAAAACAATAATTTCGAAGGGCTTTTAATGTTTAAGGAACCCGTCAAGGCATCATCTGTTACCGTAAGCTTGCTTAGAGATATAGGTGCTTCCATTTTTCCACCTGCGACGGTGGAAGTATACGGCGGATCAGATAAGAATAGGTTAAGCCTTTTAGGCAAGATTTTTCCAAAACAGCCAATAAAAGGCGACCCCAATACTAACCTGCCTCTCAGCTGCGCGTTCTCACCACGAGATCTGAAGTTTATTAAAGTGATCGCCACCCCTGTAGCTAAAATTCCGGAATGGCATAATGAAAAAGGGAAAAAAGGCTGGGTTTTTGTCGATGAGGTTATGGTGAATTGAAGTGAGGCTTGGACAATCCGCCGCTTACCAACTACCCTAAATAGATAGCACCGGCCTATGTCCCTTTCAGAGTAGTACCGGTGCCAATTATTTGATTTCAACCAATCCGTTCCACTAATTGTGCCAATGTTAATATTTAGACCAAATGATTTTATTCAGGTTTAATTCTCTATCCTTCAAATAATCTTATTTGAGGATGGAGACGAAGGAGAAACCGGGAATTTTAAAAGCAAGGTTTAATATCTATTATTATTAAACCCTCTATTATTACTACGGTTAAAATTATTATTTCTGGGGGGTTGTTCTTCAGCTTCTTTTACAACAATCTTTTTTCCACGTGGAAGACCGGCACCGTCTAATGCCTCAATGGTTTCGAGTGCCTCTGCTTTATTTTTCATATCTACAAAACCAAAACCTTTGGTTTTGCCCGTTTCCCTGTCCATTACAATCTTTGCAGAAATCACTTCCCCATATAATTCAAACATTTCTTTTAAATCTGTATCATCAAAATCATTCGGAAGTCCGGCAACAAAAAGCTTCATGGTAATAGTTTGAGGCGAAATTACAATACTTGCACAACTTATGCCACCTGATGTTTGCTCTATTATGCCTATCCGTGAAAACAATTCCTGTAAATTGAAGATTTCGATACCCAAACTCTTATCCACCCCTGTTTAAGAACTTACCCTTAATTCACGTATTATCTATAAACTAACTTTTGATACCTGCTATAACTCAATCAACTGAAAGGAAACTTTCAGGTTTTTCAATGCTTGCTGCAATCTTTCTTTATGAGTATCTGTTATAAAAACCTGGCTTTTATTTTCTATGCATACATGATGTAACAGGTTTTGCATTCGCCCGGCATCAAGCTTTTCAAAAACGTCATCAAGCAAGAGAATAGGGGAGAAGCCTTTTGCTGATTTCAGTTCATCAAACTCTTTCAGTTTTAATGCAAAAAGCAGGCTTTTACGTTGACCCTGGGATGCAATGTTTTTAAAATTTTCGCCGCCAAGTTTCAGCTCGATATCATCCCGATGAATTCCGACAGATGTTCTCTGCAACATCAGATCTTTTTGCCGAAATGCGGCTAAAAGGTTTTCAAAACTATCTTCAAACAAAGGACTATAATATCGTAAAAGCACAGCTTCATTTGTACCCGCAATTCTAAGGTAACTGTTAGCAACAGAAGGCAAATAATCAGCGAGAAAACTCTTTCTGCAGTTGAAAATATAATCTCCGGGTTTGACTAGTTGCTTTGTTATAATGTCGAGTAAAGACTCATCGAGGTATCCGCGCTCGTTGGCTGACTTTAACAGGCTGTTCCGTTGTTGCAGAATTTTGTTGTAATCTATAAGAGCTTGCAGGTATTGTGGGTTAAGTTGGCTTAAGAGTGTATCGATATATTTCCTGCGAATTTCGCTACTGCCAATAATTAATTCAACATCATCCGGCGCTATCATTACTGCCGGGAACTGGCCTATGTGCGTACTGAATCTCTTATATTCTTCTGTGTTCCGCTGAATTTCTTTTTTATTATTCTCTCGTAAAATGCAGACAATTTTTTCGTTTTCACCATTTCTGGTAAAATTTCCCTCGATCCTCATTCCCTGACACCCATGGTGCACACTTGCGCCATCAGTCTTGCTAAAATAGCTTTTTGTGAAACATAAGAAATAGATAGCATCCAGCAAGTTGGTCTTTCCAAGACCGTTGTTACCACAAATGCCGATCACATTCTCCCTGAACTGCAGGTTTTGCTGCTGGTAGTTTTTAAATTGATAGAGAGTTATTGTGTTTAAGTGCAGCATGAAAGTGTGCAAGATAAATGTAAAGGTGAAAAACCAGAGTCTTTAACGGCAGGAGGCTTCAACTGTTCACCTGTCGCCAGCACTATTTGTCAATCAAAGTTTAACGTCGACCTGCAACTTCCAACGTGAAACTTGTAACCTTCTTTTCCCTATATTTGCCGCTCAAAATTTCAGACAAGTGCCAACTAAATTTTCAAAGGAAACATATTTGTACTGGTATGAGTTGATGCAACTGATCCGCCAGTTTGAATTGAAGGCAGAGGAAAAATATAAAATGGCAGGAAAGATCCGTGGATTTTTCCATGCATATGTAGGACAGGAGGCGTTGGCTGCAGGCTGTATGACTGCTACCCGCCAGGAAGATCCCTTTATTACTGCTTACCGCGACCACGGCTGGGCATTGGCAAAAGGTGTTTCTGCAAATGCCTGTATGGCTGAGCTTTATGGTAAAGCTACAGGCTCTTCTAAAGGCAAGGGTGGAAGCATGCACTTCTTTGGTGTGAAAGAATATTTTTTTGGTGGACATGGTATCGTTGGAGCACAAATAGGTACCGGTGCCGGGTTAGCCTTTGCTGAGCAATACAAAGGAACCGATAATGTAGTTCTTTGTTTCTTTGGTGACGGTGCTGCAAGACAAGGTATTTTGCATGAAACCTTCAATATGGCAATGCTTTGGAAATTGCCTGTTGTTTTTATCTGTGAGAACAATAATTACGCTATGGGTACTTCGGTTGAAAGAACCAGTAACGTAGTTGATATTTATAAACTGGCTGACGCTTACGAAATGCCGGCTGACATGGTTGATGGAATGGATCCGGAAACTGTACACGATGCTGTAGCTCGTGCGGTTAAAAGAGCCAGGGAAAAGGGCGGTCCAACTTTACTTGAGATGAAGACTTACCGTTACAAAGGCCACTCGATAAGCGATCCTCAAAAGTATCGTCGTAAAGAGGAACTGGATGAATATAAAACTAAAGACCCGATTTCGCTTGTAACGAAAGCGATACTGGATAACAAATTTGCAAACCAGGAAGACCTTGATGCTATT
This sequence comes from Segetibacter sp., assembly GCA_025963675.1. GTDB lineage: Bacteria > Bacteroidota > Bacteroidia > Chitinophagales > Chitinophagaceae > Segetibacter. Next base: position 4,647 of record JAOQAJ010000406.1, read on the forward strand.
GATGCAAGAATAAACGAGGTCGTCGAAGAAAGTGTTCGATTTGCAGAAGAAAGCCCATGGCCAGATGACAGCGAACTATTGAAAGATGTATATGCTGAAGAAAATTATGATTTTATCGTCGATTAAATAGTACTAAGACTCAAGTAGCAGGTATTAAGAAAACGTGCGGTATTTCTTGCGACTTACGACGAACGACTTTAATACAAACAAAAAGTATAAATAAACAATAAAAATGGCTGAAAATAAAGTGCAGGAAGCTGTTGAAGTAAATCAACACGCGCAAAGTGCAAGTGGCTTCTGGGAGAAAAATAAAAAACTGATAATAGGGGTTTCTGTTGCTGTTATTGTAATTGTAGGAGGATGGTTGTTATATAAAAGTATGATTGTTGGCCCTAAAGAAGAAAGGGCCGCTGAGGCAATGTTTAAAGCTGAAGAATACTTTAGAAACGACAGCCTTGCAGTTGCCCTAAATGGTGATGGTCAGAATAAGGGTTTTTTAAATGTTATTAAAAATTTCGATGGAACAAAAGCTGCTAACCTCGCTCATTTTTACTCCGGAATTATATATTTAAAGACCCACGATTTCAATAACGCCGTTAAGCATTTGAAAGACTTTGAAACTGAATCGAAACAGATCCAAATGGTGGCTTATGGTCGTCTTGGTGATGCTTATAGTGAACTCGGCAAGAAAGATGAGGCGGTTGATTATTATAAAAAGGCAGGTAAGCAATTCGAATCAGATCAGTTCAACTCTTCCGAATTTTTATTCCGCGCAGGTTATCTTTTAGAAAGCATGGGTAAGAATAAGGAGGCGATTGATGTTTATAGGCAGATAAAAGAGAAATATCCAAAAACAGAAAAAGGGTTTTCAATTGATAAATACATCTATCGCTTGAGTGTTGAAAAAAATGATTTTAGCGTAAAATAATATGGCTACAAAAGGCAATACAGAATTAAACAAAGGCATCCCGTTACTACAGGATGCCTTTGTAGTTATAGTAAAAACCGAATGGAACGCACACATCATAGATCGGCTTGAGGAGGGATGTATAAGAGTGCTGGGTGAGAGTGGGGTTGAGACAAAGACTATTGTTGTTCCTGGTGCTTTTGAAATCCCATTTGTAATTAAGGCACTTTATGAAAACAGTGCTAAAAAAGCTGATGCGTTTATTGCTTTGGGCACAGTAATCAAAGGCGATACTCCTCATTTTGATTATGTTTGTAAAGGCATCACTGACGGAGTAATGCAATTAAATTTATCTCTTGATGTTCCGACTATTTTTGGCGTCCTGACTGTTAACAATGAACTGCAGGCCGAAGAGCGCATAGGGGGAATACATGGACATAAAGGAGAAGAAGCAGCGACTACAGCTATAAAAATGATTGCATTGAAAAGGGGTATTGAATAGGGAAAGTTTAGCAGGCCATTAAGTCGCTGAGGTAATAAGTATTAGAGAATTTTTAGGAAGATGTTGGTGCCAGGCTGAAAAGCTCTTATTTGGCATCGTTGCGTCGCACACTTGTACTTTGGTAATTTTATTTATCATTTTTCTTAAATCCCTTTAGGGATTTAGGCTTAAACTCCCCTTTAGGGGCCAGGGGCATGAAGGTAGATATTTTTATTCCTTGTTTTGTAGACCAGTTGTATCCTGAAACAGCCTTTAACATGGTTAAGGTGCTCGAAAAAGCAGGGTGCGATGTACACTACAACAAAGACCAGACTTGTTGCGGACAACCAGCTTTCAATGCCGGTTTTTGGGAAGAGAGCAAAGCTGTTTGTTCGAAATTTTTAAAAGATTTCAAAGAAGCTGAATACATTGTTGCACCTAGTGCCAGTTGTGTTGGTTTCGTAAGAAACTATTACAGCAAGTTGTTTGATAATTCATCGGATCATAACAATGTAATTAAAATTGCGGAGAAGACTTTTGAGTTTAGCGAGTTTTTGGTAAAGATACTTGGAGTAGATAATGTAGGAGCTAAACTTGAAGGTAAAGCTACCTACCATGATAGTTGTGCAGGCTTGCGGGAATGTAAAATAAAAGAAGAACCACGCAGGTTATTAAACAATGTAAAAGGCCTTGAAATACTGGAGATGGCAGATGTAGAAACCTGCTGTGGGTTTGGTGGTACATTCTCTGTAAAATTTGAAGCAATCAGCGTCGCAATGGCTGACCAAAAAGTAACCAATGCTTTAGCCACCGGGGCAAAGTACCTCATAAGCACTGACCTCAGTTGTTTGATGCATATTGATGGCTACATAAAAAATAAAGGTTATAATTTACAAACACTTCACATAGCAGATGTACTTGCCAATGGATGGTAAATACAGTTTGAAAATCAAACCCGGCACACATCGAAATCCCTAATTCCTAATTTATTAATTCCTAACTCCCATGGCACATTGGCTAATAAAATCAGAACCTACAAAATATAGTTGGGATAAGTTTGTCGAAGACAAGCAAACCTTTTGGGATGGAGTAAGGAATTACGCTGCCAGAAACAATTTAAAAGCCATGAAAAAGGGTGAAGAAGTTTTCTTCTATCACAGCAATGAAGGCCTCGAAATTGTCGGTATCGCCAAAGTTGCAAAAGAGGCTTACCAGGATCCGACAACAGAAGATGCGAATTGGGTTGTTGTTGATTTTAAGCCTGTGAAAAAATTAAAGAAGCCGGTAACACTTGCTACCATAAAGTCAGATGACCGATTGAAAAATATTGCACTTGTAAGGCTGGGCCGGTTGTCTGTTTGTCCCATAACAGATGAAGAGTGGAATATCATACTTGAATTAGGTGAGACGAAATAAGTCATTCGTCCTTTTTACGGAATTTAAAAATTGTTCTAAAATTCCGCCTTTAGCAATTTGCTGCTGAAAAAATCTTTTCTATTTAACAAATAAACCAGGTTACTTTTTTCACCGCAGGTAATAAAGTAATGTAAGCGCTTGCAGGAAAATTGATTCTTTCTCTAAACAAAAACTCACACTTTTATGCGTTCCAAAATTTTATTGCCGTCCCGGCAACCGCTATTGGTATGTCTTCGAGTGACTTGTTTACTCCCGCCTTTGACCTCTGATTAGCACTAGTCACCATCTCTTTCAACCAATACATCTTATGTAATTTTTAAATCATTGCATCTAACTATCTAAACCAACAAATATGAAACTTCTGGCAAAAGGAATGGCCATGCTAATGGCTGTAACGTTATACTCATGTGGTAACGGATCGAAAACTAAACTTGTTGAAACAAGTGATGTAAAACTTGAAGACAGAACTGTAACCGCGAATGAAACACAAGCTAATTTTTCTACTGCAGATACTACCGCAGCGCAAGCGAATCCTTCAAGCATCACTTTACAATCCGGTAATCCCACAGCAAATCCTGATTGGGATAAGAAGATTATTAAAACAGCAAATGTTAGACTGGAACTTAAGGATTTCAAAACATTCAATTCAACTATTCATAACAACATTAAACGTTATGGCGCATATATAGCAACAGAACAACTCAATCAAAGTGATGATAAGATTGAAAATGTAATAACTGTAAAAGTACCGGTTGCTCAGTTTGAAGACATGATTAACTCGCTTGCGGCAGAAGGTGTAAAATTGCTCGAAAAAAGAATAAACACAGAAGATGTGACTGGTGAAATAGTTGATACGAAAGCGCGGATTGAAGCAAGAAAGCAGGTACGCGAACAGTACCTTGGATTATTGAAGAAGTCAAAAACAATGAAAGATATTTTAGAAGTTCAAAAGGAAGTAAACGCCATCCAGGAAGATATTGAGGCCGGCAAAGGGAGAGCCGGGTTATTGGTACATCAGGCTGCGTATAGCACCGTTAACCTTACTTACTTTCAATACCTTTCAGATACTCCCGGCAACGACCATTCAGCTCCAACTTTTATTGCGCAACTTAAAAATGCTTTTGATGATGGAGCTTCCATCATTGCTGGCTTACTGCTGGTGATGGTTACATTCTGGCCGGTAATACTTACAACTGTAATTGTTTGGGTCCTTTATAAAAAATATGCGGGGAGAAATCTGAAAGTAGCTAAAAAGGAACTGTAAGCGGTAGCTATAAAAGTGTGTTTAAGTATCTTTGACGGATGAGCCGGAAGAAACTTGTAGTACTAACCGGGGCAGGCATAAGTGCCGAGAGCGGGTTAAAAACATTTCGTGATATAGACGGGTTGTGGGAAGGTCACAATGTGTACGAAGTAGCCACACCCACGGGATTTGCAAAAAATCCTGAACTGGTACTGGAGTTCTACAACATGCGCCGCAGAGATGTAGCTGCAGCTAAACCGAATGCAGCTCACATAGGTCTGGCTGAACTTGAAAAAGATTTCGACGTAACCATTATTACACAAAATATCGACGACCTGCATGAGCGCGCCGGAAGCAGCAATGTCTTGCACCTGCACGGACAGATCTTTAGAATGCGCAGCTCCATTAATCCTGTATTGGTATCAGAGATCAGGGGAGACATACATGTTGGAGACCGTGCTTCTGATGGGGGGCAACTGCGACCAGATATTGTTTGGTTCGACGAGCAGGTGCCGATGATGGAAGACGCAATACATGTAATGTCAACAGCAGACATCTTTGTTGTAATTGGTACATCGCTGCTTGTGTACCCTGCTGCCAGTTTGATTAATTATGCTCCCCGTTTCATTCCTAAGTTTATAGTTGATAAATCTATTCCTTATACCGGTCGAATACCTAATCTTACCACGATCGAAAAACCGGCAACGGAAGGTGTGAAAGAATTGAAGAGCCTTTTATCTGGCAATTTTCAATAAATCGTTTAATCAGTTATTGCAGTCGTCAGCAGGATGGTTGGTAGCTTAAAAACGGGATAGCCTGTTTTCGCCGGTCTTTTAAAAATGCATGGTAAAAGATGCATTGAACTACCATGTACAAAAGTGCGACGCAACAACTGTTGCAGTGACTACTAATGCCGGCTTCATAAAAATTATTCTCTGTTTTACTTAAAACCCCCGCTCCGATATAACTTTGCCGCCTTTTAATAGTTGACCCGCCGAATGAAAAAAATAATTGAAGTACAGAACCTCGTAAAAAAGTATGGAGATTTTACCGCAGTAAAAGGTATTAGTTTTAGTGTAAATGAAGGTGAAATTTTTGGCTTGCTCGGACCAAACGGCGCAGGAAAAAGTACCACGCTGGAAATTATTGAAACGCTCAGGTCTAAAACTTCAGGAAAAGTTTTTGTAGACGGAATGGACCTTGATGCAAAGCCAAACGAGATAAAAAAAATAATTGGAGTTCAACTTCAAACTTCAGGATACTACCCCGGGCTTAACTTGACCGAGCTGATCGAGCTGTTTAACGGCCTATACAACAGAAATGTAGACGTCACATCATTTCTGCAAATGGTCAATCTTAAAGACAAGGCAAAAGCTAAATTCAAGGAACTAAGCGGGGGCCAAAAACAGCGTTTTTCTATTGCAACTACATTAATAAATCAACCGAAAATAATTTTTTTAGACGAGCCAACTACCGGCCTTGATCCGCAGGCGCGCCGGAACCTGTGGGATTTAATTGCTGAAATTCGTTCCAAAGGAACTACCGTCATCATTACTACCCACTACATGGATGAAGCTGAGGTTTTGTGCGATAGGGTAGCAGTGATTGACTCTGGTGAAATTATTGCTGTTAACTCACCTGATAAAATGATTGATGACCTGGTTGCCTCTGGCTTTGAAAGAAAAAAAGAAGTTAAAGCTGCCACGCTTGAAGATGTTTTTATTAATCTTACAGGCAAATCTTTACGGGAAGAATAAATAAAATACAAACAAATTACCATTTACGACATGAAAAAAGTGTTTTTAGTGCCTTCTGTTATGATGTTATGTCTAACGCTTCATGCACAAACAAAAAAGACTACCAAAACCGTAGCCAAAACAAAAAGTACGGTATCTACTGGTGCGGGTTTGAGGACTACTACAGATAGCATCAGTTACGCCTTCGGCCTTTCGCTGGGGCAGTATATGAAAAGCCAGGGGCTTGCCTCTCTCAATTATGCAGCCCTGAATAAAGCGATAGAGCAGTGCATCAAAGGGCAAAAAACCGATCTTGACATGAACCAGGCTACCCAGGTAATGCAGAGTTTTGCTGAAGAAAAAGTCAAAAAAACATCTGCTGTTGAAAAAGAAAAAGGACGGAGCTTTTTAGAAAGGAATAAAGCACGTAAAGAAGTGATGCAGACAACGAGCGGGCTGCAATATGAAATCCTGGTTAAAGGTACCGGACCGGTTCCAGCGAGAACCGATACGGTTTCTGCTCATTACAGAGGTTCTTTAATTGACGGTAAGGAGTTCGATAACTCTTATAAACGTGGTGAACCTTTGACCATTCCTGTGGGTGCGGTTATACCGGGGTGGACAGAAGCATTGACAATGATGCCTGTCGGAAGCAAGTGGAAATTATATATTCCTTCATCAATCGGTTATGGAGACGTTGGAGCCGGACAGGACATTCCGGCTGGAGCTACGCTGGTATTCGAAGTTGAGCTACTTGGAATAGCTAACAAAAAATAAACACAAGTCATGACTGATCAAACTACAGATGTTCGTTATCCCATTGGTAAGTTTGAGATTCAAGCTTACTCGGATGAATTGAAAAATAAGTGGATCAATGACATCAGGTTTTTACCTACTGACATTGAAATGGCTATTCAAAGCCTCGACGAGTATCAGTTAGACACCCCCTACCGCGACGGTGGCTGGACCGTAAAACAATTGGTGCATCACGTTGCCGACAGTCACATGAACGCGTATATAAGATTCAAATTGGCTCTGACAGAAGAAAGCCCAACAATAAAACCTTACGAAGAAGCGGAGTGGGCAAAACTTCCCGATACATTTAATGTTCCGGTTAACGTGTCTGTTACCTTGTTGCACGCACTTCATCGCCGCTGGACCGTTATAAACGAAAATATCTCTGCCGATCAATTTAATAATAGAAGTGTTTTCCATCCCGAGCACGGAAAGCAAATGACCCTGTGGCATCTGTTAGGAATGTACGCATGGCATAGCAAACACCACCTTGCTCATATAACAAATCTAAAAGAACAGAAGGGCTGGTAACAGGCAATTATGGACAATCAAAGTTTAAAGTGGAAAACGCTTTCATCAGAATATCTTTTTAATGATACATGGCTAAAGGCAAGAAGAGACAAGTGTCAAAGACCCGACGGCAAAATAGTAGAGCCCTATTATGTAATGGAATATCCGGAATGGGTAACGGGGTTAGCGTTGACTAAGGATGAAAAAGTTGTTTTAGTCAGGCAGTATCGTCACGCACTTGGCGAAGAATGTATAGAGTTGCCGGGAGGTTGTGTAGATCGTACCGATAAAGATTTCGAGGAAGCGGTTCGTCGCGAGTTGTTGGAAGAGACAGGATATAAGTTTGAAACTGCCGAATATCTAGGTAAGACGTCATCCAATCCATCAACAAATTCTAACTACCTGCACATGTTTTTGCTTAAGGGCGGTGAGAAATTCCAGGAACAGCAATTAGATCATAATGAGGAAATGCAGGTTTTGTTAGTGGACATGAATGAGTTTAAGCAAATGCTGCTTGATAATAAGTTTATTCATTCTATGCACGTAACAAACATATTTTTTGCATTGCAGAAGTTGGGTAAACTCCATTTGCTGTAAATCGATCACACCCTTTTTAAAACAACTTAGTCAACTTTATTTGTAGCCAGCTGCACAACTCTTTTCATCATCGTTGTGTCACTCACTTGTGCTTGTAGATTTTCTATTCATCTTTTTCACCTCGTTTTTCAAATAAGCCTAAAAAGCAAAAAAGCCGTCTTTTGACGGCTTTTTTGCTTTTTAAAGAATTCTATGAAATATTGATCAATCTTGACGGCTTTTGTTTTACCTCTTCGCGTTTAGGAATGGTTAGGTGAAGTACCCCGTTTTCATATTTTGCCTGTATGTTGTCTGCATCTACTGCTTCTCTCGATAACTGGAAACTTCTGTGGAAAGATTGATAACTGAATTCTTTCCTGGTAAAACGTTCGTTATTTTTTTCTTCGTGCTCTTGTTTTTGTTCAGAACTAATGCTAAGAATGTTGTTGTTCAGTTCAACTTTGAAGTCTTCTTTCTTCATTCCGGGCGCTGCCATTTCAACTTCAAATGATTCAGCTGTTTCTTTTACGTTCACAGCAGGAATTGTTGTGCCTGTCATTGAAAAATTGGATGAACCCCAGTCAAACAAGTCTTTGCTTAAGAAGTCGTCAAATAATCCAGGCAAAGAGTTAATTAAGTTTCCGTTTCTTTTTGCGAGTGTCATAATAGCCTCCTTTTAAAGAATGAGTTAATTAAGGTTTACGTGAGGTATAAATCAATCAAAATGCCATTGCCCTTTGTTGTGAAAATTTTTCAGAGTTCAGAAAAAAACTGTCAGTTTTCCAGAAAAAATGACAAGTGAAAGCAAGCAGCTTTTCTCAGGCAATTTTACTTTTTTTAAGAAACCGTGTATTTAGCAATATTGACGAGGCTGTAAGACCTGTTACAAATCCCAGCCATATACCTGACGCTCCCATGTTTAACTTAAAACATAGAAAATAACCAACAGGTATCCCGATGACCCAGTACGCAATGGCAACAAACACTGATGGGACTTTGACATCCTTAATCCCTCTTAACAACCCGACGCCGATTGACTGTGTTGCATCTGAAACCTGGAATAATGCTGCAAATACAAGTAAGCCCGAAGAAACGGCAATTACCTGTGAGTCATTTGTAAATAAGGTTGGTAATTGATTTCTTAGTAAAATAAACAAGATAGCGCATACAACCCCGTAAATCAGGCTACCGGAAATAGTGCTGGTACCAATATTTCTTAATAATGTTTTTTCATTCCGTCCATACGCATTGGCCACGCGAATCGAACCCCCAAGCGCCAACCCTGCCGCTGCCATAAAGGTTGCGGTTGCAAGGTTTAGCGCAATTTGATGAGCTGCCTGCGAAGTTGCTCCGAGCCACCCGATCATTATGCCTGATACAGAAAAAGCTGCCACTTCCATTCCGTAAATGAGGCTGGTAGGCACACCGATGTGCAGCAATTCTTTAAATGTTTTCATATCCACCTGCCAGGCGCTCCGCCGGATTTGTATGTAAGGTTTAAATATTCTGTGCCTCCAGACAACTATAACTAATGTCACTGCAATTAATATCCTGGTAATCAAAGTTCCTAAACCCGCACCCGCCAATTCCATTCTTGGAAAACCAAATCTTCCATAGATAAAGATCCAGTTTAAAAAGGCATTCAAAGGCAATGATATCAGTGACAAGCTCATGGCTGTTTTTGTATATTCTAACCCGTCGCAGAATTGTTTGACGGCGGCAAACATCAGCATGGGGATCAATGACCATGCAAGTAATTTAAAAAACGGCACCGCCAATGTCGCGACATACGGATCCTGGCCCAGGTGAAATAAAAGTCGGTTAGAGGATACCAATGTTATGGCTATCAGAACAGCTACAAGAGTTGATAGCAGGAATCCGTTGAATAACACTTTTGACGCCTGGTATTTATTGTTTTGTCCATGGGCTATTTCAGCGAGTGGCGATATCGCGATTGCCAAACCCATTCCTAAAACCTGTGCAATTGAAATGATATTTATTACAAGTGAGGATGCTGCCAGTTGGTGGTAATCAACCGCCCCGATCATGGCGCTGTCTATCAGATTGAGACCGATTTGAGAAACGTTGCTTATAATGAGTGGAGTAGCTATTTTGAGTGTCCTTGGAAATTCTTTTAGCATGGCCGGCAAAAGTAGCATTTCACATTAGAAAAGAATAACGGCGGTAGAGGGTGTTTGAGAAGAATGGATGTTGGCAGGTGTTGAATTGATGGAACTTGTAAGTGAGCACTGAACAGAAGCTTATTCGCTCCAGATCAGTTTCACCAATTTTTGGGCATTTTGTTCATTGTTAAAAAGGTTCCCAAGCAACTGCGACCTGGCAGCCACTTCTTTGCCACAAAAAGGTTGATCATATAGCTCAGCGATGGCAGTCTTGAATTCACCGGGAGAGTCTGCAAGATTACACCCCGTTTCGAGCCCGCTTCCTTCAACTGTCGAATGATTTACCAAACAATGCCGACCATTAAAAAGCGCATTCAAAAGCTTTAGCTTAATGCCCGTCGTATTATAAGACGGAAGAACATTGATGTGAGCCTTTGCTATCAAATCCTGCATTTCCTGCTCCGCGGGATTTGCAATAAGGCAGGTCGTACTTCTCGAACGTATCATCTTGCAAAGTGCTTTTGAAGGGTTTTTTCCTGCAACAACGAAAGGAATGTTCAGGTCATTAAAAACGGTTTCCAAAAGCCATTTTGCAGCTTTTTCATTTTCAGGCACGCTCAAATCTCCATGATATAAGCAAAAGGCCCCTTTACCTTCACTGGTAATAATTTGCCACTCCGGCAAAAACAACGGAAGGAAAGAAATTTTTGTAGCGCCCAGCCTTTTGAAGGTTTCTGCATCTTTTTCTGTAACACTTAAAAAGGTGGCTTTGGAGGCGATCGACTTTTCGTATTTCTTCAATAGCGAACTTTCTAACGAATAATATGCCTTTTTAAAGATAGAATCTGAGAAACTGCTTAAATGGCTGTAATAAACATGCTCGACATTATGAAGTCGCACGTAACATTTTCGGTTGTTGAATCTTTCGTCGTTTAATAAATAGGTGCAGTGAATCCCTTCCATTAAAACAGGGAAGTCGTCTTTCAACAAGGTATCGATCAATTCACTGCTTCGTCTGCTTTTAACAATGTAAGGATACTTTATTGAAAACGACCCCAACCCTTCACTTCGTTTATAATAACTAACAGTTTCGCAATATTTATTTAATTCAGGCTGCTCACCTCTGCCATACTCAAAACAATGTAAATGAATTTTGACCCCTTGTTGTTGCAGTGCAGGAAGCTTATAAAAAAGATCGAAGACCCCGCCATAATCGACAGGGTAGGGAACGTTGAGACAAATTATGTGAATTCTTTTTTCCAATTTTTTTCTTTAGAAGCAGTCGTTAGTTCAATGGTCGTCATCGTTGCGTCGCACACTTGTACAACAGTATATGTTGCAGTTTATTGTGCAAGCGTCAAGGGTTCAATTATTATTTTAAGTGCTAGCAGTTTGAATTTTAGCAAGCGCCGGATTTCGAGTTTATCGTTTACTGCTTACGCGTCAAAGAGTTGCCTGTAAAAGTCGAGCAATACTTTTTCTTCATTTTGCCAATTAAGTTCTTCCCTTGCCAACAAACAGTTTGTATGAATGGTATGGTAATAAACATCATCATCAAGAAGATTGTTTAAAGCTGTAGCAATGGTCTGGGGCCTTGTATCGCTGATTAGGCTGGCTACGCCGTATTTATCGTTGAGCACTTTGTATTGTGGATAGTCTACACAGACCTGCGGAACACCAGCCATAATGTAGTCGAAAAAACGATTTGCAAGTGATTGATATTGGTTTAGACCAGTTCCCTCGAACAACATAACAGCAGCATAAGCTGTAGGAGTAAGTTTTTTCAGCTCGTATGGAGTTACCATTCCTCTTAGCTCAACTTTTTCTTCAACTCCTTCTTTCTTAATTAGTTGTTGTACTTGTTTGAAAAAATTTCCATCACCACAAACAACCAGTTTCGCATTTACAAGCTTCATAGCAGGGATAAGTGTTTCAAAACTTCTTCCTTCGTTCACTGCTCCCTGGTAAATGATAAAAGGATGTGCTTTGTCTGGTTCGTGCGTGCTTCTTAATAGTTTTGGGAGGTTCCGGACCACTGTATATTTTACTCCATACTTCTTTTCAAATTCCTTGGCAATGAATTCGTTAACCGTATATCCATGCCGAAATCTGGGTAGTGCAAACTTCTCAACCTTCAACCATATCTTTTGGATCGTGGGTCTGGACACAATTTCTTTCAGTTCAGTAAACAGTTCATGTGCATCGTACACCCTTTTTTTAAAGCGGAGTTTTGAAGCGATGTAATTTGGCATAACCGTATCAAGATCAATAGCTACGAAGCAGTCTGTTGAAATAAAAAGAAGGAAGAAAAGTAGCCGCAGATTAAATTCTATATATAAAAGCTTGCCTGTGGTAAAAAAACATTGCAGGCGTCTTTGTTTATACATCTCACTCGAAACAGGATGGGAGGCTGAAAGCTGCCTGCCGATCAGGGTAACATCATAACCGGCGTTTGCAAGAGAACCGCAAATACGGTGCATTCTTTGGTCGTAGGTCAGATCGTTAATAACCGTAAAGGTTAATTTTTTCAATGTTTTGCGTTATGGGCAAATATAACGTTGAACTGATGAAACGCTTGGAAACTTGTTTTGTGGAATTAATTAGAGAAGTCTACAGAAAAGATGATTTGTGTATTAGTATCGCTTGAAATAAAATAAATGCCTGCTCTCTACAAGCTGTTGATTATGAACGCTAAAGTACAATACTTAGAAAAAGTACAAGTGAGTGACACAACGATGTGCATTGAAGGACAAATGCCTGTCTTCAAACATTGGAATTGTTCATTTCGTGCTTATTTCTTCACTTTTTCCTCTTTTTCGTCAAAGCTAAACGCAATGCGGCCGTTGCCCGCAACTAGAAAATATACCAGTAAAAACAAAACCAGGATAGAAATGATCAAGCCTGAGTAAGGCCTCAGAATATCATGAGAAAAATTAACAAAGATAATTGCACCGAGTAAAATTGGTATTTGAATAAGACAAGCAAAGCGGGTAAAGGCACCTAAGGCTATGAAGATGCCGCCAAGAATGTGAGCAAAAACTATATAATGACCCAGCATGATCGTAAAAAAGGAACCGTAGGAGATGTGGTTTGAAATAAGATCATTCATCACGCCCATATTTCGAAGAAAGTCAATCCCCTTGTAGGCAAGAAAGATTCCAAGTCCGATGCGAACAATATCTACCCAGCGTGGATGATGTGTGTCGCCCCAATGCTCAAGTCGTTCGATGTTATTCATATGGCAATTTTTTATGTTTTAGAAAGAACTACTACTAATGTAGGTTTTTTTTTTCGTACTTCAAACGGCGCAGCTACTTTTGTTATACCAGTAAATTATCAAAAAATTGATTTTATAATTTCGGCTTTTTGTAATATTATCCTACTTTTGCAGCCAATTATAAGAAAATAAAAAAATTGGTGTCTTTTTAAACAATTTCGAGATGTCTTTAACAACAGAGAAAAAAACAAGCATTTTTACTGAATTTGGTGGCGGAGCTCAGAACACAGGTTCTATTGAAGGACAGGTAGCTTTATTAACTGAACGTATCAGCCAGATTTCAAAACATTTACAAGCAAATAAAAAAGATTTTTCTACCCATCGTGGTTTAATGCAACTGGTCGGCAGGCGTAAAAGTTTGCTTACATACCTGCAAAGGCATAATCTGCAAGGTTATCGTGGACTGATTGAAAGATTAGGCTTAAGAAAATAATTTTTATCGAATGATAATAGCTATTCCCAACTGATAATACCACAGTTGGGAATAGTTTTTTGTGTTTGTCCCCATTTAGTCAGCCTTTTTTAATTTATTAACCGGAATGTCGGGCGCCTTTTGTCCCTCCTTTTTGTCCCGCTGTTCTGTACTCAAACATTGTTACCTATATGTTATCTCAACCTATTAATGTTACTTTCGATATTGGCGGTGGCCGCGAAGTAACAATTGAAACAGGAAAACTTGCCCGCCAGGCCGATGGTGCTGTCACCGTTCGCCAGGGTAATTGTATTTTATTAGCTACAGTTGTAGCAAACCGCGAAGCCCGCGAAGGACAAGATTTTTTCCCTTTGTCGGTCGACTACCAGGAAAAATTCGCTTCAGCAGGGCGCATTCCCGGCTCTTTTTTCAAAAGAGAGGCAAGGTTAAATGACTACGAAATTTTGACCAGTCGTTTGATTGACCGTTCACTTCGTCCTTTATTTCCTGAAGATTATTTTTGTGAGGTTCAGGTTCTGGTTAGCTTAATTTCAAGTGATCCTGAAGTGATGCCGGACTCGTTAGCTTGTCTTGCTGCCTCTTCTGCATTGGCTGTTTCTGATATTCCTATTAAGGAAATCATTAGCCAGGCAAAAATTGCGAAAGTGGATGGACAAATAGTTATTAATCCCACCCGTTCAGAATTAGAAAAAGCTGACTACGAGTTTATTATAGCTGCTACTGACAAAAACCTGATGATGGTTGAAGGTGAAGCTAAAGAATGTTCTGAAGAAGATTTGGTAAGTGCCTTGCAAACTGCTCACGACGCTATCCGGGTTCACATTAAAGCACAGCAGGAACTGAGAAGTAAAGTTGGTGTAGCGGGCGTAAGAGAATATACTAAACCTCAGCAAAGCGAAGAAATCAAGCAAAAAGTAACTGATTTTGCCAAAGACAGAATTGGACTTGTTGCAAGAAGCGGCTCAAGCAAACATGCAAGAAGCGAAGCTTTTACAACAATTAAAAACGAATTGATTGCAAGTCTTGGTGAAGAAGCAACGGATATAGAAAAGAAACTTGCAAAGAAATATTACGCCGACCTTCAATGGGAAGAAGTAAGGAACATGATGCTTGAAGACAGGGTAAGGCTCGACGGCCGCGGTCTTGAAGATGTTCGTGTTTTAACTATGGAAGTAGATCCTCTTCCAACTCCGCACGGTTCTGCTTTGTTTACACGCGGTGAGACTCAGTCGCTTACAACGGTAACTTTCGGTACCAAACTGGATGAACTGTTGATTGAAAGCGCTGCTAAGTCTGATTATAGCAATTTCATTCTTCACTATAACTTCCCGCCGTTCTCTACCGGTGAGGTTAAGATGATGAGAGGTGTTGGACGCAGAGAAGTTGGACATGGTAACCTTGCGATGCGTAGCTTGAAGCAAATGATGCCGGGTAACGATTATCCTTATACCGTACGGATAGTAAGTGATATTCTTGAAAGTAACGGTTCATCATCTATGGCTACTGTTTGCGCCGGTTCACTTGCGTTGATGGACGCGGGAGTTCCCATTCAAAAACACGTTAGCGGTGTTGCAATGGGTTTAATTACCCGTGAAGATGGCAAATACGCAATTCTTACCGATATACTGGGTGATGAAGATCATCTTGGCGATATGGACTTTAAAGTTACAGGTACACGTGACGGAATTTGCGGTGTGCAAATGGACATTAAAGTTGATGGATTGAGCATGGAAGTAATGACACAGGCGCTTCAGCAAGCACGCCGTGGACGTTTACATATACTTGATGCTATGTATGCTTGTATGCCTGCTGCCCGTCCCGAGGTTAAGCCTCACGCACCAAGAATGGAAAAACTGTTTATCGATAAAGAATTTATTGGTGCGGTTATCGGACCCCAGGGTAAAGTTATTCAGGAAATTCAGCGCGAAACTGGAACAACGATCAATCTTGAAGAGGTTGGTAATGTAGGTGAGGTAAGCATTTTTTCGCCTATAAAAGAAGGTGTGGATAAAGCTGTTGCCTGGATTAAAAGCATTGTTGCTGTTCCGGCAGTGGGTGATGTGTATGAGGCAACTGTGAAAGGAATAAAAGAATTTGGAGCGTTCGTTGAATTCATGCCGGGCAAACAAGGTTTATTGCACATTAGCGAAATAAGCTGGAAACGTCTCGAGACGATGGAAGGTGTATTAAACGAAGGTGATGTGGTAAAAGTGAAATTGATTGGACTTGACCCTAAAACAGGTAAGTTCAAACTTAGCCGCAAGGCGCTTATGCCAAAGCCTGAGTTTCAACCCAGAGAGCAACAACAGGAGAGAAGACCAGGCTCTGATAATAACATGGGATAATTCTTAATTGATGAGATAAATAAAAATGACCTGTAAAACAGGTCATTTTTATTTTTATACTAAAGGGGTCTATAATGCTTTTTGGGCAACTGTAAAATCTAAATTATACATCATCGCCGGCCAGCGTGCGCCGTTACGGACGGTGTCACTCCTTGTACTGTTAATTCTCTATGCCACTTATCTACACCTGTTATTAACTCCTTCATTGGGTTTGCTTTTTTCCATTCTAATTTTGTTGTTGAGAAAAGGCCAAACTAATTGAAATATTTTTTTGACTAAAAATGATAACAAAATGCAGCAGCAAAACATTGTAGAAGTCGAATCAGATGTTACACTGAGGGTGCGTATAAAAACAACAGAAAGAGAATGTCCACGTTGTGAAGCTGTGCTTGTATTGAACGATCACGAGCAGTGTTACGAGTGCCACAACTGCGGCTATATTGACTGCGGCGAGGATGATTAGAAGTTAGGAGATGTTACCTTAAATGTTTTCCACTAATTGTTGGTAAACAAACCTTTACTCTATCTACCTCTTCTTTGATTTTGGATTGTCTTAGTCTCGTTCTAATACTTCTATTTGAGGCCAGTGCAAACTTTACACATTCCAGTTTTACATTAGCGTAAGGAAATCATAACGTGTAGGTCTATGAAGCTGCTTCCAACTTTCAAATCTTCAATATATTTGTAATACTCACGCACCGGCATAGCAAAATCAGTCTTTACTTAAAAGATTACTTCTTTTACTTTCAATATTTATTTAAATGAAACTCTCAACTATTTACATATCAATATGTTCCGTAATTATTATTCTTTGTTTCAACAGTTGTGCTTCCCATACAAAATCCTTAAAAAATACCCCCTCTGCTATGTCAAAATCTAGTGAAAAAGAAGATTTATTTCAGGATAAGATAAGTAGACGAAAAGAATTGTACTCTTTGCTGGGAAGGTTGCCGGAGAGAAACAGGCCAATGACGGTAAAATTAATTTCCAGAGAAGAGACAGATGAATTGATAATAGAAAAGCTATTATTTGATATCAATGGCCAGGAATTGGTACCGGCTTATTACACCAGACCCAAAAACAGCAAAGGCAAGATTCCGGCAATTTTATTTAATCACTCACATTTTGGGCAATACGAAGTTGGTAAAGACGAATATGTAAAGGGCAGGAAGGAGATGCAAAAGCCGCCCTATGCGTTAGCTCTTGCCCGGGCGGGATACGCTGGTTTATGCCTGGATATGTGGGCGTTTGGCGAACGACGAGGCAAAACAGAAGCAGATATTTTTAAGCAAATGTTGTGGAATGGCCAAGTGATGTTTGGAATGATGATATATGATAACCTCCGGGCACTGGACTATTTGGCAACCAGAGATGATGTAGACAATAAGCGTATTGGAACGATAGGAATGTCTATGGGAAGTACGATGTCATGGTGGCTTGCTGCTCTTGATGACCGTATAAAAGTTTGCGTAGACTTATGTTGCCTGACTGATTACCAGGCATTATTAGAAGCAGATGGTTTGGCGTTACACGGACTTTATTATTACGTTCCTGATCTATTAAATCATTTTACCACTTCTCAAATAAATGGCCTTATTTCTCCAAGACCACATTTCGGCCTCGCTGGTAAACTTGATCCGCTTACCCCGTTGCAGGGATTGGAAAAAATAGACAAAAACTTAAAAGAAATATATCGCCGTGATGGGGTACCTGAAGCATGGCAACTGAAGATATATGATGTGGGGCATTTAGAAACTGCTGAAATGCGACAAGATATTATGGACTTTTTTAAAAAATGGCTATAATATCTTGTCGTCCGGCACAGAGCAGGAGCGTAACAACGGTAAAAGCATTAAATGCAGCAGATAATCTTTTCTTTCTTCAGAACTAATAAGAGCTTTCCTCTACTAATGATTTTGCGTTTTAAATTTCAATAATATTGAGAGAAGGTTGGTAGTTGGCTATAAGAATACTTGATGTGAAATGGAATTAACTACCTCTATTTGCTCCTGTTGACCTAACCTTTTTTGTTACAGCAGCTGGCTTAGCTGAACCTTTCATAAATTTTGAACCCTTCCCCTGGTCTTTTGGATTTTTATTTCCCTGGTTTTCGCCTTTCTTATTGTTAGTAGGTAGTGACATCTATAAAATTTTAGTGCAACAAATATAACTTTTTCAATTGATCATTCTGTAGAGATAGCCAGGGATCTTGAAGAAATTTAGTAAGGCATAAAAAAACAGGCGGTCGGTTTCCTGATGATAATCTTCAAGACGCCGGCGGCCTGTTGGAAAGGGAGCATTTTTCTTGAAACTATTTCTTCGGCTTCGTACTTACTAACCATGATAATTGAAGTCCGTGATTTGTTCCACGCCCTCCCAGGCTTGCGACCTTCAAAATTGCTTTTCATATAACCTTTAAGAGCAAAGATTTATTTTTGAAAAGCTTGTTACAAGAAATGTAACTTTTCGGCTTTTGGCCGATTACTAATTGTAAAGTTTTATGTAGTTATCGTAAAACAATACTTAAAGGTAAAAGGATAATTGTTGAATGTCAATAGGAGGGAGGCAGAATTTTTGAAAATAAATGCTGAAGAAAAATGTATCTCATAACAAGACTTTTATAATCAGTGGTAAATCACAACTGCAGTGCTTAAAGCGGATAGAAAGGTGGATAAAAGTTTTAGTAATGAAACATCGCAAAACATTACACTACTTTGAAATTAAACTGAAGAAAAAACGCCCTTTTTTTGCAATCGCTTTAATGATGCCATAAAAAATATATGTACAAGTGAGTGACACAACCAAACTTGCACAAAGAACTACTGCTCGAACAAAAAAATATCGAAACGATTAACGTAAAGCACTTATTAAAATATTCTTAGTAACCCGGTCTTATTTAATAAAAGCCTGTTTACCTAAAACCTTTGTAGATTTTGAACTGGTGAAATATTGCCAGACCCACATAATTGTAAATGATGGAATAAAGTCCGTGAAAGGGAGAATTTCTTCGGCAAAGTTAAAAATGCCTCCAAAAGCGCCTTTCCAACCTCCGAACAATTTATAAAAAACCAGGGCAGATATTGGAGCAAAAACTACATCAGAAAATTCGCCTAAACCTGGGATGGCAAAGGATGCGTAACCGATAACATCCATTACAATACAAATTAGCAGAGAAGCAGACTGTTTGTTCATTTTTAAATATTAGCTTAACAGAAAGCAAACTGCTTACCAATATTTTGATCGCGGAAAATTTTATGAATTTCCTTATCAAAATATTATCTAAAAAAAGTAACAGACTTAATAAAAATGAACGCTTAAGCAGGCAAGGGATTTCTTCTTGAAGGAACTACAATGTTCTCATCTTCGCTTAAATAAACAAAAAAATCGTACAGCTCATAAATATCGCCGGGAACTTTAGCGCCCCCATTTTCGCTATTGCGCTCATACGGTCCCAGAATTTGTCCATTGTATTTAATTTCTGAAAGTTTTTCTTCTAATGTCAACTTTTTAAAATTATCGATATCCATACTATTAAATAACTTTTGTAAACTGTTTGTTACTGAATCGTTTTATAAGAACGGTGCAAATATATGTGTATTGGACATTTTAATGCGCTAACTTAAATTGATATAATTGATTAAATATAATCGATACATTAAGACGGTTCGTAAACACAGCATATTAGATAATAAAAGTTGAAATTTAAGGAGAACTTTTATTATATTTATTCCAACATAACTAAAAATCGCTGCTATGAGAACGGTCGCCCAAATACTTGCCCGCAAAGGAATCACAGTCATAACTGTTGAACCTACAACTCCCGTTATTGATGCTCTAAGAACCATGGCTGATAAGAACATCGGTTCTGTCGTTGTTATGGACGGAACAACTTTTAAAGGGATCATGACAGAGAGAGATTATTCAAGGAAAGTTATTTTAATGGGTCGTTCTTCTGATCTCACTACAGTCTCAGATATCATGTCATCGGCGTTTCCCGTAATCACTCCAAAAGATAGTATTGAGCATTGCATGAAGCTTTTATCTGCCCATCACCTGCGTTATCTGCCAGTCATGGAAAATGATGAACTGGCTGGCATAATATCTATAAACGATGTGGTGACAGAAACCATACTGAGCCAATATGAAACTATTTCTCACTTGCAGAATTACATTCAATCTTAGAAATTGAATTTTTTCCTGGCACTTATGCCATATTAGTAAATCATTTTATTAATTAGTGGGATTGTAATACCAGCAGTGGATATTATAGCAGCATCGTTGCGTCGCAATCACTTTGGCTGCAAACCGCTACGCACCTTCAGCTTCTGGTCACTAAGCCTTTGCAAGTTTATAACTACTTTATTCATAAAAGGTGAAAGAACATTTTCTAAATCGATTGTGCGTGCAACTCTAAGAAGTTGAACTCATTTTTTCAGCCATTATTTTCAAATCTGCCGATAAAAGAAGATTTTGATGCTATTTTTAGAAATGCATATAAAAAAGATATTCCGATTATTGGTTATTTTTTCTTTTCTATTTCAATCAACTTTATTTGGCCAAACTCCTTTAGACAGTCTTTTGCCTGTCAGGGGTTTTTGTATAGGTGCGCCAAAGCCGTCTGGAGTGGACTCTTTTACAAAATTTATAGTGGAACAGCTTGCACCAAGAAAAGTAAATACACTGATCCTTCGTGTTGATTTTGGTTATCAATATAAAAGCCATCCCGAGTTGGTCGATACGCTTGCACTCAGCAAGAGCGATATAAAAAAAATGGTAAATGCCTGTAAGAAGAATAATATAACACTCATTCCCCAGGTCAATTTGTTAGGCCATCAGTCGTGGGCAAGCCATACTAATAAATTGCTCAGCGCTTACCCCGAATTTGATGAAACTCCTCATGTGAAGATGCCGGAAAAATATGCATGGCCTAACCCTGACAATTTGTACTGTAAAAGTTATTGCCCTTTACATCCGGGCGTACATAAGATAGTGTTTGATGTGGTAGATGAAATATGTGATGTATTTGAGACAAATGCTTTTCATGCCGGAATGGATGAAGTGTTTTACATAGGTGATGATAAATGTCCGAGATGTCAAGGCAAGGATAAAGCAGAATTATTTGCTGGAGAAGTAAGCGTGTTAAACAATCACCTTGCACAAAAAAACCGCTCACTTTGGATTTGGGGAGACAGGTTACTTGATGGAAAAACTACAGGTCTGGGAATGTGGGAAGGCAGTTATAACAATACGCACAGGGCTATTGATTTAATTCCGAAAGAGGTGGTTATATGCGACTGGCATTATGAACGGGCTGATAAAACACCTGTATATTTTGCAATGAAAGGTTTAAATGTAATTACGTGCCCATGGAGAGTACCGGCACTTGCAGTAGAACAAACAGTGGATATGGTAAATTTTAGAAAGCAATCTTCACATGTTATGCAGCCAAGATTTAAGGGCATGATGCAGACAGTTTGGTCTGATGCTGCTTCATTTCTTAACGGGTTTTATAGTCGTAAGAAAGATGATAAAGGTGGTGATAATACACCGTGGGGTAGTTTCGTGGCCATGTATGATAAAATAAACAGCTTGAATTAGCACTGTGATAATTCAAATACCGTAAGCAAATAATCTTGCATAGTCGACCAGCAATGCATTTACAACCAGAAGTTATGCTTTCATCTATGCAGGCAATTACCCTTCGCTTATTGCCCGGCCAGGATCCTAAGGCGACACTTGATGCATTTGCAAAAGATGAACATATAAAAGCTGCCTGCATCATTACTTGTGTGGGAAGCCTGCGGCAGGCAGCGATCAGGTTTGCAAACCTTGCAGAAATTGAAATCCTTGAGGGCAAATTTGAAATAGTCTCTTTGACAGGTACGCTGGCAGAAACAGGATCACACCTTCATATATGTATAAGTGACAGCACCGGAAAAACCATTGGGGGACATCTTAAAGAAGGCTCAATAATATTTACCACTGCTGAGATCGTTTTAGGGTTATTACCTGACGTTTTATTTGAAAGAGAAATTGATCCTACATATGGATTTGAAGAATTGGTGGTGCGGAAGTTAGTAAGTTAGTTAAGTCAACGGGTCAACAAGTCAATGGTCAGTGGGTCGATGGAGCAATAAGTCAATGGTTCAATGGGTCATTATCCAGACACACGCCGTTCAAATAAAATTCCTGCCGAACTTCCATAAACCACTTTTGGTTTTATAAATAATAAATCTAATTTTACTGACTGGTCTGACAAACCAATCAATTCTACGCATATGAAGTTCTGTTCAGGCTTGTTTTAAA
Organism: Segetibacter sp.; assembly: GCA_025963675.1. Lineage (GTDB taxonomy): Bacteria > Bacteroidota > Bacteroidia > Chitinophagales > Chitinophagaceae > Segetibacter. Next base: position 26,795 of record JAOQAJ010000406.1, read on the forward strand.
AACAACAAGCAAACATCATCTCACATTTATCTCCGCGATACTATCGCTGTTTTTGTATTTATTATAAACGACTAACCAGAACTTCCAAATGCTAACACAAACTATTTCTAATAAGAGAGGTATTTCATTCTTTTTTCAATTTATTAAACAAGCTATTAAAGGCGGCCAGGAAGATTTTACAAAGGGAAGTATACGTAGAGCAGTTTTTATGCTGGCTATTCCAATGATACTGGAGATGTGCATGGAAAGCGTGTTTGCGGTAGTAGACATTTTCTTTGTTGGCCGGCTTGGCAAAGATGCAGCAGCAACTGTCGGGCTTACTGAATCCTTCTTAACGATTATCTATTCTATCGCGATCGGGCTTAGCATGGCGGCAACAGCTATGGTAGCCAGGCGTGTTGGCGAAAAAAATACTGAGGAAGCATCGAAATCTGCAATGCAAGCAATTTTGCTCGCACTCATATTTACCGTCGTGTTATCTGTTACAGGGGCAATCTTTGCAAAACATATCCTTCAGTTACTAGGTGCGCCTGAGTCAGTGCTTGCCATCGGTATCCCGTATGCGCGTACGATGCTTGCGGGCTGCGTTGTAATTATCATGTTGTTTTTAATTAATGGCATTTTTCGTGGCGCCGGCGATGCCGGAATTGCCATGCGAAGTCTTTGGATTGCTAATATTTTCAACATCATACTTTGCCCTGTCTTCATTTTTGGCTTCGGGCCTGTGCCTGCATTTGGACTGGTAGGCGCTGCTATTGCGACCACCACCGGAAGAGGGATTGGAGTTTGTTACCAGGTCTATCACCTTATAAACGGTAAGGGGATGCTTACTATTAAATTAAGCCATCTGACTCCAGATAAAGCAATTTTAAAATCGCTTATCAATGTGGCAAGTACAGGAACGTTGCAGTTTCTTATTGGTTCTGCAAGCTGGATCTTTCTCGCCCGTATTATTGCCGGTTTTGGAAGCAACGCGATTGCAGGATATACCATTGCGCTTCGCGTTTTAATGTTCTTTTTGTTACCGGCATGGGGACTAAGTAATGCAGCCGCGACATTGGTCGGACAGAATCTTGGTGCAAAGGAGCCTGAAAGAGCTGAGAAAAGTGTATGGGCGACAGCAAAATACAACATGATCTTTATGGCTATCGTTACCGTCATCTTCCTGTTTTTTGCCGCGCCTGTAATTTCGCTGATTAATACTGATGCAGCAGTGGTGGCCGTTGGTACCGAGGCGCTAAGAATTGTTAGTCTTGGTTATGTTTCTTATGGTATTGGTATGGTGTTAATGAATGCTTTTAATGGCGCAGGAGATAGCAGGACGCCAACTTATATCAATCTGGCCGGTTTTTGGGCGCTTCAAATTCCGCTAGCATATTTACTTGCCATTACTTTTCATCTTGGTCCTACAGGGGTTTTTGTCGCTATCTTGATTGCCGAAACAATTATCACCTTTGGAACTTTTCTTGTTTTCAGAAGAGGAGCCTGGAAAAGGGTAAAGATTTAAGACTATGGATTTATAGAACCGAAGTAACGGCCAGACTTTTTTTGGGACAAACTTCGGTTCTTTATTCAACATCGTTGTGTCACTCACTTCAGCTTTTAGACTCACTGTTATTCTTTATCCTACCGTTTGTCGGTGAAAAGAGTATCTGTAAGTACAAGGGAGTGACACAACAATGACGAATAAAAATTCTTCTGCTGGTCAATAATAACTTACTACCCAAAAACTTATTCTCCGGCTTTTTCCTCTTTTACATGTTGGTAATGACTTTCATTAAAAGGAGTTTTATGCCTGAAATAAACCATAGTTGCGGAGATTGAAATTTCAATATCATTAAACACCAAAAGAAGATGTTGTCCTTGTGAACTTTTTACCAGGTGTTTCTCAATCTGACCGAATTTTTCTTCCAACTGTGCTCTTATAAGATCAGTGTCGTCATTAGAAAAGCATTTAATGCACTTTGCAACACCATCATTTCTTACTTTCTCTATGGCAATGATAAAGTCGTTGTAAGACGAAACACATTGGTAGATCGGTTCTTCTTTTAAAACATAGCTTTCTTCTAAGGTAATGTTGCCGGCGGGGATGTGAAGCTGGTCTTCAGTTAGAAAAAAGTAGAATCTCTGTTCACCTGGCTTCGGCTGTTCATCCCAGGTGGCGAAACGAAAACAGTTCTCGCTCTCTGCAATTACATAATGCAACTCGTAATTCAGGAAGTCTGGTTTAAGCGAGTATAGGCTGACGTTTATTTCCAACTGTTTTTTGTCAATGTTCATAATGAAAAAGTTACGAATGATATTAAAATAAAAACCTGTGCCAGGAGGACAAATATTTATATAAAGAAAGGCATAATTTTTACTCCATTTAGATAAAGTACCACTATGGAATCAATAAATAATCTTGTCGATTTACTTATGTATCAACTGGCGAACCTGTATTCAGTTGAAGCGCAAATTATGCAAGCCATTCCCTCAATTATTGAAAAAGCAAATCATAGTTCACTCAAAAATGCCTTAAAACATCACGCCAACCTGACGACACAGCAAAAGGAAAGATTAATGCAGGTGCCTCAACTTATTCATACAAAATTAGCCGGAACATCTGTCTCAGAAGTTGCGGGATTAGACACAGCGTTTATAAGTAAAGGGATGACCGGGTTGATAGAAGAAATTAACCAGTTGCTGGAATCAGATCTGTCAAATGAAGTGAAAGACGCGGCAATTATAGCATCTGTGCAGAAAATAGAGCATTATGAGATTTGCGCTTATGGTACCGCCGTTGCTTATGCCAAACAATTAAATCTGACGCCGGTAGCAGCATTACTAAATGAAACACTACAGGAAGAGTATGACGCTGATGACCTGCTGACAGCCCTGGCAACTGCAGCGATCAACAAAGAAGGATTGCCGGAAGGCATGGAAACTCGTAATGATATGGGAGAAGAAAACGATAATGACGCACCTGATAAAGACCAGGAGACGGAACATACCGCCGTATCAATATCTGAGCGTACTATAAATTCTCCAGGCGGCCGCGCAGGAACGTCGCACCGTAGATATGGTAATGGCGAATCGAGAGGGCATTGATCGTAAACGTGTTTTTCAGTATTCCTCGGCAAGCCTGTCATTGCTTGCTTCTTACTGTTTTTTGCCTTATTTGTTTGGTTTTGTGCCTTAATGGCATAACTACGTTAAACTTTATAATGGCTTAAATGTTGTATCATTTATATTACTTTTTTTTGCGAAATTGTATTTTATGCTAGGACACAGATTTATGAAGTTTGACCCGAACACTGAAGGGAAGACGAAATTTGAACAATTACTCAACTTATTTTTACAATTACTCACATATACAAATGGCGATGTAAGCGAAGCGTTGCAATGGCTAAACCAGCTTGACAATCAATACGGCCTTA
>JAOQAJ010000007.1 GCA_025963675.1 Segetibacter sp.
TTTTTACTCTAACTCTTTTTCTTTAAGTATCTGCGTTAAAAATTTATACTGCCCAACCGGGGGCGACCTAAACGAGTTAGATCTCTATATCTCGTCCGCACCCTTATTTTTCGGGTGGTACAAATCCGGAAATGGACAAAAAACAGAATTTAAACGCGCAGTAGTCACCACGAATTGAACGGGCTGCAACCATGTGCGGCTAACGGAAAAACTTTATGACTTTGAGCGTTTGTCGCTTTACCGGCCAATAACGCAATACTTACAACTGTACCTTTCGTCGCAGATTTTAACTATCCGTACGGGTATAATTGGCTAACTTAATACTGGAAAACGATTGATAAATTATTGATAACGTATAAAAACACGCTTGCAATGAAAACAATCTCAAAAATACAGGAATGGGGAAACACCCATCATCCTGCCTGGTTTGACTTTTTCAGAATAGCCTTAGGTCTGGTTTTAATGTTTAAAGGAATTCAGTTCGCACTAAACTTAGATGCCTTTTCAGAAATGATGGCAGTAAGTAAGTTGCCTGCCTCTTTTGCCATCAGCCTTGTGGCGCATCTTGTTATTTTAACCCATATTATTGGTGGACTTATGATTGTCTTAGGCACCGGCACAAGGCTTGCCTGCCTGGTTCTAATTCCAATTCTTCTTGTAGCTATCTTTTATGTCAATCTACCCGAAAATGTGGTAAAACCATATTCAGAGCTTTGGCTATCAGTAAGCGTATTAGTAGCCCTGGTATTTTTTATGGTTGAAGGAGATGGACGTATATCGGTTGATTATGAGAAATCAGATACTAAAATGACGAAATAGCGGTAGCGGATACCATTTAAATCTCGTGTTATTATAAAAGGGAAGCTCAAGAGGCTTCCCTTTTAAATTTATGCCCCACCTGTGGCAGTAACGGATGTTATCGAGGGGATGATGCTTTTTAAAACAATTTTCGCTCCCTCAAAAAATACTTGAACTAATTGTAACCTTTTAGTTTCAGCCTACTCTATTAATAATAGCGATACTAAAGCAATTAAGACTTTTAGTGCTCGTGTAAGCGTCATATGCTATTCTTCACCAGAAATCAGTGGCATAAACAATTGTAGGATGTCGCGTTTTGCTCAACAAATTTTATACAGTACAAGAGTGCGACGCAACCGCGGCTGAATTATGATTTATAGTCTGGCTCCAAAACTCCACCGAAAATGACGAAGAACAATCTGCCGTGCATCACCTCAATTGGTCATACTACTTCGTAACCATAACTTTTTTATTATGAGATATAAAAATCAAAGCTTAGTACTGCTTTCTCTTGTAACAATAGTAGCTCTTGCACAATGCAGGAAAAACAGCGATGTTATTGATAATGAAAATCCTGCGTTGATTGCGCAAGGCAAAGAAATTTTTCGACATGATACTTTTGGTGATGAAGACTTTTGGAGCGGGTTGTTACATATAGACAAAGCAATAGCGGGTGCCAATAACGGCGGCTATGGCCCTGGAGTAAGTCCTGCTACCGCCTTAGCAGTAGGTTTAAAAGTTGATGCCGATGCTTTGCCTGCAAACGTTGTTGCAGCAATCAGGGCAGGTACTATAGACTTAAACAACCCGGCAACAACACTTGCTCTCCTTAAGATGAATGCTGTAGTAGGTTTGAAGGGAAACTTTGATGCTATGGGCTCTTTAAATTCGATTGGGATTACTTGTGCTTCATGCCACTCAACCGTAGATGATTCATTTGCACCAGGTATAGGTAAACGGCTTGATGGATGGCCGAATAGAGATTTGAACGTGGGAGCAATAATTTCATTAACTGATAACGCAAAGCCGATAGCTGACATGTTGCATGTAAATGAACCGACCCTACGAACTGTACTTGGTGCCTGGGGACCGGGGAAATTTCCTGCTGTGCTGTTTATGGACGGCAAAGCACTGCGTCCGGATGGAACAGTTGCAGCTAATCTAATTCCTGCTGCTTTTGGACTAAAAGGAGTAGACCTGACAACATATACGGGATGGGGGGATATTAGTTATTGGAACTCATTCGTCGGAACGCTTGAAATGCATGGTAAAGGAACTTTAGTAGATAACCGTTTGAACGATGCTTCTAAATATCCAATAGCAGTTGAAAACAATTTAGGGAACACTCACCATACACCCGATTTAATTACATCTAAACTACCTGCTCTAAAAGCTTATCAACATTCGATTACTTCGCCAAAGCCACCTGCCGGCAGCTTTAACCAGGATGCGGCGAATAGAGGCCAAGCCTTGTTCTCAACTAAAGCTAAGTGTGCCGGTTGTCATGCATCGCCTCTTTTTGCAGACAATATATTGCATACGGCAAATGAAATAGGTATTGATGATTTTGAAGCAAAGCGTTCTCCAACAGGAAAATATAGAACACCACCACTTGGGGGACTATTCGCAAAATTGAAGGGCGGCTTCTATCACGATGGAAGATTCGCAACGCTTAATGACGTAGTTAATCATTACAACAACCACATGTCTTTAAACTTATCATCTTCCGAAAAGAACGATTTGGTGGAGTATTTAAAATCACTATAGCTGCTCGTAGTTGTATAATGGAATGAATATTAAAGCAAACTATATGGTGTCTCATAACACGAGGGAGAGCTCGGTATTTATTTCTTGCTAACTCCCTATTGGCGGTATGCCGGTGGCTCGCCCTGGCAGAAATTCTTTTGAGTAGGTGGATGGAAAATAGCAGCCGCCTTCAACATTCTTTACGGCACCTGCTATTTGTACATCCTTATTTTTGTACAATGGAAAATGTGGGTGTTATCTTGATATTATTGTTCGGTATTACTTTTTTAGGCTTATTGAGCAAGCGCTACAACTTCCCGTTCCCTATAGTGCTGGTATTGTCCGGCGTATGCATAAGCCTGATCCCGGGGCTGCCGGTGGTTTCGCTTAATCCAAACATTGTATTTATTATTTTCCTGCCACCGCTTTTATATGCTGCAGCCTGGAATACAAGCTGGCACAACTTCAAAGCCTCTGTAAGACCCATAACATTTGCTGCCGTTGGCCTGGTGTTTTTTACGACTGCGTTGGTAGCATTGACAGCACACTTATTAATACCAGGCTTAAGCTGGCCGCTTGCTTTTCTAATCGGCGCGATAGTCTCACCGCCCGATGCAGTAGCTGCCACATCACTTACCAAGGGTTTGGGATTGCACCCGAAATTAATTACCATACTCGAAGGTGAAAGCCTGGTAAACGATGCCAGCGGTTTGATCGCTTATAAATATGCCCTGGCAGCTATTGCAGCCGGCAATTTTTTCTTTTGGGAGGCCGGATTGAACTTTGTGATTGTGGTGAGTGCAGGTATAGGGATTGGCCTGTTGATTGGCTACCTCTTATACCTGATTCATAAAAAATTTGTCTGCGATTCTGTTATCGAGGTAACACTTACCTTTCTTGCTCCCTTTGCTTCATACCTCCTTGCCGAGCACTTTCATTTTTCAGGTGTACTGGCAGTCGTTACTACAGGTTTGTACCTGTCTTTCCGTTCAGGGCAAATATTTTCAAATGAGAGTAGAATAATGGCTTACTCTGTTTGGGAGGTTGTTGTATTTATATTGAACAGCCTTATCTTCATTTTACTTGGCCTGCAATTGCGAAGCGTAATGGACGGTATAAAAGAATACCCTTCCGCAGCGTTGGCATTATACGGAATCGTATTAAGTGCGGTAGTAATCCTGGTAAGATTTATATGGATTTTGCCTGATGCCATGCACCGCCTTTATATTACCAAAAGCACCGTAAGAAAGGAACAGTTTGACCGCCGCAATATGGTTGTTTTTGGTTGGGCCGGAATGCGCGGAGTTGTATCAATGGCGGCTGCTTTGGCGCTGCCACTTACCGTTGCCGACAACATACCTTTCCCGCACAGGAACCTGATCATTTATCTAACCTTCTGCGTTGTCTTATCTACACTTATACTGCTTGGTTTTACTTTGCCATTGGTCATAAAAAAATTAAAAATTCCCAGGTATTCTATTGCTGCCGAGGAGTACCAGGTAAGAACCAATTTAGTAGCCGAAACAATATCGCATATAGAAGAGAACCTTTCCTTATTGCCTGATGAACTGCTTAACAACATTAAAAGTAAGTACGAGGTAAAATACAACAGGCTGCAAAAAACAGACTTACCCTCCAATTATTTCGGACAAGGAAAAACGCTCGCCGGAAATATTTTTAATGAATTTACCAAACTACAAATTGACCTGATAGGTATCGAGAGACAAGTTGTTGAACGCCTGCATCTGCAGGGTAAGACAAGTGATGAAATATTAAGAAAGCTTGAAAAAGAGCTTGACCTGGAAGAAACGCGGCTACAGTTAGAGATGTATCATTAATTGGAGTGCCTCATCTTGGGTGCCTGTTTTTAGCGGTGTCGGCGGACTGCCAGGTCTTATTTTATTTGTTCGTCAGGTCCACGCCGTTGAGCTGCTGTCAGGATTAACACTCTGCAAGCGCGCAGTTCAATCCTTAATGATATTGCTTCCCATTTGAATATTACCAAACAACAACTGTTGGATGAGTTATTTTAGAAGTACTTGTGCCATACACAGTCTGGTTGAACTGCTGTAAGGCGGTGGCAAGCCCGGTTAGCGCAGCTCTTCACTTGTCCATTCGGTCTCACCCGACCTTGCCGCCAGTTGCGAGTCCTCTTTGTAGGTTTACTTACAATATATTGTTCTTAATTTATCACACCTGTTTACGAGCGCAATGCCAATTTACAGGGACGCACATATCATTCCGGGAGTAAAGGCAAAGGACGTTGCCGAAGGGCACAGCAAAGACCTGATTCACCAGCAGGAATATGGATGTAAATGCATGACTTATTGGACAGATGAAGAGCGCGAAAAGGTTTTTTGCCTTATAGAAGCGCCGGATAAAGATGCGGTCAGGGAACTGCATAAAAGGTCTCACGGTCTCGTACCTAATAAAATCATTGAAGTCAGCAGCAAAGTTGTACAGTCATTCCTGGGCAGGTTATATGATCCGGAGGATGTAGAGTCAAACGACGATCGATTAAAAGTTTTTAATGACTCTTCTTTTAGAATTCTGCTTGTAGTAAAAATCATAGATGCGATTTTGTTGCAGCGTGAGGTGGGCAGCGCTAAAGCAAATGAGTTGCTGTTGCAGTTGAGCGATCTGGTAAAAAAAGTTTATCTGCTTGCGGAGGTTCAGCAGTCGAACATGGAGGAGACGAATTTGTTGTTTCATTTACTTCTGCGGCCACAGCAATCAGCTGTGCTTTGTCTATTACGGAAAGCATGGCGGCTGAAGATGCCGGGTTGCTCGATCTGAAAATAGCAATCAATGCCGGTGACCCTATAGAAAAGAGCACCAAGTTGTTTGGAGATGTGATACAGCACGCTGCCAATATGTGTATGCTGCCAGGTAACTTTCGTGTTGCGGTTTGCTCGTCAGTAAAAGAGCTGGTTGGTAATAATGATATTAAAAACAGGAAGGATAAATTTCGAGCCCTCTCGCCTCATGACGAAAGTCTGCTCCGGTCACTATTTAGTAAGTTGGAAGAAAATTTCTGCTCTTGCGATTTTGATATTGCAGCATATAGCAAGGCTATCGCCATGAGTATTTCGCAGTTGTACAGGAAAACAGTGGAGCTTACGGTTGCTAACTCCCCCAATCGGCAGAATGCCGGGGTCCCTCGCCCTAGCACAAGTCCTTTTGAGGAGACCCGACCAGGACGAAAGTGGTAATTTTTTTAACTAATGGTTTTCTGACTACATATTTTTTATATAGTTCACACATCCTTGCATGACCGTTGGGTCAGATTCCATCTCTACAAAAATCTCTTTGAGCCCACCAACTTTAGCGGTGGCGAAAAAATCTTTCCAGTCAACAATGCCTGTACCCATCACTACTTCTTTCTTATGATCTGCAGGACTATAATCCTGAAGGTGCGCCGAAATGAAACGACCGGGAAATTTGCGGAAATAATCCTGCGCTTTATATCCTGAGGTAATTGCGGCTACCTGGAACTGCATCTTTACCAGTGAGGGATCGAGGTGCTCCATCATCAAATCATATTGCGGACGACCATCAAATTTTTCGTCAAACTCGCCGTTATGATTATGATATCCTGCAATCATGCCGCCTTTCTTCACCATCTCACCGACATGGTTCATCTGGTCGCATCGTTTCTTTACCTCATCTTGTGTTTTGCTCATAAGACCGCCTGAACAAACCATGGTTTTCAAACCTAGTTGGTTGGCAAATTCAATACGTTCTGCCAGGCTTGCATCGTCTGTAATTTCTTTCCAGGTGAAATGGCAACTGGTAGTTTGCAGGCCGGAATCGTTGG
>JAOQAJ010000022.1 GCA_025963675.1 Segetibacter sp.
ATTTTACGCCCTCAAACACAAGAGGCATTGGTTTTTCTTTTTCGGCCATAAGACTTGCTTGTATTAATTTATAAAACAAACATTCTTTACGCACTTTCCTATAATCCTGGTCCTAATGCATTATGCACTTCAATGGCTTGTTTGATTATTAAACCCGTTAGCTCATTGTCCTGCATTTTTCTCTGTGTTTCTCCGTGTGTATTTCCTCCTGCGTTTCTCTGTGGTTAAATCCTTCTCTACAACTCAACAAGTTTAGAATAAGTTTCGGGTCTTCTGTCTCTAAAGAACTGCCAGGTATTTCTAACCTCTTCGATCAAATCCAAATCAAATTCAGCAACTAGTAACTCATCTTTGTCTTCAGACGCTTCTGCGATTACCTGACCACGCGGATCAACGAAATAAGAATTTCCGTAAAACCGTCCCAGGTTCCACGGTTTTTCTTCTCCGACCCGATTAATACAACCCATGAAATAACCATTTGCAGCAGCGTGTGCCGGTTGCTCCAGCTTCCATAGGTATTGGCTTAACCCCGCAACAGTTGCCGAGGGATTGTAGACTATTTCAGCTCCATTCAACCCGAGCACCCTTGCCCCATCGGGGAAATGCCTGTCGTAGCAAATATATACTCCTACTTTTGCATACCTCGTTTGAAAAACAGGGTAACCTAAGTTACCAGGTTTAAAGAAAAACTTTTCCCAAAACCCTGAGGTATGAGGGATATGGTTTTTTCGGTACTTGCCAAGATAAGTTCCATCAGCATCAATTACAGCAGCAGTATTGTATAAGAAGCCTGCTTGTTCCTTTTCATAAATTGGAACTATGATAACCATGTTATACTTCTTCGCATATTCTGCCACCAAATCTGTAGTAGGACCAGGGCAGGTTTCTGCTGATGCATACCACGCTTTATCTTGTCCGGGGCAGAAGTAAGGAGTATTGAATATTTCTTGTAGACAAAGTATCTGGACGCCTTGCTGACCCGCCTTTTCAATAAACGGAATATGTTTTTGCACCATTGCTTCTTTTATCTCTTCAATGGTTCCTTCACCTTCTGTTTTCGGTAAGCTCATTTGAATGAGACCCGATTTTATTATTCGAGGCATGAGTTAAAATTATAAGTTTTAAGTTTAGTGTTAAACCCTCATTGCAAGGAGGAACGACGAAGTAATCTGCTCTTACACTTATTAGTTCGGAAATATTTTTTAAAATTTTCTATAATCCAATCACCAGAGTGCTTCGTTCCTGGCAGTGACGGCATAACTATTACTATCATTAAATAAAGCCCTTTACTTTACTACGTTTTATGAACTGTCCGTATCCCTTTTTCAAGAGACACTCATCATTATCAATAGCAACTTTACCTCGTAACAAAACAGCCTTCACTTTCCCTGTCACTTCCCATCCTTCATAAGCACTATAATCTGTATTCATATGATGAGTATCAACTGAAATGGTATGCTTAACATTAGGGTCAAAAATTACAAGATCTGCATCTGCATCAACTGAAATTGTTCCTTTTTTGGGAAACATACCAAAAATCTTCGCTGCGTTAGTACTCGTTACTTCAACGTATTTACTTAGGCTGATCTTTCCTTTTGCAACACCTTCGCTAAATAATAATTCCATTCTATGCTCAATAGCAGGATGGCCATTTGGTATTTTCGAAAAATCGTCTTTGCCCATCAGCTTTTGTTCCCATTTAAAAGGACAATGGTCTGTGGCCACCACCTGTACGAGGCCCTGGTTAATCCCCGCCCACAGTGTTGACTGATCTTTCTTTTCACGCAATGGCGGCGACATCACCCATTTTGCTCCGTCAAAATCCTGCTCGTATAATGAGGCGTCTAATAATAAATATTGGATGCACGTCTCAACAAAAACTTTTTGATTTCTTCTTGTAGCATTTCTTACAGCATTTAATGCGCCCTCGCAGGTAAGATGAACAATATAACCAGGACATTCGGTAAAATTGCTCATATCGACAAAACGTTCTGATGCCTCGGCTTCTGTAACTTCGGGTTGAGATAGGTAATGATACAGCGGAGATAACTTCCCTTCATTTCGATGTTTCTGCACGAGGTAATCTATTACGTCGCCATTCGTTGCATGCACCGTAACCATTCCGCCTTGCAGCTTTACTTCTTCCATTAAGCCAATCATCTGCCTGTCATCAATCATCAAAGCTCCCTTGTAAGCCATGAATGTTTTGAAGGACGTTATGCCTTCGTCAATCATTTCCTTAATCTCAGCTTTGGTGCTATCGTTGAAATCTGTAACAGCCATATGAAAACTGTAGTCGCCAACCGCGTTACCTGTTGCTCGTCCGCTCCATTCATCCAAAGCTGCTCTCAATGAATTTCCTTGCTTCTGAAGAATGAAATCGATAACCGTAGTTGTGCCACCGTGCAAAGCAGCTCTGGTTCCGGTCTCATAACTGTCGCTGCTGAATGTTCCCATGAAAGGCATTTCTAAATGCACATGTGGATCTATGCCGCCCGGAAATATTAGCATACCAGTAGCGTCGATAATTGAATCGACATTATCTGGCAGATTTTTGCCTATCGCAGATATTTTTTCATTTTCGATTAAAATATCTGCAACGTAATCATCTGATGCAGTTATTATTCTTCCGTTTTTAATTAGTGTCGTCATAATAAATATTTGGGAACACAGATACACGCATTTAAGAGATTCACAGATATTCTTTAAATCTATCTAATCGGTGCTGTCCGTGTTTAATTTCCTTGCCCATCTAACATATACAAGTACAAGTGAGTGACACAACAATGTTGACTAAAGTTCAGTTGTTCGTCACCAAAAAATTTTAAACTTTAAATTCCAAACTTTCCAAACTGACTTCGTCATATTCCTCTTGCGTCACATTTCTTTTGGACCATGAAAGAGCATAATAGGTTATGCCGGAAACAAAGAAACCTGCAAACCAGGCATAACTATAAATGCCAGATATCCATGGCCAGACTGCCTCCTTATTTAACAGCCCAACGGTTGTTAAAAATCCGGGGACGTTGGGAAGTATGCCTAAAAGCAATGCGATAATTGCAGTTGAATTATAGCCGTTGTTAAATGTATATCTTCCTTTCATTTCATATAATTCATTTACAACCAGTTTTTGCTTTCGGATGAAATAATAATCGGCAATCATAATTCCACCAATTGGTCCAAGTAAGCTTGAGTAACCAACCAACCATGTAAAGATGTAACCATTTGGGTCAGCGATCAATTTCCATGGAAAAATGAGAATGCCAATAATTCCTGTGATAAGTCCACCTGTTCGAAAGTTAATTTTAGAAGGTGCAAAGTTGGCGAAGTCATTGGCAGGACTAACAATGTTGGCGGCAATATTTGTAGCCAGCGTAGAGATGGCGACAGCTATCATGGCGACGCTAACTAAAAACTTACCTTGAAATTTACCAGCTAATACTAATGGATCCCAGATTGTTTCGCCATAAATAATTACAGTAGCAGAAGTGACAACTACGCCAATAAATGAAAACAAAGTCATCGATGGGGGCAGACCGATCACCTGACCTTTTATTTGTGCTTTTTGACTTTTGGCGTAACGTGTAAAGTCGGGAATGTTTAACGAAAGTGTTGCCCAAAAACCAACCATCCCTGTTAAGCCAGGCAAGAAAAAATGCCAAAAATCAGCATTGGTAGCAAACTTTGACGGCTGATTTAATATTGGTCCTAACCCATTGCCCGCGCTAATCGCCCAGAAAAAAAGAGCCAATGCAGCGACCGGTAAGAAGAATGCCTTAAATACCAGAAGCTTTTTAATGCTTTCGACACCAAGGTACACGACAAACATATTTAACAACCAAAACAGGAAGAAGCAGATAGCGGGACCAGTTTGCAAAGTCCATGATGCAGGAAATATTTGAGGAAGTGAATCTATGGCAGGGATCCAAAGGCGAATCATTAAGTACACTGCGTATCCACCAATCCATGCCTGAATGCCAAACCATCCACACGCTACGATCGCCCGTAAAAGTGCCGGAATATTTGCGCCTCGCACACCAAAGCTGGCCCTGGCAAAAACCGGAAACGGTATTCCATATTTTGCACCCGCATGACCATTTAAGATCATAGGAATAAGAACGATGGTGTTGCCAAGGAAGATTGTCAGGATCGCCTGCCACCAGTTCATACCGCCGCCAATTAAACTACTTGCCAACATGTAAGTTGGAATGCATAAACTCATGCTAATCCAAAGTGCGGCGTAGTTCCAGGTATTCCAGGTTCGTTTGTTGAGCGGTATTGGAGCAAGGTCTTCGCTGTAAAGAGAAGTATTTATTTTGTTTGTCGCTTCGTTCATGCAAAGATGTTTTTTATGTTACCAACATCAGCTTTTTATGGCAGCATCGTTGTGTCACTCACTTGTACTTGTAGTGCTTTATTCGGCTATTTAATAGAACACGGATGACACGGATAGAACGGATATTAACGGATTTTGTATCTGGGTATTGAAGTGGGCCTATTGCGGAATTTTGGAAAGAAGCCGGAAGTAAGAAAAAACTTTGTAAAAAGCTTTAATGATTTTATCTGTTAAGTCCTCATGCTTCATAAAATACCTTTTATCAGTGCAAATCCTTCTAATCCGTGTCATCCGTGTTCTATCTCCGCATCTGAAATCTTCAGCGCTTCCGATATTATCTCCAATCCTTCATCAATCTGCTCTTTTGTGACACACAAAGGCGGAGCAATGAAGATAAAACCCCATCGAACAAATGTGTACATCCCCAGATCCCTGATTTTTGCAGCAACCTTATTCATTACAACCATTTCTTCAGGTCGGGCATTGAATGGAGCAAAAGGCTCTTTTGTTTGCCTGTTTTTTACCAACTCCATACAACCCAGCAAGCCCGTATTTCTCCAGTCGCCAATCGACTTATGTTTTGCCTTCATCTCTTCCATCCGCAGATTCAAATAGTCACCCATTTTTCTCGCGTTTTCAAAAAGATTATCATCTTCATAAATCTTAAGAACCTCAAGGGCTGCTGCGCACGAAATTGGGTGGGCAGAGTAGGTGAGACCTAACGCGAGAATGTTATCATCATACTTAGCAGAAACTTTATCGCTAACCATGAGGCAACCAAAAGGAAGGTAACCACAGGTAAGTCCCTTAGCCATAGCAATCATATCGGGAACAATACCATGGTTTTCGAAACCAAACCACTTGCCGGTACGGCCGAAGCCACTCATCACCTCATCGATGATTAGCAAAATGCCATGTTTGTTGCAGATTTCCCTGACAGCCTTTAAATAACCAACAGGGTACTTTAAGCAGCCAGATGTTCCGGATTCTCCTTCCAACAATATTGCAGCAATATTTGCCGGTCCTTCATAAGATACAATACGCTCCAATTGGTCCACTGCCTCTTTTAATAAGTTCTCCTCACCATATTCCCACCGATATTTGTAAGGCAGATCAAAATGAACAAAGTTTGGAGATTGTTGAGAATCCATTGGAAGCTTACGAGGGTCGCCGCTTGCTGTCATCGCTCCATAGGATGATCCGTGATACGATTGATAACGGGTCAAAATCTTATGGCGGCCGGTAGACATGCGGGCCAACTTAATTCCGTTCTCGATAGAGGTCGCACCACATAAAGTGAAAAAAGCCTTGTTCAGATCTCCAGGACAAATCTCTGCCAGCTTTTTACCTAAATCTCCACGCACTTTAGTAACACAGCTGGGGGTAACATAACTTACTTGCTGCATTTGTTCAACCACAGCCTTGGTTACT
>JAOQAJ010000054.1 GCA_025963675.1 Segetibacter sp.
CATAGCCTTAATGTTCCGGAACATTATATCATGCTCATCATCCTCGACGGTTTGGCCACTTTCTCCGTTTAAATGTTCGGTTTCTTCTAAAAACGTCTGTGTTTCAGTATTTGTACCATGTGTTACAACGTCCATATCTTCTTCAAGCTCGACAACTTCTGTTTCGGCAGCGGCAGATAGATTGTCTGGTAAGGTAGTTTCAATGGTATTTGGTGTAGTGTTGGAACTATCAAGATGATCTATAAAGTGCTGGGTTTCTTCATTTGTATCTCTTGTAAGCGCAGCCATCTCTTCCTCGGCCTGTGCAACACCGGCTGATTGTGGATGTTCGCTTTCTGCCGGTGTAGTAATTAGAGGTGGGGCTATGTTTTCAGCAGTATTTTCTAATTCTAACGAATTTGTTTCTGTCTGTTCCACCTCAATATCCCCTGACGAAGAAGTGATAGAAGTAACGTTATTTGAAAAAGCTGCGTTGGAAAATTTGTTCTTATCTTCTGTATCTAAGTTGCCTGGAAAAATAGATGCTTCATTTTCCTTCGACGCTAAAATGGGTGGCACCAATTCAAGAGGCTCGTCGTCAAATTTGTCTTCTGATAATTGGTATTGCAACCAATGAGGATTCGAAAAGTATAATGAAGCTTTTTGACCCTGTTGAGAGTATTCGGATGCTTTTTCAGCTTTCAGCTTTTTTGCCAATAAAAAATGTGTAACTGGAAAATACGGATTTTCTGCTGCCAGTTTTTGTAGTTCGTCAACTGAAACAGCATCGAGATTTCCATTACCGGTAAGATATGATAAAACTTTTTCGGTAGACTGGTTCATTCGGTGAAAGTACAATTACCTACCAATTGGAAAAAATGCGGTTGAAGATTTCATCGCTTAAATTTCTCAGGATTTCATCACGTAACTGAGTCTCTGCTTGTTGACGGGTAAGATTGGCAGAAAAATCAAAGTTTCTACTTACGTCGTATTCTTCCGTTTTGCCGGTTAATGTATTTCGAAACGTAATGTGTACACCAATCGTAAGCCTGTTTGTTGCCGCTTGTTGTGAGGATATGCCGGCTGTAGTAATAATATTTTCTGAGATGTAGCCGCTGATTTGATAATGCGCATCGTCATTATTCGTTCTGGTAAGTCTTGTCTGACCTGTTATTTTTTGTTCTACTCTACTTCTCAGCTGCGGTGCAAGTTGTGGATCAACATACCGTGCCTTGTTTTCGATCATCCCGATTTTTACCGTTTTCACTTCAGGTGGAATGCTTACATCTTTAAACGAGTATACATGGCAGGAAGATAGTAGGAAGATGCAGCTAGTGAGTAGTAAGAAGGTAAGGTTTGAAGCGGAGAGTTTCCTTTCAACCATTTGCCTTCTGTCTTCTTTATCGGGTGTATGCTTTTCTTTTTTCATAAAACTATTAAATGCAAAACAAAAATTTATTCACGCATGCACAACAGCTTGTACAAGAGTGGCACAAGACAAAAACTATGATTCGCAAAACAATAAACTTCAAATTCAAAACTTAAAACCCAAACTATCACTCATCAATATCATACTCTTTCAACTTGCGATAGAGTGTTCTTTCACTTATTCCAAGGTCACTTGCTGCATCTTTTCTTTTGCCTTTATGCTTTTTTAGTGCTTTAATAATCAGTTCCTTTTCTTTGTCCATTATGTTCAGCGATTCTTCCACTTCTTCATGGTGGTGAATGTCATCAAAAATCACTGGTTGAGGATGATTGATTACGTTAGGTTGAATTGCCGGCGGCTGGTGTTGATGTTGCTGCTGGTACTCATGGCTAGAAACAGGACTATAATCTCCAAGCAAAGATTCTCTGGCAAAAGCAACAGCGGCATGAGATGACGAAGGGTTTTGCAGGATTTCCAAAAACATCTTCTTCAGCTCTGTTACATCCTTCTTCATATCAAAGAAAAGCTTGTAAAGAATTTCACGCTCGTTAGCAAACTCGTGACCTGAACTGGTCCCGTTGGCACTGCTCGCTAAAACAGGCAAACGGTTTACGTTAGATTCGGGCAAGAATTGTCTTAGTTGTTTCCCGGATATCAGTTTTTCTGTTGTCAACACCGAGATCTGTTCTGCAATGTTCTTCAACTCCCGCACATTACCCTTCCATGGGTAGTTAATTAACATGTTTTTAGCCTCGTCGTCAAGTTGCACAGGGGTCGTCTTATACTTTTCTGCAAAATCAATTACAAATTTTCTGAACAACAGTATAATGTCTTCCTGGCGGTCTCTTAGCGCAGGCACCCTAATCGGAACGGTACTAAGCCTGTAATACAAATCTTCCCTGAATTTGCCTGTTTGGGTAAACTCAAGCAACTCGCGGTTGGTTGCAGCAATCACCCTTACATCAGTCTTTTGCACTTTAGATGAACCTACCCTGATAATTTCACCGGTCTCTAATACACGCAGCAGTCTTGCCTGGGTACCAATGGGCATTTCACCGATCTCATCCAGAAAAATAGTTCCGCCGCTTACGGTTTCAAAGTAACCTTTGCGGCTGTCAACTGCACCTGTAAAAGATCCTTTTTCGTGGCCAAATAATTCAGAGTCGATCGTTCCCTCCGGTATCGCGCCGCAGTTAACTGCTATAAAAGAATTGTGTTTTCTTGATGATAAGGCATGAATAATGTGCGAAAACGCTTCTTTACCCACACCGCTTTCCCCTACAATCAGTACGCTTAAATCTGTAGCCGCCACTTGTACTGCGACATTCAAAGCATGATTTAAAGCCGCACTATTTCCTATAATTCCAAACCTGTTTTTAATTGATTGAAGATCCATTATGTTCGTTTAATATAAATTCAGTTTCTTCCTTAAGTATTGGTAGATTTTTGGTTACAACCAGCCAAATTGCCGGTAATTCTACCTTATCATAATCATGAATAAGGGATATTCCTGAATGAAATTATTTTCTTAAAGTCGGTAATCTCAAAGCGACGGTTCATTTTTGATGCTTCCAAATCGCTTCGCCAATAATTGATAGTCTTCTCAGTACTGCATCCTGTATTAGGAGATTACCGGAGAAGTATACTTAATGTTATTTTCCCCATGTTGTTCTGTCACACGCTGAAATTATTTTGTCTTTATTTTCCTCAATAATGGGAGCCATATTTTTTATATAATCTGATCACACTATTTTGTTTCATGAGACAAGCTTCAGTTTTCGAATTGAACATGCTTGCGTCGCATTTCGTTCATCTGCATATCTCTTGGCAACCTTTTCCGCCTTTTATAATTCCTGATTTTCATTCAACTATGTCTGCCAACAATGTCGCTCCTGTAGAACTATTTACTTTTACATTTACATAATCACCCTTGTTCAGATTGTAGTCTCTTTTCGGAAATACGACGACTTTATTCTGACTCGTTTTTCCTGCCCAGTCATTTTCACTTTTCTTAGAGTTACCCTCGATTAATACCTTAAAAGTCTTACCAATGTCGCCCAGATAGCTCTTCTGCGATAACTTATTCTGAAGTTTTACAATTTCATCCAGTCTTCTCTTTTTTACCTGCAGTGGTACGTCGTCGGTAAAGCGTCGGGCAGCAAGTGTACCCGGTCTTTCACTGTAAAAGAACATGTAGCTCATGTCGTATTTACTGTATTCCATTATTGAAAGCGTATCCTGGTGCTCCTCTTCTGTTTCTGTACAAAAACCTGCAATAATATCTGCAGTTATGCCGCACTCCGGCATTATTTCTTTTATACGGTCCACTTTTGCCATGTACCATTCACGGGTGTACGTCCGGTTCATCAATTGCAAAACCCTGGTATTGCCACTTTGAACCGGCAGGTGAATGTACTTACAGATATTTTCGTATTTGGCCATCGTGTACAAAACTTCATCTGTAATATCCTTGGGATGTGAAGTGCTGAAACGTACCCGAAGTAATGGACTAACATTAGCAACCATTTCAAGCAGTTTAGCAAAGGTTACAATGATGTCTTTTTCTTCGTCAACCCAGTAGTAACTGTCGACGTTCTGACCTAGCAGGGTAACTTCACGATAGCCGTTATCAAACAATTCCTGGCATTCGTTTATAATGCTGAAAGCATCGCGACTGCGCTCTCGGCCACGTGTAAAGGGAACCACACAAAAGCTGCACATATTGTTGCACCCACGCATTATGCTGACAAATGAAGTAACGCCGTTGCTGTCTAAACGGATAGGAGAGATGTCGCCATAAGTTTCTTCGCGGCTCAATAAAACGTTTACTCCTTTTTGTCCCGATTCTGCATCCTTAATTAAAGCCGGAAGTGTTCTGTATGCATCAGGTCCAATCACCAGGTCTACCAGTTTTTCTTCTTCCAGCAGCTTTCCCTTCAATCTTTCAGCCATACAGCCGAGAACGCCTACAAGCATTCCACGCTTAGCAAGTTTAGCCTTTTTAAATTCGGTCAATCTCTTTCTAACGGTTGCCTCTGCTTTCTCTCTTATTGAACAGGTATTTACCAACACAAGGTCTGCTTCTTCAAAATTCTTAGTGGCGCCAAAACCCTCGTTACTAAGTATCGATGCAACAATCTCGCTGTCGGCAAAATTCATTGCGCAACCGTAACTTTCTATATAAAACTTCTTTTTATAAATATTTGGTTCAACTATAAATGGTGCAAAGGCCTCTCCCTGACGTATTTCATCGTGCACTTTACCAGTTAATTCAAGGGTTTCCATTAAACTAAAAATTAGGCGGCAAAAATAGGATAATTAAAGGAAAATGCCAGTTTGGCAGAGAGCTTATTTGTTATTTTCACTTTTTGTAAAAG
>JAOQAJ010000158.1 GCA_025963675.1 Segetibacter sp.
TTGATTTTTTCAACGAATGTTTGATTAGGAATTGAAGATAGTTTATTTGGGGAAATCGGAAATCCCTAGTTGAAATCGCAAGTCGCGAGTGAAGTCGGAAATCGCTGGTTGAAGTCGGAAATCGCTGGTTGAAATCGCTAGTCGCGAGTGAAGTCGGAAATCGCGAGTGAATTCGGAAATCGCTGGTTGAAATCGCAAGTCGCTAGTTGAAATCGGAAATCGCTAGTTGAATTTGGTGATCGCGGTTGCGACCGTGGTGCTCCACTTGCGATTTTCGACTCGCGATTCTCGAACCACCACTTACGTCTCACGACTCACGGAAATCGCTAGTTGAAGTCGGAAATCGCTAGTTGAAATCGGAAATCGCTAGTCGAATTTGGTGATCGCTGCTTGCGACCGTGGTGCTCCACTTGCGATTTTCGACTCGCGATTCACGAACCACCACTTACGTCTCGCGACTCACGACTTACGATTTTCCTCTATTTGCCCTTTCCGCTTAAAATTATCCATAAAGTATACACCATAATTTTGAAATCGAGCAACAGAGAAACGTTTTCAATATAAACAAGATCATATTGCATTCTTTCTATCATTTCTTCAACAGTCGATGCATAGCCAAATTGGACCATGCCCCACGATGTCAATCCAGGCTTAACCCTCAAAAGATATTTGTAATAGGGATTTATTGCCACTATCTGATTAATGTAAAATTGTCTTTCAGGTCTGGGTCCAACTAAGCTCATTTCGCCGGTAAGAATGTTGTATAACTGCGGTAGTTCATCCATCCGCCATTTACGCATAAATCTTCCCCAGGGTGTAATTCTCTGATCATACTCCGACGATAACGCTGGTCCATTTTCTTCGGCGTTTGCATACATGCTTCTAAACTTATAGATCGTAAAAGGCCTGCCTTTATAACCAATGCGTTCTTGCAGAAAAAACACTGATCCTTCAGATGACAGCTTGGTTCTAATTGCTATCAAAATGAGGAAAGGACTTAAAAGCAACATAGCAACTACAGAGATTATGATGTCCATTAACCGCTTTATGTTTTGTTGCCAGTCCGGCATTAAAGCAGTATTGATGTCGATAAGTAAAGCTCCCATAACATTGCCGGTTTTTACTGAACCTGTTAGTATATCCAACGTATTTGGGTATAGTTTTATTTCTACGTCAGCTTCAGTTAGCCGTTGTAGAAGGTCTTCTGCTAGAAAATTTTCCTGTTTTTCCAGCGCGATGATTACCTGTTGGATAGAATGCTTTTTTATGATCGTTTCAAGATTTTCTACAGATCCTAAGGAAGTAATTAACCTGCTTAAGTTACTTTTCGTTGTACTTGTATTTATGTAGCCGATAAAAAAATATGTTTCAGATGGAATGCCTTTTTGAAGTTCCCGAACCACCTTCACAGCATTTGCCCCATTCCCCACCAATAATGTATTGACTTTTATTTTACCAGCGGCAAGGTGCGACTTCACGATGTCTAATATGATCAGCCTGCCAGTTACGGTAAGAGCAAATTGGAGCGAAAAAAATAAGAAGAAGGTTTTGTAAAAGTAGGTATAGGAAGGAGCATGGTCATTTAAGATGATGCTGAAGAAAATAAGAAGGCAGCCAATAAGGCAAGCAATAAAAGTTGATGTTAGTTCTGTTAACCTCGACCTTTTATATAAAGCTTCTTTATAGAAGCCGGTAAGTAGAAAAAAGCTCGCCCAAATTATCGGAATGACTATAACTGATATGTTGAAAAAAGGATCATTAGTCATTTCGAGAAGACCGGTATGCGCCTCGTGCAAAAGGTTTCTTCGGTACCAGGTAAAAATCCACCATGCAACTGTAGAAGCAGCAAGGTCAGATAAGACGTACCAATAAATTTTTACAGGTTTGTATTTTTTCATTGGGCAATGCCGTTACCTCAGATTTCGGTTGTGGCTTATTTTGTCCAGGATTTGATGAGCGACTTCCATTGCAAGAAAACCATCAATTTCACTTACTGCAGTTGGTTTATTATTTACTATGGAGTCAACAAATGATTCGAGTTCAAGCTTTATGGCATTTGTATCTTTTACAGGGGGGTTGGCAACAGCGATAGTTTTCTTGCCGGTCGGTGTTTCTATATCAAAAGCAAACGCATTTGCATCTTCAGGTTGCTTTAGTTTAATCACTTCTGTCTTCTTATCGAGAAAGTCGATACCTATGTAACTGTCTTTTTGAAACATCCGCATTTTGCGCATTTTCTTCATGCTGATACGGCTGCTGGTTAAGTTGGCAACACAACCGTTGTTAAATTCCATTCGCACGTTTGCAATGTCAGGAGTATCAGTCATAACAGCTACACCGCTTGCAAGTATGTTTTTTACATCACTTTGTACAATGTTTAAAATAATATCGATGTCATGAATCATCAAATCGAGGATAACACTTACTTCAGTACCACGTGGATTAAATTGTGCAAGGCGATGAACCTCTATAAACATCGGATTGAGCTTGATATCCTTAAGAGCGAGGAAGGCAGGGTTAAAACGTTCGACATGTCCTACCTGCATTTTTATATTGGCTTCACGGGCCATGTTTACAAGCAACCGTCCCTCTTCTATTGTGTGAGCTAATGGCTTTTCTACAAAAACATGTTTGCCTTTACGAATAGCCTTTTCACAGAGGTAAAAATGATGATTAGTAGGGGCAACGATATCTACAGCATCACACGCATCTATTAATTTGTTAACGTCTGTATATCTTTTAAGTCCATATTTTTCAATAACTTCTTTCGCTGTCTCCTCTACCGGTTCATAAAAACCAACCAGTTTCACACCTTCGATTTCCTTCCAGTTATTTAAATGAAATTTCCCTAAATGTCCGGTTCCGAATACACCAATTTTCAGCATAGCAGTTCATACTTTTAATAGGCGTAAAGATAGTTAGAACCACGATTAAAGGATTATTTATGATTTTAGAGAAAGCGGGATATTAATAACGGTAACATGTATCATTTCTTTTTTTGTTAGCCCGGCGAATGTTTTTCATGGAGAAATCGTTGCGTCGCACACTTGTACTTTTAGCTATTACTTTTGACTTTTTTTTTAAAAAAAGCTTATAATAACAAAACAGCGTGGGGTAATAATTTTTTAAAAATAGAAAACCGGGTTTTAGCAATCGTTACAATCAGAAACAGTTTGCTTTTTTTTCTTTTTGTGTAATTGACGCCATTCATCTTCGAGTATTCCCATTTCTATCAGGCTCCAGTAGGTGCCGTCTTCATATCTTAAAACGTCTCTCATAACGCCCTCTTTTACAAAGCCACACTTTTCATAACACCGAATTGCCGATTTATTAAAATCATAGACGCCCAGGCTTATCCTATGTAATTTCAAATCTTCAAAACCTATTTTCAATATTGCATTGATCATTCCTGTACAATATCCTTTGCCTCGTTCTGCTGTATTTCCCACCAGCACCCGGCTTATTCTTGCAGCCCTGTTTTTTTCACTTACGCTTCCAAGAGAAATATGGCCTACCGTATTTCCGGTTTTAGTATCGACCGCTTTATATACAAAAGCATCTGATTTATCAAGATTGTTTGTATCCTCGATATACCAGTCGAGGCTATCTTCAGTCAATGGATATTTGAACAAGGAGCCAGCCCAGTTAGTTATCAAATGTTCGCTATTCATCCATTCTATTAACTGCTTAAAATCTTCTTTTGAAAAATATTCCAGCTTTACCATTCCTATTTTTTTTAATCTGTAACTATTTAATCAATCCCACTTTAGAAGAAAAATGTGTACAATATTAAGACCTTTCAGTGATTGATTGGTTGCATAGGCAGTGCCAAAGCCAGTTTACTTGTACACCGGCGGTATGAGTATTAAAGTTGGGGATTTATTTGCTGAAAGAATATTTGAAAGTACAAGTGTGCGACGCAACGGTGAAAAATAGTACTACAACTGCGCGGACAAAAAAAATCTAAACGTTAATTACTGCATTGTTGAATTGTCTAGCTTGAAAACTGTTTAATTGTTGAATTACTCCATTTTCAAATTGTTCCATTTTCAAACTATATCCCATTCCTTATCTTCGCCGTTTATGGAAGCGAAGAAACCAATTGTAATGAGTGGGATAAGACCCACAGGGTATTTGCACCTCGGCAATTATTTCGGGGCTATTCGCAATTACGTGCGGATGCAGGATGAATTTGAGTGTTTCTTTATGGTTGCTGACCTGCACTCGCTAACCACACATCCTGATACAAAAGAGCTTAAATCGAATGTACATCGGGTATTGGCAGAAAATATTGCATGTGGACTGGATCCTGAAAAAGCAGCTTTTTATTGCCAGAGCCACATTTATGAAACCTCTGAGCTTTACCTGTATTTGAACATGTTGGCCTATAAAGGTGAACTTGAAAAGACCGTTACGTTTAAAGACAAAGTTCGTTTACAGCCTAACAATGTAAATGCTGGTTTGCTGACTTACCCTGTATTACAGGCTGCTGATATTATTTTGCACCGGGCATCTTTGGTTCCTGTGGGAAAGGACCAGGAGCAACATCTTGAAATGGCAAGAAACTTCGCTAACCGTTTCAATCATCGTTACGGCAATGTATTTCCTGAGCCGATGGCTTTTAATTACAATGATGAATTGATAAAAGTGCCGAGCCTCGATGGTACGGGAAAGATGAGCAAGAGCGAGAATCAAATGGCTACATTATACCTGGCTGACAGTGATGATTTGATTAGGAAAAAAGTGATGAAGGCAAAAACGGACAACGGTCCTGCAGAACCAAATGCAACAAAGCCAGATTACATTGAGAACATTTTTCTACTGATGCGATTGGTATCAGCGCGGCCGGTGATTGACAAATTTGAAAGCGATTATAACAATTGCAATATCAGGTATGGCGATATGAAGAAGCAATTGGCTGAAGACATGGTTAGCTTTATCGCTCCTATACGGGCAAAGGTGGAAGGAATTTTAGGCAACGAAAATTACCTTAAACAAATTATGGAAACGGGGGCGGAAAAGGCACGTAACAGCGCAAAAGCAACCATGGAAATAGTTCGTGAATGTATGGGTCTTACCTACTTTTAATGTAAGCCTTATCATAAAATTGGTTACTTTAGTCACCTTACTTTACAAACACCGGCAATTAATTTCATGTCAAAAGCAACAAAACCGAAACATATAGCTGTAGCAGGTAATATCGGTGCGGGTAAAACCACACTTACAGAAGCACTAAGTAAACATTATAAATGGATTCCACAGTTTGAAGATGTAGAAAACAATCCATACCTGAATGACTTTTATGAGGAGATGCCACGCTGGAGTTTTAACCTGCAGATCTATTTTTTGAACAGCCGCCTGAACCAGTTGCTGGAGATTGAACGGGGATCAGAAACAATTATACAAGACCGGACGATATATGAGGATGCAAACATTTTTGCTCCTAACCTGCACGACATGGGGCTGATGAGCAAGCGCGACTTTGATAATTATTACCAGTTTTTTCAAACACTGAAGTCAATGGTAAAGCCTCCCGATTTGTTGATTTACCTGCAGGCTTCGGTGCCGACACTTGTAGGTCAGATACAAAAACGGGGCAGGGAGTACGAGGAAAACATACGACTTGATTACCTGAAGAAGCTGAATGAATACTATAACAAGTGGATTGAGAGTTACCGTGAAGGCCCTTTGTTAATCATCAACGTCGACCAAAACAAATTTGCCGAAAGGGTAGAAGATATGGGGGAGATTATTAATAAGGTAGACGCGGAACTATTTGGTTTGTTTTAGCCCTCATTGAGCATTGAACGTTGAATATTGAGCATTTCTTAATTCTTAATTGTCAATACTCAATACTTAATAATCAATACTCAGTATTCAATTGACAATTTTCAGTTTCCCCATCTAAAAGTCGAAATATTTAATCCCGCAAGATCAATTAGTCTGTCAACTACGGTCATTGCCACTTCTTCAATTGTTGCAGGCTTACTGTAAAATGATGGTGTTGCAGGACAGATGATGCCGCCAGCAACCGTTACGGCTTCCATATTCTTAATGTGTATAAGACTATAAGGTGTTTCGCGAAGCATTAATACAAGTCTTCTTCTTTCTTTTAAAATAACATCTGCCGCTCGTGTTACCAGGTCGTTGCTGATTCCTGAAGCTATTCTTGCAAGCGTGCCCATGCTACAAGGCGAAACTATCATAATGTTGTATTTAGCAGAGCCCGAAGCAAATGGTGCATTAAAGTCGTTTTTCTCGTAAAACTTAACTGGTAAATCTTTATAGTCTTCATTACCCAATTCACTTCGCCATATTTCTTTTGCATTAGTGCTCATTACAACACTTAGTTCTTCCCACTGATCATTTATTCTTAATAGTTTATCAATCAAAAGTTTTGGATAAATAGCTCCGCTTGCTCCGCTGACAACTATTAAAATTTTATTAGTCATTCAAAACATTTTAGTAAAAGTACATTCAATCTTTTTCAAGTAGAGAGGTTAAACCTCTGTCTTACATTTTAAACTTAAATGAACAATTATGCTTTTTTGTTCAATACAACTGTCACTATTTACCATGTAATAACAACAATTAGTCCGCATGGTTGTGCTGCTTTTTTTCTTAAAAAACATGATGAATTGCCGGCTCAAATTATTTCTTCAGTTTATCATTTTGAACTTGCAACTAAAGCTTCCGGTATACCTTCTATATAAGTGGTTTTTCATAGAATATTGGATTAAAAACGGGGCTGGATTTCTATCCTGGCCCTTTTTTGTTTTTTAGCCATCCCATCTCCACTACACTTGCTTCAACGCATTCATTTACAACAACTAATAAAATAATTATTTCAAATCTTGTTGCAACTAAACCTTTCCCTTCATCATCTATATAAGTGGTTTTTCATAGAATATTGGATTAAAACGGGGCTGGATTTCTATCCTGGCCCTTTTTTGTTTTTACCTCAAAAATGACGATCATCCGAGGCTCGTTTTCTGCAAATAGTTTCTAAATATCTGCTGATAAAATGCCGCATGAAGCAGAAATGTACAAGAGTGCGACGCAACAAAAGTATCACCAGGGATCAGAGGTCGGGAACCTAAAATAGAAAGCGCTTTTTATCTCCTTCTTTCAGAAATTTCCTTAAAATAAAAAAGGTTCAGCTTTTCGCTGAACCTAAAAAAACATTGTATTTGACTACTAATAATTGTAGATCATCTCATAGTATTCATCGGCCATCCGGTTACTTTCAAATTGGAACTGCACATCCCGCATGCCATTCTTAGTAATTTGTCTCCAGGTGTCAGGCTTGTCATAATAAACAGGAAGAATTTCATTTTCAAGAATTTTATACAAGTGATTCAGATCGTGTTCATCCTGCTCCTGTATGCGAAGATTTTCATAATCAGCCTGAGGAACGACAAAGCCATTGTTTCCATGGTTAATGAATTCCGGGATCCATCCATCGTTGGTGCTGAAATTGACTGCACCATTCATACAAGCAGTCATACCACTCGTTCCTGATGCTTCTCTCGGTACTCTTGGATTATTTAACCAAATATCAGCTGCCTGCTTGAGACGCTTGCTTAATGCAAGTTCGTAGCCTATCAATACTGCCACGTTTTTAAACTCTTTGCTTAAATGTATCAGGTGATTAAAATCAGATATAGCCGGATAATCAAGAGGGTATGGTTTACCAGCCCAGATAATCTGAACAGGGTATTTGGTATTAGCCATTAGTTTCCTAAAGCGATCCATATCCCTTGTTATCAATTCGGCGCGTTTGTAACCAGCGAAACGACGAGCCCAAACAATGGTCAGTACGTTTGGATCGAATACCTTTCCTGTCTGGTCAGCAACAATGTCGAATGATCTTTTTTTCAGGTGTTTTTTTCTATCATCAAAAAGTACATCGTTGCCTTGTTCCATGTAATTGTATAACTGCTTATCGGCCCAATAGCGGTAGTTCTGGGCATTGGTTATAGATACGATAGGGCAAATATTTTCGAAGCTCTTCCACATTTCGCGGCTTACATGACCATGTAGTTGAGACACACCATTTGCAATTTTAGCAAAACGCAGAGCTGCAAGAGAGTGATTAAACAAATCGCCTTCAATGCCGGTAACCTTTCTTACTTCCTCAAGGCTAAGGCCACAGAAATAGCTCATGCTGTGACACAGGTAAATATCGTGTTTTTCATTACCTGCTTCTTCCGGGGTATGGGTGGTGAACACCAAATGTTCTCTTACCTTGTCGAAACTTTTGAATTTATTGTAAAGGTAGTAAGCTGCCGATACGCCGTGTGCTTCATTCAAATGGTACTTATCGGGGCTGTAATTTAATTCGTCGATGAGCTTTGCACCACCAACTCCTAACAGGATAAACTGTGCAAGCTTTGTAGAAACGTTTGCGTCGTACAGCCTGTGACAAATGGTCTGAGAGATATAGTCGTTCTCAGGAAGGTCAGTTGATAATAAAAATAAGGGAGCACTATTGAAAACTGTTGGTGGAAGGTAAAATGCCTTAACCCAAACAGGTGAATCGTGAATTAAGATTTGGTATTTAATTCCTGTATCTTCAAGATAACTATAAATTTTTTCCATCCAGGTGATCTGCAGACTTTGGTCCTGGTTACGGGCCTGGTCATAATAACCGTATTTCCAAAGTATTCCTACACCTATAAGATTTTGACGTAATTCGTATGCACTGCGTAAATGCGATCCTGCCAAAAAACCAAGACCACCACTATATATTTTTAAAGGCTGATGAATTGCGAATTCCATAGAGAAGTAAGCAACACGTTTTGAATAGCGATCATCAACCGTGTATGGAACAGAATAATTTCTAAAGTTCATAATGATTTTGTGCTTAAAAAGGGTGCAATATAAAAGGAAATATTTTAACGGGGTTTTTGGCGCCTGGAACGGCGTAGAAAGAAACGATGATTTTAGTTAATTAGTTTTAATAGTTAACTAGATTTTACTTTTAGCTTAAAAGTTGCTTTTAAGATTATTGGAAGGCTATTTTAGAAAAGACAAACTCTATTATTTCTTTTTGGTAACAGCTTTTGTTTCTTTCTTTTTGGTATAGGTATCGTTGAAGAAACATTTTATACCACGGTAGTTACCACAACTGCCGGTTTCTTTTACCGTTATGCCAGCTGAACTAAAAGTAAATCCAAGTTTACAAGGATCTCCTTCGCCCTGGTATACACCTGCCTTTTCTGAGATCATTTTCATAGTACCTCTAAGTTCTCCGGCGCAGGGTTCTTCCTGATTTCCGTTTTCGAAATAAACAAAGAAAAGGTACTCGTCCGGGTTTTTGCCATCCCTGATAGATACGATGTTTTTGCTGCCTTTTGTATAATCACCACTGTACTTATATTTTTTAGGAAAGGTGTCTAAAGGATTCGCGACTATTTTTTCAGCCCTCCGGTCTTCATTGGTTTCAGAAAGCACGGTGGTAAATATGCCTACATTATTGTAAGCATAAATCATCCTGTTATAAAAAATATCATCTTTAATTGTCCATTCTTTATTGATTGTAATCGAAAGCTTTTTATCAATCGTTGCGGTTGTCACCTTTTCATCATCATTGCTAACGACTAAAGGCATGCTTGCTTTAAATTGATTACTGTCGAAAACTGATAGATAAACGGCAGCATTATTTTTTGACGTAACAAGTGTAGTGAAGTAAGTCTCTTTCCCTTTTTCGCCGAATTTGCCTACAGGATGAATTACAAATTTTCTATCCTTTCCGAAGGGAGTGTTGAAAATAGTGTCATTTACAAATTGAGTAAAGATCTTGTAACTAATCGTGTTAGTATCACCAACCCGCCTAAGGTTGGAATCGGAAACATTGAAAGGCAACTTTAAATCGTCGTAAGCATTAAAAAATTCATCCGCTTCAACTGCCTGCTCTCCCGATAGTTTTTTCTTATCCTTACAGGCCGCCAACAGTGATATTAGTATAATCGCCAAAGCCAGATATTTCCTCATGTAGAAGTTTTTAAGAAAAAATAAAATTAGTCATTAATCATTTGTGGAGAAAAATCAAATTAATAAAACCAGAAGTTAGAATTTGAAAAATTAATCTTTAGATTTGTCTAAATTTTATTTTTATCTATGTCTTTTACAGAAAGTGAAGAAAATTATATAAAGTCAATTTATCACCTTCAACAGCAGGGAGAGGTGGTAAGTACAAATGATTTAGCCTCTGAACTTCAAACAAAGCCAGCTTCTGTAACCGACATGTTGAAGAAGCTTAAGGCAAAGAAATTACTCAATTACGAACGTTACAAAGGTTTTTCATTAAGCGATGAAGGAACCAGGGTAGCCCTTGGTATTGTAAGAAAACATCGTTTATGGGAGTATTTTTTGGTTCACGAACTTGAGTTCGGTTGGGACGAGGTGCACGAGATAGCAGAAGAACTCGAACATATAAGCAGTCCTCAACTGGTAGAAAAGCTGGACAACTATTTAAGCCATCCTAAATTTGATCCCCACGGCGATCCCATTCCTGATATTAATGGCAGGATGGAACTGCGAAAGCAGGTTAACCTGATAGACCTGCAATTGAATTGTGAAGCAGAAGTGAGTGCGGTAGGTAGCCAGTCGACCGAATTACTCGAATTGCTAAAGCATAAAAACATAGGCATAGGAACAGTTCTTGCCGTTCTGAAAAAATTCACTTTCGATAATTCTCTTGAGATTAAGGTCAGAGATTTTCCTCCATTTTCGATCAGCCAGCAATTGGCACAAACTTTATTTCTAAAACCACTGTATGGGGCAACAACTGTCGGAAGCATCTCTAAGTGAAGTTCATGGTAGCATAGATGTAACAAAGAAGCAAAAAGGCTGGAAGAGGATGTTGGCTTACCTCGGTCCGGCATACCTGGTTAGCGTGGGTTATATGGACCCGGGAAATTGGGCAACCGATCTTGCAGGAGGTGCCCGTTTTGGTTATTCTTTGATCTGGGTTTTGCTGATGAGTAACCTGATGGCACTTTTACTTCAAGGGCTAAGTGCACGTTTAGGAATTGTACGCCGGATGGATTTGGCCCAGGCCAACCGCGAGGTATATCCCCCTTTAGTAAACTTTGCATTATATATTCTTGCAGAGCTGGCAATAGCAGCATGTGATCTTGCGGAAGTGCTGGGAATGGCAATAGGTATTCAATTACTTACCGGCCTTCCTCTCATCTGGGGTGTATCGATCACCGTTCTCGACACTTTCCTTTTGTTCTATCTCCAAAGACTTGGAATGCGCAAAATGGAAGGCTTCATTATTACATTGGTCGCAATTATAGGCTTGTCGTTTTTAGTGCAAATGATCTTTGCAAAGCCACAACTTGGAGAGGTCATAAAAGGTTTCATTCCATCTATTCCCAGTAGTGACGCACTGTACATTGCAATAGGAATAATAGGTGCTACTGTAATGCCTCACAATTTATACCTGCATTCGGCGCTCGTTCAAACGAGGAAGATCGGCAATTCGAAACCTGCCATTAAACAGGCACTGCGATATAACAGGATTGATAGCACAATTGCCCTTAATGCTGCTTTTTTTGTAAATGCTGCAATCCTTATTCTTGCTGCCTCTGTCTTTTACGCATCGGGAAATACGCACATAGCAGAGTTAAAGGAAGCCCACCGAATGCTCGCTCCATTATTAGGTAACGCGGTTGCTCCTGCTTTATTCGCAATTGCTTTGATTGCTGCCGGGCAAAGCTCAACAATAACAGGCACTCTTGCCGGCCAGATTGTTATGGAAGGTTATCTTAATCTTCGTATCAATCCAATGATAAGAAGATTGATCACTCGTTTACTCGCCATTATTCCGGCCTTTTTCTGTATCCTATATTTTGGTGAAGAGCGAATTGACCGGTTGCTGATTTTAAGCCAGGTAGTTTTAAGTGTGCAGTTAGGATTCGCCGTTATTCCATTAATTCACTTTGTAAGTGACAAAGAGACAATGGGCGACTTTGTTATCAAATGGCCAATCAAAATTCTTGCATGGGTGATTGCTTCGGTATTGGTTTACTTAAATGTGAGAATGGTTGTAAATGAAATTAGTTCAGCGTTTACTACTGAGATAAATGTGCTTTGGTTGATCTTGATAATTGTTGCAGTTATTTTCTTCATCATCCTGTTTATTTTGATGACGGTTTTACCGCTAATAAAAAAACGCAAGAAGATCGAAACTGCAAGAGTGCACAAGGATGCCGGAGTTTTGCAAAAATTTACTATCCCTGAGTTAAACTGTATTGCGGTAGCACTCGACTTTAGTAAAAACGATGAAAACCTTATTGCAAATGCATTATCACAAGGAAATCAAAATACAAAGTTCTTGTTGCTGCATATTGTAGAGAGCCCTTCTGCGAGAGCATTTGGTGCTAATTCAGATGATTTTGAAACGCGTAAAGACAGGCAGCATTTAGAGTCATATGTAGAGCAGTTGCAAAACAAGGGATTTATAGTTGAAGGAATATTGGGTTACAAGCACCGAACGAAAGAAATCGTACGAATTGTACAAGAAGCAAACGCCGATATGCTGGTAATGGGCGCTCATTTTCACACTGGCATAATGGATTATTTGTACGGAGAAACAGTAGACAAAGTTCGGCATCAGTTAAGAATACCGGTGTTGGTTGTAAGCTAGCTAGCCATTAGCTGCTAGCCATTAGCTGCTAGCTGCTAGCTTGATCATAGGTTGAGAAGAAAAACGCCAGGCCCAATACAGCTGTTAAGTTCACAGCTTAAAGCTCGTGGCTCGCAGCTTTTTTGATTTCCGCCTGTAAATCTCCTATCAACATCGTTGTGTCACTCACTTGTACGGCAAATGATGAAGCAGCTGGGCCAGCTCCAGGCCGAGAGCTACAAGCTTTTTTGCGGCGGAGTTAAAACTTGCGAACGATGAGGTTATAGTAGTGCCGTCTGTCTTGCAGTTCCTACAAACCGACAAACATTGAACAGATGCAAAAAAGCTTGCGGCTTGCGGCTAAAAGCTAGTGGCTACTACCCGATCATCTATTTTTCCCCTAACTTTATTCCTATGACTACCAATAAAAAAATTCTGATTATCACCGGTGATGCTGGTGAAAGTTTTGAAATTCTATATGCTTCTCATCGCTTGCTTGAGGCAGGGTACCAACCGGTAATTGCAGCACCAACCGTAAAGCGAATGAACCTGGTAATGCATGACTTTGAGCCAGGATGGGATACTTACATAGAACGCAAGGGTTACCTGATAGAATCTGATATTTCCTTCGATGATGTAAATACTGATGATTATCATTCTGTATTAATTCCTGGAGGCAGAGCACCTGAATTTTTGCGCAATGATCAGAGGGTTATAAACATCGTTAAAGGTTTTTATGACAGCAATAAGTATGTTTTTGCCATTTGTCACGGGGTTCAAATATTGGTAACTGCGGGGCTTGTAGATGGTAGAAAGATCGCTTGTTATGAGCACGTAAAATTTGAAGTCGAATCTGTTGGTGGTATTTATGTTACTCCCGATCAGGCGGTGCAAGACGGAAGAATTGTAACAGGCAAAACATGGCAATCACATCCTGAGTTTTATAAGATCGTATTTACATGCCTGGAAAAGTCAAAAGAGGCGGAGCCTGAGGCGCAAGCGGCTTTAAATTAAACGGCTTTTCATGTTTGTTTACAAGCAATACGACCAGCACGTACTCGACAAGCAATTTAACAATCGCCTGCATGTTCCTGATTTTGCTGATTACTTTAGCCGCTGGAAATTACTAAGCAGTGAAACAGAAAAAAAACTGCCGGTTGTAAAGGATCTTCAATATGGTAGTTTGCAACGGGAAAGGTTAGATGTATTTCCATCACCAAAACCTCATTCAAAAACGCTCGTTTTTATTCACGGCGGCTACTGGCAAATGTTGGACAAATCGATGTTCTCCTTTATTGCGAATGCCTTTTCTTCTTATGGTGTTACGGTGGTACTGATAACATACCCAATGGCACCGGAAGTTTCAATTGACCAAATTGTATCATCTTCTAAAAAAGCCATTAAATGGGTGTATGAGCACATCTCATTATACAGTGGGGATCCGGATAAAATATATGTAACAGGTCATAGCGCAGGAGGGCACTTAGCGGCAATGCTGATGACAACAGATTGGAAACATCTTAAGCCTAATCTTCCTGCCATTGTAGTCAAAGGAACGTGTGTTATAAGTGGCTTATTTAATCTGGCTCCGGTTCGACTTTCGTACCTCAACAACGTTTTGAAATTGGACGAAGAATCATCCCTTTGCAATAGTCCATTAAATTTTTCGCCAATAAATATTTGTCCTTTAGTTATAGCAGTTGGTGGTAATGAAACAACCGAGTTTAATGATCAAAGCAAAGCATTATATGAAGCCTGGAGCAATAAAGGAGTTGATATAGAATTTTTGCAATTGCCGGAATTAAACCATTTTTCAATTATTGAGACAATTAGTGACAAGACTAGTGTACTACATAAAGCGGTGATGCAATTGATGGAAATTGAATGATGCGAACTTCTAGAGAAAACCATCGGACTTATTTAGTTCTTCTATCGACTGATTTTACTTAGTTGCATGCTCGCCGAACCTTCATTTTTAAAGTAATCTGCTGCTAACGCTTTACCTGCTTTTTGCTTAAAGTTTTTGTCAAATAAGAACATATCGCAAAACCAAATTCTCTGGGCTACGCGCAGTTCAAATTGTCTTACTGTTGTATCGCTTTTATTAATTTCTTGAAATCGGTATTGATAACTATCAGGAAAGTAGACGGGACACTCTCTTGTAAACTGTTTCTGTCGCTTTAGTTTCATCTCCTTCCGGAGAAACATTGTAGGCAGTAATGATTATTTCATCGTCTTTAGAGATTTCAATCGCCGTTCTCCATCCCCAATATTGCTCCATCTCAGGGGTGACATATGCATAACTACCCAGTACATTAAAATTGTCGTCTTGTTTTTTGCCTTCTGAGAACATAATAGCAGTGCCGCTATGAAAGCTGTCTATCCAGGCGCATTGAAATTTGCCAAGGTCAAGGTGATAGCCGTAAATAGCAATGCCTTCCAATGGTTTGCCTGCAAAACTTCCCTTGTATTCGTGCATTACAAATCGTCCATCCAGAATAAGTCGCATGCTTCCCCGAACCGGAGATTCATCTTCCACCTTATCAGGTTCAAACCACGTTTTGGCAGTACCTTCCCATTCACCTGCTAACCGGCTTAGTTGCAAATGCGCACCATTTTCTTTGGACGAAGTTAATTTTTCACTCATGCTAATGCTATTAATTATGGATACCGATTAGTGATTCACCAAATGATTCTTTTTAAAGATAATTAGTGTAAACCAACTTTTAAAGAGGTATGGGTAAAAACTGTTGTGGAAATGGGAAATGTAAACTTGCTGAGTGAGCAATATTTGTACAAGTGAGTGACACAACGATGATGCTATGAAAGACAAATGGTGGCTAACTAAAAGGAATTATTTTAAAGCATTTTTTACAAACGGCGCTAAGAGTTGTGCCCATTTAGCATATTGTTTTCCTGACGGATGTAAACCATCGTTTGCAACCAGTGCAGCATCTGTAGTTGCTTCGCGGGAAGCAGGAGTGATGTCTATGTAAGCAATGCTTTTTGCTAATGTGACTTGTTTGTTAATAGCATTAAACTGGTCTACTTCCTGGCTTACTCTTGCTTTGTCACCGGGAGATACATAAGGGGTTGCGCTGTAATCGGGAATAGATAAGACAAATACTCTTGATGGCTTGTTGCCAGCGAAGGTTATTGACATGTTAAGTAGAGCAGTAAATCGTGTGCGATAGCTGCCTGTATCCATGTGCTGGTATTGGTCGTTGACACCAATTAATAGTGTTACAATATCGTAGTTTTTAGAAGGGTTTTGCAGATTTATCGCATTGATCAGGTTCGCTGTCGTCCAGCCGGTTGTAGCAATGTAAGTTGGTGTCCGAATTTTTATATTGTTATCTGCAAGGATCTTAACAGTCTGCGCCGGAAAGCGCTCATTTTCCTGCACACTCTGGCCGATGGTATATGAATCGCCTAACGCAAGATATTTTAATTCGGTAGCGCCTGTTGAATCTGAAGGAGTTGTATTCATATTTTGCGTAGCCATCATTTTTTCTTTCGAACAGCCAAAGCAAGTAAATATTACCAGGAATAGAGAAACAGTCATTACGTATATATTCAGGTGCTTTTGCATCGTCGCCTATTTACAGGTGTATATACGGCTGGTATTTGTTAAATGTTTTTATTTAATATAAAAATATCAAGCCTTACTTTTGTAACCGCTTAAAAAAAACTAAACAACAAAACCATGGCGGAAAAAATTAAAGTAGCCAATCCGGTGGTCGAACTGGATGGCGATGAGATGACACGAATCATCTGGAAGTTCATTAAAGACAAGCTGATACTGCCTTACCTCGATCTTGATATTAAATATTATGACCTTGGTATTGAGTATCGTGATGAAACGAATGACCAGGTAACCATTGACGCTGCGAATGCCATTAAGCAATATGGCGTTGGTATAAAATGCGCAACAATTACTCCGGACGAACAGCGGGTTGAAGAGTTTGGTTTAAAACAGATGTGGAAATCTCCCAACGGAACGATTCGTAACATTCTCGATGGAACTGTGTTTCGTGAGCCAATTGTTATGAGCAATGTTCCCCGCCTGGTTCCTAACTGGACTGCGCCGATTTGTATTGGCCGTCATGCTTTTGGTGACCAATATCGTGCAACTGATTTTGTTACTAAAGGCAAAGGAAAACTGACTGTTAAGTTTGAAGGTGAAGATGGCACCAAGCAGGAATTTGAAGTGTTTAACTTCAAGGGTGATGGCGTTGCATTGGCGATGTATAACACAGACGAAAGTATCTATGGTTTCGCCAGGGCATGTTTCAACCAATCTTTGATGAAAGGCTGGCCTTTGTACCTGTCAACAAAAAATACGATCCTTAAAAAATACGACGGACGATTTAAAGACATTTTTGAAGAGGTTTATCAAAATGAATTTAAAGCTAAGTTCGACAGTGCAGGTTTAACTTACGAGCACCGTTTGATTGATGACATGGTTGCAAGTGCTTTAAAATGGAATGGTAATTTCGTTTGGGCCTGCAAAAATTATGATGGTGATGTACAAAGCGACACTGTTGCACAAGGTTTCGGTTCGCTTGGTTTAATGACTTCGACTTTGGTTACTCCTGATGGAACTGTTATGGAGGCTGAAGCGGCCCATGGTACGGTAACCCGTCATTATCGTGAACATCAAAAAGGCAAGCCAACTTCTACCAACCCGATTGCTTCTATTTTTGCATGGACACGGGGTCTTGAATTCCGCGGCAAGCTGGATAACAACCAGGAGTTAATCAACTTCTGTCACGCATTGGAGCAGGTCTGCATCGAAACTGTAGAAAGTGGTAAGATGACAAAAGACCTTGCGATAACCGCTAAAGCAAAGGTTGAGCATGGTACTGATTATCTTTATACTGAAGAGTTCCTTGATGCATTAGATCAGAACTTAAAAGCAAAATTGGGTCAGTAGTTTTTTATATAGTTTTTTGTAAATGCCGGGCAAAGTTTGTCCGGCATTTTTGTTTTTTTTGGAGCCAATCATTTGGTTATTATTCAGCAGTCGTTGCGTCGCACTCTTGTACTAAAAATTCTATAGCAGCTTTAAGAACGTTTACAAGATTTATGAAAGTCACATCAAAAGCCTGTTCCTGACTTCTGTTACTTATAGGTAGTCACAATTCGTGGCCACCTACGAGCCACCTTCATATTACAAAGCAGGTAGTCGTTTTTGACATTATTGGTACTAATAATTAGATTTGAATTAGTATTACTTTTAGTATATACGTTTGCATTAAATCTGAGGCAATGAAGAACCTATCTTTAAAGCTGGATGAGCAGGTTTATAATGAAACAGAAAAGATCTTGGGCTGAGATTAATGTAAATCGTAACCGTTATATAAATAAAGCGATTGCTTTTTTTAATCAGCTCCAAAAGAAAAAAATTCTCGGTCAACAATTAGAGGCGGAATCAGGTTAGTGCAGGAAGAGTCTATGAAAGTGCTTGCCGAATTTGAAAAACTGGACGACGATGCAACAGCAGTTTGAAATTTGGCTAGCTGATCTTAATCCGCAATTTGGAACAGAAGCTGGTAAAATACGTCCTGTGGTTATTATTCAAAATAACCAGCTAAATAAAATACATCCTTCTACTATCGTTTGTCCAATTACCACGAATGTTCAAATTAAAGCGAATATTCTGCGAGTGCATCTGAAAAAAGGAGATGCTACTTTAAAGGAAGATTACGACATACTTGTTGATCAAATAAGGACAATCGATAATAAGCGATTCATAAAAAGACTGGGAGTTTTACCTGATTTAAATGCTGATCAGTTTATTTCTAATCTGCGTATTGTGCTTGCCATATAAGATTTTATGTTTCTATTGATCAGTAGCCGGGCACTATTTTTTTGGTCTCCACCTTGCACTCTTCAAACTATCGTATGGCCAACCGTCCCGGTATCTTTCCAACGTTTTTTATCTCAGGTTTTGAATGTTCTACTTTTTTATGGAAAGATAAAAAGCGGCGTAACCTGATCGATGAAACTCAACACAACAAATATGTAGCGCAGGACTACGAGATCTTACATTCGCTTGGCATTGCGGTTTCACGCGAAGGAATTCCATGGCCGATGGTTGAAAAGAATGGCGTGTTCGATTTTTCCTGTATCGATCCTATGATCGAAGCAATGCAGCACAACAAGATATGGCCCATCTGGGATCTTTGCCACTATGGATATCCCGACGGTCTAGATCCTTATTCAGAAGAATTTTGCTCGAGATTTTCTGCTTATTGTAAAGCTGCCGCTGAATATGTAATTCCTAAGTTAAAGGGGCCACATTATTTTACACCGATCAATGAAATTACCTTCTTTTCATTTTGCGGTGGAGAATGGGGATGGGTTGCACCATACAATAACACAAGGGACGAGCGATATAAGCTGCGCTATAATTTATGCAAGGCGGCAATTTGCGGTGTGAAAGCTATACGCGAAGTAGAACCTGGTGCGAGAATGATTCATATAGATCCTTTGGTACAGGTCGTGGCACCGAAAGATAAACCCTATCAACAACCGTTAGCAGATCATGAAACTTATGTAGATACTTTTTTAGGATGGGATATTATCTCAGGTAAAGCACATCCGGAGTTGGGTGGGTCGGCTGAAATTCTTGATATCGTTGGGGCAAACAACTACTCTTTCGGGCAAATGGAATATCGTGAGAATGGACCACATGCAGCATTGCCACCTGATGATGAAAGGGTGAAACCATTATGCGATTTAATAAAAAGAGTGTGGGATAGATACCAGCGACCGATAATCATTGCAGAAACAAGCGGTATGAACGAAGGGCGTACTGCATGGTTAAAAGATGTGATGGAAGAGGCGCTGGCAGCAGTTGATTCAGGAATTGACCTTCATGGAATTTGCCTGTTTCCCGCGGTT
>JAOQAJ010000056.1 GCA_025963675.1 Segetibacter sp.
GGGTACGCCGGTGGCATTGTTAGCGCAGCGATGGATGGTGAAAGGGTTGCGGCTATGATTGCAGCCAGCTAATATTCGGCAGTATGATTCAAACTGTAGAGAAAAAAAGCCGCCACAAAAATGTGGCAGCCGTTATTGCTTGCACAATTATTTTTCTATAGAATCCTTGAATTTCAAAAACGCATCAAAGCAGATTCTTAAACATACTAAAGGTAGCTACCAGGGTAAGACAAAAAGCAAGCATAAATACCTGTTTTATTGGTTTCGTAAAACTGAAAAAGTTATAGTAAACTTACCTTTTGTGTCGCTAGTAGAACTTCAATTTTTAAATAAAATAGCTTACGGCAATAGAGCTAGTGCGGAAAGGAAGGATACTATTTTAATTAAAATAAAAATGCCTGCAGAAACATTTCTTCCTGCAGGCATTAGTAAATAGCAAAGTTTATTATTCAAGTTCAAATTCCTGGTGCATCGAGGGCATTTCAATTTTTTCAAATCCCTTCCTGTTTAAACGCGCAGTAAGCTCTTGTTGAACCAGGTATTCACCATGAACCAAAAACACTTTTTTAACCTTCTCTGCATCCTGGCATCCTATATACCGGGCAAGGTCATCCTGGTCGCCATGAGCGCTAAGACTTTTCATTTGTCCGACCTCGGCTAAAACAGTACAACTATCGCCGAAGATATTCACCTTCTTTGCACCATTCAAAAGCTGCCCTCCTAAAGAAGATGGGGTGCAATAACCAGACATCAAAATAGTATTTGGCTCACCATCAACGCAACTAAAAATATGGTGCTTTACCCGGCCCGCATCAGCAGTTCCGCTTGCAGAAATGATCACACAAGGTTCTTTATGTTCGACCAGTTGCTTGCTTTCTTCAACAGTTTCCACATGCTTCAACCCTTTAAATACAAAAGGGTCATCATCGATTTTTAAAATGTTTTGAAGTTTGTCGTTGTATTCATCGGTGTAGCTCTTAATAACTGCTGTAGCTTTTGCACTTAACGGACTGTCTACAAAATAATTTAGTTCCGGTAGCCTGTGTTCCAATTCCAGTTGGTTTAATGAATACAGTATCTCTTGGGTTCTGCCAACGCTAAATGCGGGTATAACCAATTTACCACCCCTGTCAATACAAGTCTTCTTGATCCACCGATATAGATTGTCTATAGTACTTGCCGCAATATCGTGGGTTTTATCGCCATAAGTGCTTTCGAGAATAACATAATCAGCCTGCGGAAACTCCGCAGGTGGTTGCAGTAAAGCGCTTCTGTACCTGCCAACATCGCCGCTAAAAGCAATTGAAGTCGTTTTATCATTTTCATTAACCCTTAAATTGATCGCTGCGCTTCCAATTAAATGGCCGGCGTTGGTAAACATTAGTTCTACCTGCTCATCTACTTTTATCCATTCATTGTACGGAACCGCTTCAAAAAGCTTCATAGTTTCTAAAACATCATCTATATTATAAAGAGGCTCAATCGGCTCAAGGGCGGCACTCATACTTCTATTGTGGAAAGTGGTTTCGTACACCTGTATTTCTGCGCTATCCAGTAACAGTATTTCTGTAAGGTCTTTAGTGGCGGCAGTACAAAAAATCTTTCCTGCAAAGCCCTCCTTAATCAATTTCGGAATTAAGCCGGAATGGTCAATATGCGCATGAGACAAAATCAAATAATTCACTTCTTTGGGATCAAAACCAAAATCTCTATTCAATTCATCTGTTTCAGTGCCCATTCCCTGGAACATGCCGCAATCCAGTAAATATTTTTTTCCATTGTCTAATGTTAGCAAATGTTTTGAACCTGTCACCGTTCTTGCTGCTCCGTGAAAAGATAACTTCATAATTTTTTTCCTGTATGAATCATTGTACGTTTAATTGCCATCGGGGTAAGAGTTGGTAGCCGCAGCAATAGCGTCAGATCAATTCTGAGCTTAGCTGGCTTTCACCCTTCTCTCATCTCCCTTTAGGTTGGGGGCTAAACGGATAGGTCAATTGCATAATTCATACCCGGAATTTCAACTTTAAATCCTTTTTCTTCAAGTCTTTTTGCAAAGTCGGTTTGTACATCATATTCCCCATGTACAAGAAATAGCTTTTTAACTTTTGCTGCCTCCTGTCCTGATACAAACAGAAGCAAGTCTTCATAATCTCCATGAGCACTCATGCCGTGCATACTGCCAACCTCTGCATGTACCATATAATCATCTCCGTAAATATCTACCTGCTTTGCGCCATTCAATAATTTTCCGGCAAGTGACCAGGGGGACGCGTATCCTACCATCAATATTGTATTTCTTGCATTGCTGATATTGTTCTTTATATGGTGTTTCACCCTGCCAGCTTCTGCCATACCACTCGAACTGATGATCACGCAGGGCTCGTTGTAAAAATTAATTTGCTTACTTTCTTCCGCTGTTTTCACATAGGTTAATCCCTTAAAGTCGAAAGGATTTTTATCATGCAGCAGAAGGTTTTGAACCTCTTTATTATAATTCTCCGGATGGCTTCTGATAACCTCTGTCGCTTCGATGCTAAGTGGACTATCAACAAAATATTGAATGGCTGGAAGCCTGTTCTCATTCTCCAACTTATTCAATGCAAACAGCAACTCCTGGGTTCTGCCAACACTAAATGCAGGAATGATCAACTTCCCTTTTTTCTGCATGCAGGTCTTTTCAATCCAGCTCAAAAAAACATCGGATGTATCATTCACATCTTCATGTAATTTGTTTCCATAAGTGCTTTCCATTAAGATGTAATCTGCTTGCGGAAATTCTTCAGGCGCTTTTAAAAATGCATCGTTATATCTTCCAACGTCTCCGCTAAAAGTTATGTGGGTCGTTTGTTCATCTTCCACAATTTGCAGACTTACAGCAGCACTTCCTATGATATGTCCTGCATCAGTAAACAACACTTTTATCTCATCGTCTATGCTAAGCCATTTTCCATATTCAACTGTATTAAAAAGTTCAAGACAACGTTTCGCGTCTTCAATTGTATACATGGGTTTAAAGAAAGGCAAGCTTAATTTTGCTCTCTTCTTATTTACATATTTGGCATCCGATTGCTGTATCTGTGCGCTATCTTCCAGCAACACTTCACACAAGCCTTTCGTTGCAGGAGTACAAAAGATTGGTCCCCTAAAGCCTTCGCTATATAATTTTGGTATTAGCCCCGAATGGTCAATATGCGCATGGGACAAAACCAGATAGGTTACATCTTTAGCATTAAATCCGAAACTGGCATTCAAAACATCTGTTTGCCGACCCATCCCCTGGAACATTCCGCAATCCAATAAAAGTCTTTTGCCGTTTTTCAGTGAAAGCAAATGTTTAGAACCGGTAACAGTTCGCGCGGCACCATGAAAAGATAGTTGCATAGATGAGTTTAAAGATGAAGATAAAATATCACGCCTTGGATGATGGAACACGGATGACACGGATTAAATGGATAAAACAGCATACTCATTTCCTCTGTCTTATTAAAACATCTGTGTGAATCCTTCCAATCCGTTTTATCCGTGTTCCATTGCTTTTTTGCTTCTTGCTTTAAAGCTCCAGGTACAAAAGAACTCGGCGACGGTTTCACCTGATTCATTTCTTCCGATACTTTGGCAGGTTACCGATTTGCTTTCTCCGTAAGCAATTGCGTCTTCAACGGCTTGTTGTATTTTCAGGCCATCAGGGCAAGTGAAAAGAATTTCGCCGGTTGCTTTCTTAAAAAAGTTGCCTTCAATCTTTACAATCAGCATGCTTACAGATGGCTGTCGTTTATACAATGCTGACATGCATAATATGCCGGTGCTTGCTTCTGCAGCCATTGATAAAATGGCGAAGTATAGTGAGCCAAATGGGTTTTTATTGAACCATTTATAACTAACGCCGATTATTGCTTCTTCGGCTTCCAATTTTTTCAACTGTAATCCTGCAAAATATGCGGAAGGAAGTTTTGTAAGCAAGAACACTCTGAAAGAAAATGGAGAAGCTAAACGGTTTTTAAAGCTGCTAAAGTTTGGGTTCAAAATGAATGAGTAGTTAAAGTGTTGCTTGTAGAATCTTTTGTTGAAGTTACTGCTGTTTTATTTCTTTTGGTTGCCAGCCTTTGTAATTCTATTTATCTTCTCTTGCGTCGCACTCTTGTACATTTTGTATTCCATTCTTCTTTCAAGAAGACGCACTTGATTTTTTCTGCTCTCAACTATATATGCTGGTTTGAAACTCACAGAAGATATTTCAACGTCCGTTACTTAAGCTCGGGAGCTTCCTGTTTATAGAACCGAAACGCCCTGACATCTTAGCTCCATCAGGGAGCTTCCTGTTGCACGAGACTCCTATGGAGTCTTGGTGACATCA
Organism: Segetibacter sp.; assembly: GCA_025963675.1. GTDB lineage: Bacteria > Bacteroidota > Bacteroidia > Chitinophagales > Chitinophagaceae > Segetibacter. The sequence continues at coordinate 4,358 of JAOQAJ010000056.1, forward strand.
GATATTGGCAATCTATAAACAGGATGCTCCGATGGAGCAAAAGTTTAGCTAGACGGGGTCGACATAACATTTTTCGAAATAATAGATTTGCCTTTAAAAAGCCTTTTTGGATAAAAGCTAAAGATGCCATAAAAACATCAGTTGAATGGAGCGTCGCAACGAAAGCTTTATCATGGATATCTTGCTTGTTACAAAAGCAATTGAAAATAATTTTATTCGTAAATGATTTAAAGAACTTTTCGAAATTTCTTCAAGCCTTTTTAATTAACAAAAGATTTATTATTAATCTCAATAGCCTTTCATTAACTTCCTGTTACTAAATAACCTTCTCTTTTTCAACCAACTACATTATGGAACCTCATTCCCGGCAGCCGCTTAGGTTTATAAGCGGACTCGCATTTGTATTGCTTACACTTTTGTCTGTTTCGTGTAACAATAAAAAGAAACTTACCAAAATAGACCCGGAATTTAGTAAGTATATCGAAGCTTATACTTCGGGTGTTATCTCTAAGAAAAACACGATTCGAATTCAGCTTACTTCTGATGTTTCAACTGCTCACACAGTTAACGAAACAATTAAAGAAGACCTGTTTGAATTTTCTCCATCAGTTGACGGCAAAGCGTATTGGACAGATGAACGGACGATTGAATTTAAGCCCGAAAAAGACCTGAAACCAAACGAACTGTATGAAGTAAATTTTGACCTCGCAAAGGTTAGAAAAGTGCCATCGAAATTTAAAACATTTACGTTTAATGTACAGGTGATAAAGCCTTCTTTCGAGGTGGTCGAAAATGGTTTGCGGGCGGTTGATAACAGCAAAGACCAAATGACTTTTTCGGGGACTGTGTTAACGGCCGATGTGGAAGAAAGCCCAAAGATTGAAAAGGTAATTAAGGCTTCATATCCCGGTTCTGATGTAAAAATAAAGTGGCAACATAATGAAGCATCTAAAGCCCACGACTTTACTGTATCGGGAATAAAGCGGGGAAATAATGCGCAGAATTTAAAGCTGCTTTGGGATGGAGATGTTGTAAACATTGACAAAAAAGACCAACGGGAAATAGCCATACCGGCAGCAGGCGATTTTAAAGTATTAGGCGTTCGGGCGGTGCAGGAAGCAGAAGAATTTGCGTTGGTTCAATTTAGCGACCCGGTTGCTTTTAACCAGGATTTGAAAGGGTTGATAGCAGTTAGCGAACAGGAAGATATTAGTTACACGATAAACGGAAGTGAAGTAAAAGTATATGTCGCGAACAAGCTTGATGGCAACTATAAGGTAAACATTAATGAAGGCATAACAAACGAATGGGGGACACGTCTTGCCAAATCATTTACGTCAAATGTATTTTTTGAAAACAGGCTTCCGTCTGTGCAAATACATGGTAGGGGAACAATATTGCCCAACAGTTCAGGAAGGTTGGTACTACCATTTGAAGCAACAAACTTAAAAGCAGTTGATGTTTCTATCATTAAAATCTATGAAAACAATGTTGCGCAGTTTCTCCAGGGAAATGATATGAACGGAGAAAATGAATTGCGGCAGGTGGCCACTCCATTGGCAAAAGCAACCGTA
>JAOQAJ010000076.1 GCA_025963675.1 Segetibacter sp.
TTTTTAATAATTGTAAAACGGGAATTAAAATATGAAACAACAACAGTCTGAACATGTGAATGGGAGCGAGCAGTTATTGCAGCATATGCAGAGCTGTGAAAAACGGATAAGTAATTGCTCAATAGAAGAGTTTAGCAATCTAAGATTTGAACTAAAACAAGTGAAGGAGAAACTTCGTTTGTTGAATCAATTAAACAGATTGAAATAATAAGGCAGTTCTGATTTATATTTTCGAAATGATGCTAAAACTAATTCATAAAGGTTTAGTGTGTTGCTTAAGTTGGAATGCAACAAGTCATCTCAACTCGGTATAATGCTTCTTTACTTTTGTATTAAGAATCGTTCTTCAAAATATCAATCTATCATCGCTGCCACTTGGCGTCCCACCTGGACTTACACGTCCAATTGGGACACCATCTTCATCTTCTATAATAATTTATCAAAAAAAGGTATCAGTTCTTCTGCAAGTACCGCATGATCTTCAACGCTCGGGTGGCCACTACAGCCGTGTACCTGCATAGGGGCAAAAAAATGTAGCGCTATTTTTTTTGATTCAGGATGTAAGCCATCTATTTTTTCCTTTACGGCTGTTAGACAATTTTGTAAGGTAGTTCGTGATGAACCATTAAACATCGGACTACTTAGCAAAGCAATTTGAGCTTTTGGGTACTTCGATTTTACTTTTTCTACAAAGCTTACATAACTATTTACAAAGACAGCGCTGTCAAACGGCAGTCTTTCTTTTTTACCGTCACCTTTGCTAAAGTCATTTGTTCCAAGCGCTATGCTAACAACGTTTGGCGGAAGTAATTTGAAATTCCATAGATCGTTTGTTTTATCCTGAAAATCTATTTTTTCATACACCTGGGGCATCGTAGGTGAGAGGCTATTCCAGTTGCGGTAAACACCAATTCCACTGACACTACTGACCATAAAATTGGTTTTTAACGCCCTTGCTACTCTCGGTCCATATGCATAATAGGCATTGTGCTGGTCGTGGTAAACCCCTTTGCCACAGGCAACTTCAGAAGGATCAGCAGCAGCGCCGCAAGTTATACTGTTGCCAATAAACTCAATTAGTGGAGCGGAGGGCCTTTTAATAGACTTTATGTTATGACCCGTTATTTTTTGTATAATAATCGCCCCTGTATGAGCTTCTGTTGTTTTATAAATCCAGATGGTATGTTTCCCCGCTGTAGGTGCCGTAATAACAATAGGTGCTGTTGAATGACCTTCAATTCTTAGTTTCCTTTTGTATTCACCATCTAGTTCGTATTGAATGTAATTGTGACCTTCTTTATAAGGAAGGGAGGCAAAAACGTTACAAGTCGTTCCCTCAAAACTAAACCCAAAATGAACAGCCGAACTAATCAATTGAAGATTCTGTTGCTTATCGACTGCAGATCTTCCGTATGCATGTAAAGAGGTTGCAGGAAGTGACCCGAAGGTGGTTTTATTAATTTTTGAAGTTGCGCAACCGCTGCAGCATAAGCAAAAAGCCAAGAACAAGTAGTTAACCATCCGAGTCATAATGAACCTTTTTTATTTCCTGATTTTACAAGATTACCACTTTTCTTAAATTTTAAATAATCGTTGTTAAAAGTTGAATAGGTAACATTAAATACTTTGAGAAAAGTATCTATATATCGAAGAAGTTGAAGCAGCTTTTAAAAGTACAAATGTTCCGAAACAACCGGAGTTGAAACAAATACAATGAAGGAGCGGTAAGAAAAAAAAACTAATATTTTTGTTTTTTGAAAAATAAAAAGCCCTTCTATTTGTAAATGACAGAAGGGCTTTCTTCGTTTTTAGACTAATAATTTATAAAGTTCGATTATTTATCGAGGCAACCTTTTTCAACGAGTGTTTTATTAAGTGTTTCATTAAATGTTGTCTTATCGGTCTCATTACTAAGCTCATTTTTCATCATGTCGTTTAACCTGATTCGAATGCTATCGGCAAGAGACAAACTTTGTTGCAGGGTTACCTCTTTTTCTTTGTTGAAGGCTTCCAGCTTAGATTTTAATCTTGACGTATCTGCTTTGTTAGATGTTTGTAACAGCGTGTCTTGTGTAAAACGCATTTGGTTTGCAAGTTCAAATCGTTTTTCTCTTAAGGTGATTGCTCTGCATTCGAGATCAACGAAGTTATCAACCAGTTCTTTTATGTTCGGCTTGTGCTCACCACACGATACTGTGATGGATAACAATACGGCGCACAAAACAGTTTGTAAGTTCTTCATAGTTGTAAATCGGAGTATTGGATTAGCGAACGTTTTTAGGCCATGCTATACTTTTAAGCACATATTCTCCGACTGCACGTCCTTGTTCCAGACCTTTAATATTATCTTCTTTATAGTGAATGCCGCCATAAAATCTTGAGTTAGCACATTCCTCTGCCATTGCATTAAAGTTGCTATAATGACGTGCAGCAAATCCATATTGAAGCTGGCTATAGTCGGTAAAGCTGTAGTTGCCGTCGGCACTAGAAAACATGTCTATAAAAATTTTAGATCCGGCAGCAATTTCAACAGAATGACCTGACGTAAATGCGGGAAAAGCGGGGGTTCCTATAACGGTAGTAAAAGCAGGATCAATATATTTTTTAATGTAGCTAACCGGCCTCATCAGGATGGATTTGTATTTCGATTTCCAGCAAGCGATAAAAGCATCGTTCTCTGCAAGACAAAGCTTTGCATAAGCGACAGATGATTTTTCAAGTGTAGCATTTGTTTCTTCTAATAACTGTGTCATAATATTAAATGTATGACCGGTGGGCGTACAGGTATTAAAAGGATCATCAGACCAGTACTTTGTTATAGTTATTTTTTCAGGTGTATTTTGCTTAACCTGGGTATAAACTTCTAAGGCATTTTTATAAAAATCAGATGAAGGGCTGGTTGAAAATTGCGTTGGTTCATTTTGTTGAGTATTGGTAACATTTGCTTGTATAAAAGCGCGGTTATTGCCCCAATAAGGGCTAACAGGATGCAAAGTTGCACTTGTAGGAACCCAACATGCAGGATCAGGGGGCATCGTATATGGCAATTGAAAGGGATCCAGGTACGACTCATTGCCACCGTCGTTTAGCGAATACTGATATACAGCTGCTGCCACCTGTTTTCCGTATTGAATTGACCTGGTGATCATGTCAGGACTGGAAACTTTAGCCAGCTCTGTAAGATTTGCCTTTTCCGTACTATCGATCGCCGCTGTATTTGCAGCAGTTATTTTCTTGGCGAACATTTTTCTCATCATGTCTGCTATAGCAGCATTAGAAGCGATACCCCAATTACATGGAAGGTTTTGCGGCAGAGACGGAAGGTCAGCAGCCAATAAACCGTTTAGTTGGCCTGCCAGGCTTTGAGCGCCGGGAATACCGTTAACGACTGCCTCATAATTAGCTATTCCTACATACCCATAAGCACGAGCCACCTGGGGAGGAAAGAAGCCTGGAGTGGATTTGGAAATGTTACAAAGCAGGTTAAAATAATTGCGTACATATTTTCCTGAGTAGGTATAAGTAGCTCCTCCTGAAAATTCTTCAGCACCATAATATTCTTTTCTACATCCCGAGAGAATAATCAAAAAAACAAGAGCGGGTAAAACTTTTTTCATACAATAGAGGTTAACAAACCAAAGACATAATTTGCTACGTTAAGGTTGCATTACCAATGGGTTACGGCTAGGGATAGAAGCTGCTAATATAGAAAAATAACAACAAGATGTTGCTTGTTTTTTATTTATATCAGCAACACGGTTATGAAGGAAGGTTTTGTAGCAAACAGTAAATCTTTGTGCTGCTTTAGTTGCGTCGCACTCGTTTACCAGATCGTTTTATTCAGCTTTTACCAAAGCGACAAAAATCACCACTTTTTTCATTTTGAGAAACAGATGGCACGTTTAGTAGGTTGCGAAGGTCAAATAAAGTTGGAAGAAAAATGAAGTAATGTAAAAGTGTGCGACGCAACGATGATGCTATGAAAAACAATGGTTGGTTTCACAAAAAGTCAAAAACAAATAAAACAAAGTTTAGCTAAGTTGATTTTTTACAGTCGAACTGCGTACAATCAATTCTGTTTCTAAAACGTTACGTGTAAATTTTTTTACAGGTGTTTTGCTCTCAATTACCTCTAGTAAAAGCTGTGTTGCCGCCTGGGCCATTGTAAAAGCGGGCTGCCTTATCATGATGCTAACTCCCTGGCAATATCTTTTATAGTTACGGCTTCAAACTTCATAAGTCTAACAAGAAGAGCTTTTATATTGAACGAAAGGTTGGGTTATAATTAACAGAAGAGCGATCATTCAGCCTCGTTCCGGGAACGATTGCGTAAAATAAAAGTTTTGAATAACACTTCGTTAAGTAAAATAGTAATAAACTTGTTGCAGTAACGGTGGAGTTTGTTTGCTAATGTCTTCTGTAACGGTCAACCTGGCTGTTATACCTGCAAGTCTTATCAGAAGCAATCTTACCATCTTTGTCAACAACATAGTCATGAAAGACATTGTTGCTGAAGCCATTTTGTTCGATATGTATT
>JAOQAJ010000160.1 GCA_025963675.1 Segetibacter sp.
TTTGCCATTTACAAATTCAATAATTCTTTCTCTTATAAAAACAGGTCCTTTATTTCTAAGTGCAGCTTGTTGCTGGTCAATAAAGTTTTCAATTTCTTCGCGCAACTCGTTTTCCTGTCTTATCTGAATAACCGAGCGGTAACCAACACCAACATAAAAAACAGCATTACTTACGGTTTTTGAATTAAGGTATTGTACAAGCGCTTCTTTGTTGTAACCCTGATTTTGAGGGAACTCTTCGCACAATGAGAATAGTTGCCACAAGCCGGGACCAGCTACGTCAATCAACTCGTCTAAGTGGCGATTGAATGGTCGGTCATAATTAGTTGTAAACACAAAACGAGCGTCGACATTATTTCCATAAACATCTGCTAATTCATTGAATATAACGAAGCGGGCAAAGTGAATAGTTGTAAGTTTCCTAAATGGAATGATCGGGTTGGTATCTATTCCTTCTGCCTCGATTTTTTTGCACAAATCGATCAGCTGTTGCTTCATACCAGGTTTAATGTGGGCGACAATAGACAAGGCTCCGTGTTGGGTCATAGTAACAGAAGATATTTTAGAAGGATGGCAGTTTTGATTTTATATAAATGTCATACAGAGAACCTGAGAAGTATTTGCCAAACTGCGTCATTATTTTTAGTTCGTCTAATTTCGATTCAGCGTTCAGTACCTTCATGGTAGTCATCTGTTTTGCAAAATCTGCAGTTTTAATTACTAATATGCCCTTGCCCAATACCGGCGCTGTTTCATCTTCTCCATTATGTACTGTAATAAATAACGTGCAGGTGTCTTTCCACATGTCAAATCCTTTATCGTCGCGCACCACTTTATATCCGTAGAAATAGTAACTCTTACCCTCTTGCGAGTGCATGAGCATTCTATACTTCATAAGTTTTGTGGGAACGTCGGCAACTTCATCTACGAACAAATTAAAAATCCCATCGCTGATAGTAAGTGGCTTTGATGAAAGGGCTGGAGCTTTAACGACACCTTCAAGGTCGGCCTGGTGGTTTTTGTCGTTAAGCATTGTCTCCACATCGTTAGACGTAACGGAAAGTGTAAACTCGAAAACAGACGCACTTTCTTTACCGAGTCTTTCTCCGATCTCAAAGCTTTCTTTCTCATCAGTAGAAAAATATCCTTTCATAGCTTCGGTAAACTGAATGCCTGTCTTGCGGTCATTGTCTGGTAATAGTACATCCTTATAGCTGTAATCAATAGTAAACCCGTGGTCCTGCGCCATCAATTCACATGTTCGTTCTGCAAGAGCCGAAATTGTTATAAGCGGATTTACACCGAGCGGCAACGGAATAACTGCGCCATCAGAAACGTACAACCCTTTATGTACTTCTGTGCCGGTTTTATTTGAGAAAACTTCTCCTTTGTGGTTTACAACTCCCTTTTGGGCATCATCACCCATCACACATCCTCCCAGCGGGTGCACGGTCATCAGATCGTAATTCAACAACTTTGTCCACGTTGGGTTTACCACGTATTGCCCATCTATTGCCTTGGTTGCTTCGCGCAATTTTTGGTCAACGTCAGCAAAAATGGGTTGCTTTCCTACGCCTTTCCAGGTAATTTTTAAATGATCTTTTTCAAGCGTCATTTTCCCATTTCCATCATCGTGTGTCATTACTAAAAAAGCCTGGGTGTGATTTACTGCCCCATGATACGGACCTCTTACTATGCTGTCCATTTCGCGTGCCTTTTTCTTTAATGCATCGCCGATACCGTCAGACTCTTCTTTCGAAAATAACTTTGATATAGCAACCATTGATGGAGTTATAGCGCTTGCTACCGGCCCTGGTACATTGCCATCTTCTATCACCATTCCGGCTTCCAGCACCGGTTGTTCACGCAGGTCTATTACTGAGGTAATACAAGGACCTACAGGGTCGAGGCTGCCTGGAAGATGAGGGCCGAAACCAACAGTATTTACGCGTTCTTCACAATTATAGCCAAAACCCAAAACATCACCGTTTCCAGTGAAGCGATCTCCAACTTTATCAGACGTAGTTAATCCTCTTTCTTTGGACCTAAGTAATATTTCGGTGCTGCCTAATGATCCCGCACCTAATACTACGATATCAGCAGTCACAAAAAGTTCGGGAGCACCAAACACTTCACTTTGTGCATTTTGTATTTTATAATGTACACTCCATCTTCCTTTAGCTGCCTGCGAAATATATTTGACTGATACCTCAGTGAAAATTTCTGCTCCATGATTTTTTGCATCCGGCAGATAGTTCATCAAGGTGGTGTTCTTTGCTCCATAGTTGCAACCGGTCATGCAATCTCCACAGAGCTTACATTCATATTGGTCTTGCCCCGCGTTGTTTTTTCCATCTTTGAATGTCACATTGATATCAAGGTAGCGGGCGGTCTGGCCCATTCCCTCAGCCGACTTTTTCATAGCCTCTGCTTTTGGCAGTTTTGGCCACCCATTTTGTCCTTCGGGATAAGGATTGGGTTGCAACATAAACTTTGCCCTCGCAATATTTCTCCAGTAAGAGTCGGGGTCTTCTTTCAAAGCTGTAGGCCATTCAGCATGTTCCAGTACTCTTTTTTCGGGAACCAATGATACGTTCGCATTTACCAATGATGTTCCCCCTAATCCGCAGCCGCTAAAAACACTGATATCATCGTTCATATGAAAATCGTACAAACCGGTTTTTGACCCTATGTGCTTTCCACCTGTGTTAAATTGCATTTCTTTTAATGCCTGCACATTTGTTCTTGGGTATTCTCCCGGCAAAAATTCCTTCCCCCTTTCTAGCAGACACACTTTTTTACCTGCGCGTGATAAACGGGAAGCAGCTATACTGGCCCCATAACCGGAACCAATTACAATTGCATCATAATGGTTTTTAATGTCTCCAACCGGCGATGATATTCGTTTGAAATTCATACAATGTTTTTAAGAATTTTCAATTCAATAAATCGAAAGGCATTGGTTTTTTTACACATTTCTTGAAGGGACGTTAGAAACGGTGATTGACTGGTTAGGGAATTCCCGGCAGCAATGATTTACCTGAAAAGATATAGCAAGTAGCAGGGGAGATAATGCAGAGAGATATTCGCTCCATTAGTTTTGGCTTTTGGAATAGCAATTGGAAATAAGGCCACCTACAATTATAGATAAACAATTTGAGTATTCATAACTTTTTGAAGACAGAAATTAAAAAATTCATTAGCAATGTGTTGATTGCGATAAGTTTTGAAAGAAAAGCGTTTTGAATTCAGGCCGGTAGTACAATAAAAAAAGCCATAGAAAACTATGGCTGAAGAAATTATTTAAAAAAATAGATCGAAGACGAAACGTCTTTACACTATATCATCCGAAGTTGTTTTTGTAACAGTAACTCTATCTGTGCGACTCGCAGTTGTTCCACTATCGCCGCGTCCACGCATGAGAGCAACCAATAATAAAATGAAAACCGCTGCAGCCACTACCCAGACTATTGGCGAGGTATACCAGTCACTAGACTGTGAAGTAGAAGTAACTGATTTTGTAGTAGTGCTTGAACCTGAAGCAGATTCAGATGCACCATCCTGAGCCCACAAAATAGTTTGAAAAAAGGCAATCATTAGAAAGGTTAATAGTGACTTACACATCAAACCTTGCGAAATCTGTTTCATAATTAATTTTTTTTGTTAGTAAATAATTCCACTCGGACTGCTTCAACAACTAAGCCAACTTAAAAATTATTAATATCATATACGATAAACAACGTGCTGACACGGCACCCATCATTATTGGCCTAAAAAGCATGGGTTTAAGAAAATGGAGACTGATAAGTAAGTTCATATAACCAATCTATTTTTCCTGTTCACGCCTTCATATCTTACATCTCAAACCCATATCATCAGATCAGACTCTTGTTATAGATTGCGTATGTGTTCTTAGTTTTGCATTGTATGTAACATTTCGATAAAGATTTTCTCAAGATGTATTAAGACCGCATTGCCAACCACTCACTGTTCTTTCTTAACATAATTTATTCTCCCTCATAAATCTGGTTGCTTTTATTATTCTTAGTTTTGACTTTATGTGGATCATTTGTACGAAAGAATGGAGGCAGTTTTTCAGCAGCCTCACAGGTTATATTGCCATTATTCTTTTCCTTTTATTAATGGGTTTATTCTTATTCGTATTTCCTGATTCAAGTATTCTTGACTTTGGTTATGCGACGTTGGATAACTTCTTTGGCCTTGCCCCGTACATCATGCTTTTTTTAGTTCCCACCATCACGATGAGAAGTATTTCTGACGAATATAAAAGCGGCACTTTCGAAATCTTAAAAACCTTGCCTTTAAGTCCTTCCGGGATTGTTTGGGGTAAGTATTTTGGCTGCCTGCTGGTTGTTGCGATGGCTTTGATACCTACGATCATTTATGCAATCAGCATTCAGCAATTAAGCGCAAAAGGAGGGATAGATGTTGGTGGAACCGCGGGAAGTTATATTGGTTTACTGATGCTGGGCGCTGTTTATACTTCTGTTGGAATTTGCACCAGCAGTTTTACCAATAATACTGTTGTGGCTTTTATACTTGCCGCTTTTGTTTGCTTTTTGTTGTACAGTGGATTTGCTGCTGTAAGTAAACTTCCGGTTTTTGCTAATGGGGCCGATTATTATATTGGAATGTTAGGTATCGACTTTCATTATCGCAGTATCAGTCGTGGGGTCATTGATACGAGGGATGTGGTATATTTTATAGCAATGATTTTTTTGTTTTTGCTAATCACACAAAGGAATCTGGCAAGGCGGTAGTGAAGGAAAGAATGGTTGACTGTTTTGAGTTTTGAGTTTTGAGTTTTGAGTTTTGAGTTTGAGTTTTGAGAGCTTGATTGTTACCCGGAGATAAAAAGTACAAGGGAGTGACACAACGATGCTTGATTGAAAAGATGTAGCTGGTTGCCAAAAAAGAATGAAGAAAATATGAAGGTTTTTGAAAAAATATTGAAAAATAAATTGTGGTGGCTGTGGCTCTCATTGCTATTTATTGCGGTGATTTACCTGGCTTCATTAACTCATTTCAGAATTGACCTTACTAAAGAAAAGCGATTTTCTTTGAGTAATTCTACCAAAAAAGTATTGAAACAACTGGATGAACCGGTATTGATTGATGTTTACCTGACGGGTGACCTAAGCGCAGGATTCAAAAAGCTAAGCGTTGCAAGTGATGAGTTGTTGAATGAATTCAAAGAATATGCAAAAGGTAATTTGCAATACCACTTTATCAAACCGGGGGAAGGGTTGCCGGACAGTCTCCGCTTTCAGGTGTATGACAGCCTGGTTAGGATGGGAATAAAACCTTTTAACAACCAGGTGACGGCAAAAGAGGGGGAAGAAAAAACTGAGCGGCTCATTTTTCCGGCAGCAACGGTAATGTATGGCGGACATCAAATTCCTGTTGATTTGACCGGGGGCAAAAGCGGTATCGATGAAGAAAGCACCCTTAATTATAGCGAGGCTTTGCTTGAATTTAAATTTGCGGATGCGATAGATAAATTGACACGAAAAGAATTTCCCACTGTCGCTTATGCAGCAGGCAACGGCGAGCCACTACCACCAAATGGGAAGATCAAGGACCTTTTTGTTACCATGAGCAAAAATTACAGGTTTGGAGTAATTGATGTGAGTTCGGGCAGGCTGGATGCCGACACCATAAATGCATTGTTGGTTGTGAAACCTTCGGAAAGTTTTACTGACGCGGAAAAGTTGAAAATTGACCAATATATAATGCACGGTGGAAACGTGATCTGGTTTGTAGATAAGCTGTATGCGGAGATGGATAGCTTGCTAAGAGCGCAATCTGATTTTGTAGCATTTGATAAAAACCTCAATTTAGATGATATCCTATTCAAATACGGCGTTCGTATAAACGGTGATTTACTGCAGGATTTAAAAAGCGCAAAACAGCCGTTAGTTGTCGGGCAGGTGGGTAACCAGCCACAGATACAACGGCTTCCTTTTCCTTACTATCCATTGTTAAGTTCTCCATCTTCACATCCGGTTGCTAAAAATTTAGATGATGTGTTAAGCATATTTCCCGGGTCGATTGACACGGTGAAAGCTGCAGGGATAAAAAAGACGATTTTGCTGGCCAGTGATACCAATAGCCGATCGTTGAGTACGCCGGCAATGGTGAGTCTTCAATCAGTAAAAAATGAAGAAGATTTAAGAAATTTCACAAAGAGTTATGTTCCCGTTGCTGTGTTGCTTGAAGGGAAATTTACTTCATTGTACGCAAACAGGTTAACCACTGAATTAAGAGATTCGCTTTCCAAGTATTCGAGCAAGCCTTTTTTGCCCGCGGCGAATAAAGAAGGAAAGCAAATCGTTGTGAGTGATGGCGATCTGGTAACAAATGTGGTTACAGAAAGCGAGGGAGCCTTGCCAATGGGCGTGCAGCAGTATGAAAACTATCCCTTCGCTAATAAAGAATTTTTGATGAATGCCGTTGACTACCTCGTTAATCCCAACGGTGTTTTAGAAAGCCGAAGCAAGGATTTTACGCTGCGCCTGCTAGACAAGGAAAAGATACTCACGCAGAAAACAATGTGGCAACTAATGAACATTGGTCTGCCGATATTAATCGTTGCTTTGTTTGGCTGGTTGTATCAATTGAAAAGGAAAAGAAGTTTCGCTGCCTGATATTTCTGTGTTTTCTAAAAATCCTCGGTGAAGCTTTTCTGATGGTAAAACTTATGCGTTATCGACTTCATTAAACAGCTCGTTCTTTATCGAAATCACTTTTCATTTAGAAACTTGTCGGGGTAGAAGCGATAGACCGGCGCAACTAGTATTCTCTGTTAAATGCTTTCCCGAGCCGCTTGCCCGTTCCTTTGACATATTTACTTGTATTTTTGCAGCTTAATTATCAAGATAAATGTTAGAAAACAAGGTCACTTATATAGTTTTCGTAATCGTAATAATTGCGGCACTGGTGCTGGATCTCGGTTTGTTAAGTAAAAAAAATAAGGCTATCACTATTAAAAAAGCTCTATTTCAAACCGGGTTTTGGGTCCTTTTATCTCTTGCCTTTTTCGCTTTTCTCTGGGTTGATAAAAGTAGTATAATAGCCACTAAATATATTACCGCTTACTTAATGGAGTGGAGCCTTAGTATCGATAATATTTTTGTTTTCATACTCATTTTTTCATTTTTTAAGGTCAGGGAGTCTGACGCCGGACGGGCATTATTAATCGGGATCTTGCTGGCAATTGTTTTTAGAATTTTATTTATTGCTTTGGGAATTGAGCTTATTAACCGCTTTCACTGGATTATGTATTTTTTTGGTGCTTTTCTTATTTATACAGGTTTTAAACTTTTTTTTCAGAATGAAGAGGAAGAATATCACCCCGAGAACAGTAAGGTATATGTACTGATGCGAAAGCTATTCAGAATAACGGACGTTGAACCTAACGGACGTTTTATAATCAGTTCTAAAGGGAAGATATTTTTTACCATGTTAAGTATGGTAGTAGTTATGCTTGCCGCTACTGATATTGTTTTTGCCCTCGACAGCATTCCAACCGTGGTTTCGCTGGTAAGAGAAGGCCCTGATGTTCCTTTTACCTCAGATGACATTCTGGTCATTTATTCCTCAAACATTTTTGCAATTCTTGGGCTTCGTAGCCTCTTCTTTTTACTACGCGGAGCAGTTGATAAGTTTGATTTTTTACAACAAGGTATTGCTGTCGTTTTGGTGTTTATTGGTGTAAAAATGCTCCTTGAGTATGTAGACATTCGTATTTCCATTTACATCTCATTGTTAGTAATTGTGGTTTGCCTTGTTGCTTCAATACTTCTGTCGATCTATAAAAACAAGGAGACAAACACGATCCCGCGAAAAGATTCGTTATAAGCAAAAATTAATACCTTTTTCGAGTTTGCCTTATTCCATAAAAGACATATCTGAGGTTATAAGTGTCGATGCGGTCATTGCCGATCCATCATCTGTTATTGATCACCTACTCATCGACAGTCGTCGCCTGGTGTTTCCCGCGACTACTTTATTTTTTGCATTAAAGAGTTCAAGGAGAAACGGCGGAACTTTTATAGACGAATTGTATAAGGCAGGAGTAAAGAGTTTTGTTGTTAGTAAAAGCTTTGATCATTCTAAGTTTTCCGGAGCTAACTTTTTATTTGTTGAAGATCCTTTAAGAGCGTTGCAACAACTGGCAGCTTTTCACAGGGCTCAGTTTCAAATACCAGTAATTGGTATCACTGGCAGTAACGGAAAGACGATTGTGAAAGAGTGGTTATACCAGTTGTTGAGTGAAGATTATAACATTGTAAGAAGTCCTAAAAGCTATAATTCGCAGATTGGAGTTCCACTGAGTGTATGGCAAATGAGCGAATCAAATACCCTTGCCATATTCGAAGCAGGTATTTCTGAGCCTGGTGAAATGGAGTTTCTCGAAAAGGTTATACAACCAACTATCGGCATACTTACAAACGTAGGCGCTGCCCATAGTGCCGGCTTTAGCAGTAAGGAAGAAAAGGTGCGTGAGAAATTAAAGCTGTTCAAAAATGCTTACACCATCGTATCTAATAACCAGGACGAAGTTATTAATTCGGTTATAGCCTCAAAAGCTAAAGACAAGCTTTTCATTTGGGGCGACGGTGATGCAGATTTAAAAATTACTCATGTTGAAAAAAAGCAGGTTGAAAGTTACATCGCTGCAGAGCATCACGGAAAATCGATATCCATTTCCATTCCCTTTACCGACAATGCTTCCGTTGAAAATGCAATCACCTGCTGGTCTGTACTTTTATATCTACAACTTGGTGACGAGGTTATAAGCAAGCGAATGCAGCAACTACAGTCTGTTGAAATGAGGTTGCAACTAAAAAAAGCAATTAATAACTGTACGCTCATCAATGATAGTTATAGCAATGACTTAAGTAGTCTTCGAATGGCCCTCGACTTTCTGCACCAACAGGCAGGAAACCAGTCAACTACTATTATTCTTTCTGACCTTGGCGAAACATCAAGTTCAGATGAACAGTATCACAAAGTATTACAGGCGCTGGTGCAGCATAAGGTTGACAAGTTTATCGGCATCGGCCCGCGCCTGGTTGCGCTTCAATCTCTTTTCAAAAGTGAAATTGCCGGCTCTTTTTTTTATAATTCAGTAGAAGCTTTTACCAATCATTTTGTAAATATTCGATTTCGCGATGAGGTAATACTTCTGAAAGGTGCGAGATCTTTTGAATTCGAGCAGATCAATTTGCTTTTCGAACAAAAGGTTCACCAAACGGTCCTGGAAGTGAACCTTGCTGCAATGGCACATAACCTGAAAGAGTACCAGCGTTACGTGCAACCAGACACAAAGGTAATGGCAATGGTGAAGGCATTTAGCTATGGTAGCGGTAGTGCTGAAGTTGCCAGCTTACTCCAGTTTCACAAGGTTGATTACCTCGCAGTAGCCTATGCTGATGAAGGAGTAGAATTGCGCAAATCAGGAATTCAAATGCCCATCATGGTAATGAATCCTGAAAACATTACTTTTCAGTGGCTGGTAGAGTACAATCTGGAGCCTGAGATGTATTCTTTTACTATTCTAAAAGCCTTTAACGACTATTTAGAAACTGAAGGTCTTCAACAGTTTCCAATACATATTAAGATTGATACCGGCATGCACCGCCTCGGTTTTGAAGCTGACGATATCGATGAAGTCGCAGGTTTATTAAAAAGGAATCCGAGGTTAGTTGTCAAAAGTGTTTTCAGCCATCTTGTGGCAAGTGAAAGTGCAGAACATGATCATTTTACCGAGCACCAGGTCGCCTTATTTTTGCACGCATGTGATAAAATAAAAAGTTCAATCGGTTATTCTTTTATAAGGCATATTTCAAATTCTGCTGCAATTTTCCGACATCCTCAATTCCAGTTTGAAATGGTGCGTTTGGGCATTGGCATGTATGGTGTAGACAGTAGCGCCGCAAACGTGTTATCGCTTCAGCCTGTTGCTACTTTACGGTCGACTATTGCCCAGATTCGCAAGGTGCTAAAAGGAGAAACAGTAGGGTATAGCCGCAAAGGTTTAGTTAACAGGGATAGCTTAATTGCAACGATCAGGATCGGTTATGCTGACGGCTTCAACAGGAAGTTAGGTGATGGTGTAGGACACGTTTTTATCAAGGGCCGTATGGCGCCTGTTGTAGGCAGTATTTGCATGGATATGACGATGATTGATGTTACAAATATAGAGGGCGTTGCAGAAGGTGATGTGGTTGAAATTTTCGGTGCGAACCTTCGGGTTGAGCAAGTGGCGAAGTGGTGTGAAACTATTCCATATGAAATTATGACGAGTGTAAGCCAGCGTGTGAAACGGGAATATTATGAAGAATGATTTTTGTATCCGGCTTCGGTCTGTTAATATAACATCGTTGTGTCACTCACTGCAACTGTATTTTTTTAATCAGCTTCTCCCCATTTCTACTCCTATCTCCGACGACTTTATCGTCGATCCATTTATTTATACATTTACCTTGCGAGAACGATATTGTCGTTAGGAAAGAAAATACAATCTGGATCAGTACGGTTTTACTGCAGATATCAACCCATAATCCATTAATGTAGAAATTTCCTTTGATGTAGGAATTAGACCTGCATCACAAAACCAACCTCTATATTCTTTCCTGCTATAAGCGCGACCCTTAGTTCCTAAAAAGAGCATAGCAGAATAGTCAGTTACAGCTAATGGACCATCCAGTTGATCGTTTAAAAAAGCATCATGAATCCAGATCTCACCATTTGGTTTCAATGCTTTTGAAAATCTGACCGCAAGTTTTTTGCATACCTCTGTTGGCCAATCATGAAAGAGACTTGCTGCAAGTAAAATATCTGCTTCCGGAAGTTCATCAGTAAGCATGTCACCAGGAAGAAAAGTTATTCGTTCTTTTATACCCTTTGCTTCAATCGGATGATCATCACAGAATTCATCTAAAAGCTCCGCCGCTACCTTTAATACTTCAGGTCTGTCAAAAAGAATTGCTTTTGAAGTTCGATTTACCCGAAGCCACTCAAAAGAATAATACCCGGTACCACACGCCACATCCAGCAGCACTCCATGGTGTGGCGTTATTTTACCAGCCACAATCGGAGAAAGATATTTTGCTCTTCCGGCCAGTGCCATTGTAAAAAACCTTGCTTGTTCCGGTTCATCCATTGGCGAGGGAGCACTTTCGTCTTTTACATATGATAAACCCTCGTTCATATTTTGCGGCCCATCATTTTTTAACCATTCGGTCATTTTTTGCACCCCGGGATCATCCTTTTCCAAACCCGCATATCCGATAAGATTGTTAGAATTTGAAGAGGTAAGGAATTCTCCAAGTCGTGTAATACTAAGTTTACCTTCCGAATTAAATTCAACTAATCCCATTGCACACAGCGCCGGAAATAAAACCATCGCCGCACGTTCTTTTAAGCATAGTTTTTCCTGTAATTGTTGAACAGTTTGAGGTACTTCACTCAATTCTTCAAATACACTAAAATGGTGAATTGCAGATACCAAAAGATGAGAGCTTGCTTTAGCTCTTAAATACCTTGTAATCGGTGCGAGGTCGATATTACTCAAGTTGCTATCCATTGAGCAAATTTATGAGGGCAAAAGCTACAACATTACTATTTTTAGCAGGAACCCTTCAAAGGTTGAACAACTGGAACAACGAATCGGGCAAGGCATGCAAACTCCTTTCTGCTTTTTTCTTTCCTCCTGTCCCCCACCGTTCCCTCTGCACACCAATATTTGCCCCGGTTTTTCAATCTGTTATAGAATTGAACAACCAAAATAATCATGAGGTATAGATATTGCTTAAGGGTTAGAAAATTAATTGAATGGCGTTGTTAGGTGGAGTAATCAAAAAAGCAATCGGTCTGAACGGGCTAATAAGTAGCGAGCCTGATCCTCACAAAGCACAGAAGAAAGTGCTTTTGCAACTGTTGAAAAAGGCGCGGCTTACTGCCTTTGGTCTGAAGTATAAGTTTAGCGAAATTTTAAATAGTGATGATCCCATAAGCACTTTCCAGGAAAGGGTTCCGGCACACGATTATGACGCGATCAACGACGAATGGTGGCACTACCTGCTAAAAGGGCACCAGAATGTTACATGGCCGGGAGGGCAAAAATATTTCGCTCTAAGTAGTGGAACAACCAGCAATAAAAAATACATTCCCGTAACCGGAGATATGATTAACGCAATCAAAAAATCTGGTATGCAGCAAGTGCTCAGTCTGAAAAACTTTGACCTCCCAAACGACTTTTTCGAAAAACAAATTCTTATGCTTGGCAGCAGCACGAGCTTGATAGAAGCAGAGGATCACTTTGAAGGAGAAATCAGTGGCATTAGTGCTGCCAATATTCCGGGCTGGTTTAGTAAGTTTTACAAACCCGGTGCGGAAATAGCATCAATTGAAAACTGGGACGAAAAGGTAAAACGAATTGCCGAGGAAGCTCCGGGATGGGATATCGGTAGTATATCAGGAATTCCCTCCTGGGTGGAATTGATGCTAAAAGAGATCATTTCTCATAATAACCTAAATACCATTCACGATATCTGGCCTAACCTGCATGTCTATACTTCAGGCGGTGTTGCATTCGAACCTTATCGCAACAGCATGGAAAAGTTGCTGGCCCGCCCCCTCGTTTATATTGATACATACCTTGCTTCGGAAGGTTACCTGGCGACGCAGAAAAGACCCGATACCAATTCTATGGCCCTTATCGTCAATAATGGCATTTTCTTCGAATTTGTTCCTTTTGTACCAGAAAATATCGATAATGAAGGACGGGTTAAGCCAGGCGTTAAAGCACTGACGCTGGAGCAGGCACAAGAAAATACCGAATACGTTCTACTTATATCAACAGTATCCGGCGCGTGGCGTTATATGATTGGAGATACGGTGGTCATCACCGATAAAAAGCGGTCTGAAATTCAAATTAGCGGCCGAACCAAACATTATTTGAATGTGGTTGGCGAGCAACTGTCCGTTCAGAAAATGAATATGGCGATTGAGAAATTGGAGCATTCGTTTGATATTGAAATTACAGAGTTCATTGCTTCAACGGTTTTTGAAAATGACCAATTTAAAATGAAGTTCATCATTGGAACCGACAAAGAGATTGACACCACTAAAGCGTCTGAGCTAATCGATGCTGAACTTTGCGAAAACAATAAAAATTACAAGGTAGCCCGCACAAAAGCATTGAAAGGTGTGGAAGTTGAGGCAATACCGGTCGAACGTATTTATAGCTGGAGCGAAGAATTCAAAAAATTAGGTGGTCAGGCCAAAATTCCAAGAGTAATGAAAGAAAAGGATTTCAATGAATTCAGAGAGTATGTACTGCAGCCTGCTTAACAATTTTTCTTTTAGTACCAACATCGGGTTTTCATAGCATCATCGTTGCGTCGCAATCACTTCGTCAATCGTACTACAATTGAGCCCAAAAGAAGCTACAAACATTCATATTTTTTGTAGTTTTAAAGGAAAGATTTGGGCTCATGAAAAACTCTTTTTTTCTACTCGTAGCTCTCATGTTTACCTTGCTTGCAGAAGCGCAACCCGCGAACTGCACCCTTAAACCACCACTTGTCACTATTCACTTTGGCACCGGCAATATCACAGATATCAATTCCGTAGAGTCTTACCATTACGAGCGCGTTTCAGACTATTGTCCACGCGATGGAAATTACAGTTATACTTCCTATACCAGCGGCTGCTTTCGCAACGACTGGTTAACACTTTCAGAAGATCACACACCAGGAGACGCCAATGGAAATATGATGCTGATTAATGCATCGCATAGAGAAGGGCCTTTTTTCAGCACAACAATAAAAGGTTTGAAAAGCGGCACTACGTATGAGTTCGCAGCGTGGATGATGAATGTTTGCAGAATCACTGAAAAATGCCCATTTCCCCTGTTGCCGACAATCCTGGTGCGACTGCAAACCGTAACAGGAAAATTGGTAGCCCGGTTTCGAACTGGTGAGTTAGAACGTCGTAACACTCCTCAATGGACTCCTTACAGGGCTTTCTTTACCACTCCCGCCTGGCGCGAGCCATTAATTTTAACTATGATTGACAACTCTCCGGGCGGCTGTGGAAATGACTTTGCATTAGATGACATCACTTTTCGGGAATGTGTAAAATCAATCACCCCTGCTACTACCCCGGCTAAGCAAAGTCCTATAGTAAAAAAGAATACTGTAGCACCGAAACCAGTTGTAAAAAAAGCGACCCCGGAACCTGAGAAAAAACAAGCCGAAATCGTGCAGGTTGTAAAGCCAACAAAAGATTTAAGGATAGTGGAAAATACTCCTGTTATAAAACAAAGGTCCTCTACTTTACCTGCTCCACCGGCCCTTACAACGAGGTCGAGTCCATTGATAAGGCAAATGGAAACTGAAGCAGGTGAAATTAAAATTGACTTATATGACAATGGTGATATAGACGGAGATACTGTTACGATTTTTCACAACAATGCATTGCTGGTACGAAGTGCCCGCCTTACTCAAAAACCTATCACATTCCGGATTACTGTTGATTTCGAACATCCACATCATGAGATAATTATGGTTGCGAATAACCTCGGTTCTATTCCTCCAAATACTTCTATGATGGTTGTAACTGCTGGAAGTAAACGGTACGAAGTATTTATTTCCTCGAACGAACAGAAAAACGCAAAAGTGGTTCTTGACCTGAAAAAATAACCGGCATGTGGAAAGTCATGATACTATTCCTAATCCCTTCGCCCCCCTCCTATCATGATTTCAGGATGGGTATTTTACTACGGTTAAAGAATACTGAAAACCTTTACAAGTACTTTTATTACAGCTTTTGCAGTTTCTTCTTCTCTTCCAGCTTTCTAACTTGTTCTACGATAACATCCGGAGAAAGATAAAGTCGCCTGATTTTATCCTTATATTCCTGGGGAAGTTCTGCATGATCTAAAATGAAGCGTTTTGTGGCAACTATGTAATCTCCCATCCCCCGTTCCACCGCAAAAGAATCGGCAACCATCTCCGCGTGCTTTACGTAGCGCGACGAAAAATAATAGCCATAACCAAATGATATCATGCCGCGATTACTTCGGCCTTCATAATCTAATATATGGCCGAGCTCATGACCTATCCAACCAATCATTACTTCATCAGGTATTTGCTCAATTGGCATTTGTGAACTGATAAGCTTGAAATCTTTGCTGATATTAATACGGTAACGCCTTTTTTTCCTTTTATGCAGCAGTGAAGTAAACACTGGCTGAGCCTGCATTACCGAACTTTTTATGCTGGTCTTAAAAATAAAGCTAATACACGTATTTTTCAGTTCAGGGTAAAAGGATAGAGCTTTTAGAATGTTTTTTTCTATTACAGCAGGAATCTGCTTGTTTTGCCCGAACTCTAAAAGCATGGCATTGTCCTGGCCTTTAATATCTGGTATTGTTGATAACATAATAAAAACGAAAAACAACTTCATTAATCACCAAAATTAAAATAACCGGACCAATTAGAACTCCTGGATTAGAGTGCCTTTACCTGCCATTTATTCATTTGCATCATGCGAATGGTTTATCGCAACCATCCCTCACCTTTCAAAAAATCAATTAAACGAGGATCATTTGCAGACATCGGTGGAAGCCACAGCTGTAGCCGGGTACGGTTCCAGTAGTCACCTTTCGGATTGCCCCGAATTGCAAACGAATAACGATATAAAACGGCTCTGATATACTTTGGTGGCTTTACAGGAAAGGGATTGCCTGCAAACAAACTAATAGTTGCAGGATCATTATGAAGAAGTTTCCAGGCAAGATTGAGTGTCCATGGATAATCATCAGGAGACGACATAGAAGCGAACCACATTTGCCAATCCAAACGCAACTGGTAGGGAGCGATTTGTGGTGCACTTTTTTCGGTCTCCACCGGAAGGCCTTTGTAGATATACGGTTTCCAGTTAGCCTTTTCCGTGGTGTCATTATCGCTTGTTCCTTCAAATACCACGTTCAACCGCTCCTTTCCAACCGTTCCAAATGCCCCATAAGTATTAACCAGGTCGAGAGGATCAAATGAAGTATTCATAATTTGTCCGGGAGATAAAATATTCAGTGCCGGTTGAATACTAAGTACTGCTATAACAACAGTTACTACCCATGCAGTGGTCATCATGGGCCTGGATGTCTCTGCAGAATCAGCAGCTACTTCAGCTTTACGAACCAGTCGTTTTGGTAGAATCCTGGACCAAAAACCATCATCAAAACAAGCCAGAGCAGGGACAATGGTGAGCCAATTCAGAAATGAAAGATTACCGCTAAGGATAATGGTCACCTGAAATAACACGATGACAACACCGGCAACGTGGCGGGCAATTCTTGGCCAAAAGACGAATAATGGAGCAACAACTTCAGCGAGATGATTGAACCAGACCCCAACCTGCAAAGCGGCACGAGGTAGAAAATGAAACCAGCGACTCAAAGGACCAGGTATAGGCTGAGTTTCAAAATGGTAATAAAGAGCCGTGCTGCTGCGCCAGGCTTCATCACCACGGATCTTAATCAACCCCGCACCAAGCATGATGCGGCAAATGAGCCACCTGAACAAAACAATGATCGGCATCGGAGGCGCGTATCGTGGAAACGGACGCAGATCGAGCAACGGACAAAGAAAGATTGCGAGAAAACCAGTTTCAGTAAGCTGAATCTCCCAACCATATCCATACCATTCCTGGCCTACGTGAACAAACGACATATAAAGAAACCAAAGTACAACAAGCATCAGCGCATTCGCGTAGCCAGCTACCACTACAAGCGAAAGGAGGAAACCTATCCAGGCAACAATCAAAAGGGTATTGTCAGAATGTGCAAACCAAAACACAGAAGGTAAACGCAGGAATCCGGCAGTGTCAGAACCTAGTGCGGCACTTATACGCTGCAGATAAATACCAACCGGGGTTAGTCCATTAGCACCAATCAACGGAACAACCTGGTTGATTGCGACAAGAAAGGCTATTGCATAGATCAATCCCAATAAACGAAGAATGACAAAGCGGGTAAGCCAGTAGGTCGCAACGGTGGCGTGAGTGTAATCAACCTCCTGAATTTGATTATCCTGTTTGCTTATCAATTCCATTATGCGGTCTCTTACTTAGGCTAAATTATTTTCAGTTTTCAACAAGGTTTGCAAAAATTAATCCTCCCGTTCCTTTTTTACCACGATCACGCTTTAGTACTACTGTGACTTCAGCATTTGTTTTTTATGCGTATGATCGCAACCGTTCGCTGGCAGCTTTTAGCCATTAGCTTCAATTTATTTTTTTATCACTTATTGGCTCTTGGTTTCGTTCCTTCCATAAATTGCAGCACCTAACTATGGATCACAACTACTACATGGCTTCAGATGAAAATTCTTTTAAGAATGATACATTTGATGATCTGCTTGCTGCCGGTTATTATCGTATGCAGCACATGATGTTTACCTGCAACGATACTTCGCTAGGTGAAGAGGGGCCACCAATTCCGGTATTTTGGTTAAGGACGCTTGTAAAGGAGTGCAAGTTTGATAAGAGCGCAAATATGATCCTTAAAAAATGCTCAGGCTTTACGATAACAGTGCAGGAAGCTTATGTTGACGAAGAAATTGAAAGCATGTATCGCCTCTATAAAAATCATGTACCTTTTTCTGTATCATCAAGCTGTTTCGATTATTTACACCAGGAGATGTTACCCCAACCATTCGATTCTATGATGATCAAGGTGCGCAATGGTGAAGAGCTAATTGCAACTGGTTTTTTTGATAAAGGCACCCAGTCAATAGCGGGAATTATGAATATCTATCATCCCGCTTATCAAAAGTATAGCCTGGGTAAATTGCTGATACTAAAGAAACTTCAATATTCACTCTTAGAAAACAAACGGTTTTATTATACCGGTTACATTAGTACCGGAAGTACACGCTTTGATTACAAAACTTTTCCTGACCCCACTGCTGTTGAAGTATTGCTTCCTGATAAGCAGCAATGGCTACCTTATCATTTATTGAGTAAAGCATTTCTGGAAGAATATTATTTGAAGTATTTGGCATGATTGAAGCAAGTAGGATCGAAGCTGAAAGTGTTATATAAAACTACCGCACAATCACTACCTTTTAAAATGCGGGCTTTCAAATCCCAGTTTTTGTAAGCCTTGCTGTATTTCGGGGCAGCTCATAAAAAGTTTCCAAAGTAAGCCGGTGCGATAGTTTTCCAT
>JAOQAJ010000140.1 GCA_025963675.1 Segetibacter sp.
GTTTGTTTAGCAAGGTCGTTGCGTACAATTTCAATAAACTCAGAAAAAGTAAGATTGACGTCCTTTAAACCATACTTATTAAATTCAAGGTCTGATATTAGTACATTAAGCGTTCTCATCTTATAAAAATTATCACATATCAAATTTACGCTTTTTTTAAACCAATATTTATTTCTTGCGTTTCCCGATAACGCCCTTTATACTTCCATTTTTCAAACTCATTCTTCTTCCACTCTTACGATCGTTCCTGTTATATATCCAAACGGTTCATCAGTTGCAATAAAGATCTCATTGTTATTTTCCATACCAAATTGTTGAAGGTTAAAAGGTATGTGATGCTTGTTAGGCATAATGAGGCTAATCTCTTTCACTTCGTCATTTTCTTTCAACACATCCTCCCCCATTGCGTATAACGTTTGTTGAACTGATAAACTCTTATGAAAGGCGAAGGTTTTTAAAAGTGATCCCCGGATCTTTCGGAACCTTTCTGTAAAATTTATTTGATGAGAACCATAAACCCATGAAGCCTCACATTCTGTTGCTAAAATTCTGTCAGTGGTGTCTTTCAATGTCGTGTACTCGTCCCTGATGTAATCTGTAAATGCGGAGTTGGTTGTTTTTAATATCAGCAAACCCTTAATACCTGATGTAACACTTATTCCAATTGAATCTTGCACAACCTTTGTAACATGTTTTTCGTTGCCATTACTTTGATACGCGTGGGGATGTTCTGATCCATCCAATGAAATACGACTATATAAATGTTCTGTAATTTCAATAGTCGTTCGCGACACCTGCGGATTATTAGAACAAAAATGATTGGCGAGATATAAAGCAAAGTCTTCGATAGATGAAACAAAATGGTCTTTAGCTAAGGCATACACGGTATTTTTCTGAGTATCGGTCGGAAGTATTTTTCTGTTATCGCCCATAGTATAAACCGTCTCAAAATCTCCCACCAAAGACACGTTAACCGAAATCTGCCTGAACTCATGATACGCATCATGCCTGATTATTTTTGAGAGGTTGATCGCATTCTTCCCGTACGCATCTTGTACCAGCTTATATTTCATAATCAGTTAGTTTGCTTTATTAAAACGCCTCAATTTAGAAATATAATTCTATTTTTATTGACGTCTGTATTAATAAAAATGTCCGACAATAGCATGTATGACCTGGTTATCAAAAGCAAAAATGTGGTTCATGGGAATGGAGTGGTAGATGCCTTTGTTTTAATTAAAGATGGAATAATAGCTGACGTGGCCACCGAATTACCAGATGCCGGTAATTACCCTTTTGTTGATGTTGGAAACAAAATACTGATGGCCGGAGTCATAGACCCACACGTACACATTAATGAACCAGGAAGAACAGATTGGGAAGGATTTGAAACGGCTACAAAAGCAGCTATCGCTGGTGGACTAACAACATTGGTTGATATGCCGCTAAACTCTTCACCCGTTACCACAACAGTAAAAGCTTTTGAGGAAAAGCTATTAGCGGCAAATAGAAACCTACACACAAACGTTGGGTTTTGGGCCGGTATTATTCCGGGAAATGAAGGGAAAATTGAAGGGCTGATTGAGAAAGGCGTGCTAGGCTTTAAAGCGTTTCTTACACATTCAGGTATCGATGATTTTCCGAATACTACAGAAGATGATCTGAGGAAAGCGATGCCAATAATTGCTAAATATGATTTACCGCTGTTGGTACACTGCGAATTAACGACAGCACAAACAGAAACTTCTGATCCCCGGTCATACCGAAGTTATCTTGCTTCGCGACCGAAAAAATGGGAAGATGACGCTATTGCATTAATGATACATCTGTGTGAAGAATACAATTGCCGAACTCATATCGTTCATTTATCATCATCGAATTCTATAGAGCAAATTATTGAAGCAAAAGAGAAAGGATTGCGGTTAACAGTAGAAACCGGGCAACATTATTTATACTTTGCCGCAGAAGAAATTAAGGACGGTCAAACGCAATTTAAATGTGCGCCTCCTATAAGAGAAAAAGAAAATAATGAATTACTATGGCAGGCTTTAAAAGAAGGCGTTATTGACTTTGTTGCAACAGACCATTCCCCTGCCCCACCACCGATGAAACAATTAGCAACAGGCAATTTTATGAAAGCATGGGGTGGGATAGCATCATTACAATTTGCCTTACCTGTTTTATGGACAGCAGGAAAAAAAAGATCAGTTACAATAAACGGCATAGCAAAATGGCTTTCTGAAAAACCCGCAATTCTGGTTGGGAAACAAACGACAAAAGGAAAAATTGCAAAAGGATTTGATGCTGACCTTGTGGTTTGGGATCCTGAGCAAAAGTTTGTGGTAACAGAAGAGATGATTCAACATAAACATAAAGTGACGCCGTACCGGAACGAGGAGTTATATGGAGTAGTTGAGCAAACATATTTAAGCGGAAAAAAAGTTTACGACAACGGGCAATTTGTTGTCTTAAATCAGGGTAAAATCGTAACAAGATAATTGATGGAAGTATACTTAGAACGAGCTCAAAGGATTGTCGCAAGAATAAACGACCTGGCAGGCATCAGTGAAGATCCGAAAGGTATCACAAGAACATTTGGTACAGCCGCCTTTGTTGAAGGCAGAGATAAAGTTGCGGATTGGATAAAAGAAGCTGGTCTTGAAACAAGAATAGACAGCATTGGAAATGTAAGAGGAAAGTTGTCATGTAGTCAACCAAATGCAAAAACGTTTGTCATCGCCTCTCACATTGATACTGTTGTAAACGCCGGAAAATGGGACGGCCCTTTGGGCGTTATCATGGGTCTTGATCTTGTAGAACAACTAATTCAAACAGAAGCTGAACTACCATTTAATATAGAATTAATAGCATTTAGTGATGAAGAAGGAGTTCGTTTTCATACGACTTACTTAGGAAGCAAAGTGGTAACGGGCTCATTCGATAAACATCTTTTAGGAAAGAAAGATGCATCAGGTATCATGCTGAAGGAAGCAATTGCAACAATGGGTTGCAATATTTCAGATCTGCAAAAAGATGCAATTGAAGCAGATACGTGGCTGGGCTATTTTGAAATACACATTGAACAAGGGCCGGTATTATATGAGAGAAACATTCCGGCAGCCGTAGTTACTTCCATTGCAGGACAAAGAAGGATAGAGATAACTTTTGAAGGAATGGCCGGTCATGCAGGCACAGTACCCATGGATAGGCGCAACGACGCCTTATGCTGCGCGGCCGGGTTTGTCCTTCAAACAGAAAAGTATGCAATAGAAAATAAAGAAAGAATTGTAGCAACCGTTGGCAAGCTAAACATTGTAAACGCTGCAAGCAACGTCATTCCTGGTGAAGTCGTTTGCAGCCTTGATGTAAGAAGCGCTGATGAAACTGATCTCAACCAGGCGTGCGGCCATCTACAAAACTTATGTAATAAAATCAGCGAGGCACGCAACATAAAGACGCGGTGGAAACTTATACAGCAGACAGCTCCTGTTTCTTGTGATAAAGATCTCGTCAATTTATTATCGCATTCTATTGCGCAAGAAAACCTTGAAACTATATCGCTTGTCAGCGGGGCCGGTCATGATGCTGTTCCTGTTTCTGTGATTGCTCCTGTTGCCATGTTATTCGTCAGGTGTTTTAAAGGCATCAGTCACAATCCTCTCGAAGATGTAGAATTAAAAGATATCGAAGCCACTGTGAAAATATCTGATAACTTTATTCAAAACCTAATTAAAAAGTACAATCAATAAATGGAAATATCTGCGCTGACAAGATCGGTTGTAAAAAGCAATCATGCTGTCATTAGTCCCGATGGATATATCAATAGCAAGGTTCCTGGATGGACCAATTGTACTGTGAACGTCATCATCAATGAGCAGATGGGTGCCCGGCTTTGCCAGACCTTTATTACTTTACATAAAGACGGCAAACTGGAAGGTGCTACAAAAGCGTCGCAAATATTTTTTTATATCGTAAAAGGTCAATGCGAGGCAACAGTAAATGGTGAAGAAAAACCACTAACACAAGGGCAGTTTGTATATGTTCCGGTAAACGCAAATTACCTGTTTAAATCGCCTGAAGAAGGAACGCAAATTCTTACCTTTCATAAAGTGTATGAAAAGCTGAATGGATATGAAGTTCCCGGCGTTCTTTACGGAGACGCAGCTACGATAGCAGGTCCTACTTACCTCGGAGATCCTGCGTTAAGGTTACAAGTTTTACTGCCTGATAATCTTTCTTTTGATATGGCTGTCAATATTTTTACTTACGATCCGGGCGGTCATTTGCCAATGGTAGAAACCCATATTATGGAACATGGTTTAATGTACCTGCAGGGGCAAGGCGTTTATATGTTGGATCACCAATGGTACCCGGTAAAAAAAGGAGATTCCATCTGGATGGCACCTTATTGCCAGCAATGGTTTACAGCAATGGGTAAGGAACCGGCTGTGTATATTTATTATAAAAACATAAACCGTTTCCCGACTGTAGTGTGATTTTTGTTGGTAGCCAGCTGCACAAATTAAATGAAGCTTTCGTTGCGTCGCACTCTTGTACAAAAAGTTCTTCATTCGGCTTTTTAAAAATCACTTTACACCCGACTTTGTGTTTCTTTGTGTCCTTAGCGCCTTAGTGGTTCAAATTGTTGCTCTACCGTTTTAAAAGCACAAGGTGAGTGACACAACGATCCTGCCTTAAAAATTTACTACTGGCTAAAAGAAAAGAGTTTTTACACCCTATGACATTAATTGAGTTAAATACGCTGGAGAAACCCATGCTTAAAGAAGCACTCAAAAAATGTTGTGGTGCCAATGGATGGGTAGAAAAAATGGCGGCTATTTTTCCTGTCGAAAATGAGGAAACGTTATTAAAGCAAGCAGACAAAATATGGCACCAATGCGCTGAAGAAGATTGGAAAGAAGCTTTTACTCATCATCCCAAAATCGGGGACATGAATGCTTTAAAAGAAAAGTTTGCTTCCACAAGCAAATGGGCCGAAGGTGAACAGGCTGCAGTAAAGCAAACTTCAAACGAAATTTTAGAAGCACTGGCAGAAGGGAATAAATTATACGCAGACAAGTTTGGATATACTTTTATTGTTTGTGCGTCAGGAAAATCAGCCGAAGAAATGCTGGCGTTATTGCGAGCGAGGCTGCCTAAACAACCGGAAGATGAAATAAAGATTGCAATGGAAGAACAAAATAAAATCACCCGGTTAAGACTACAAAAATTATTAGCATCATGAGCCAAATTACCACCCATATTCTTGATACTACCTTAGGCAAACCTGCAACAGGTGTTACGATTATTTTATTTGCACACGAGAGTGACTGGATAGAAATTGCTAAAGGTGTTACCAATAAAGATGGAAGAATAGGAGATCTGCTGCCACAGGGCGAAGTCTTGCCACACGGGCTGTACAAAATGAAATTTCTAACGAAGGATTATTTTGATCAGCAATTAATTGCAACATTTTATCCTTTTGTAGAAATTGTTTTCACTATAACCGATTCTGAACATTATCATATTCCTTTACTTTTAAATCCATTCGGATACACGACTTATCGTGGCTCATGATGTCGTTACTTTTAAAAGCAGCTATTATCAATGCTAATTTTATGAAATTATCTATACCGGAAAACGAAAAGGATACATTATTAAACGAACTACGAACTGCCAATCTACAGTTTCAAAAAACATATCCGGGAGATAGACCAGACAGGCAACCGGTTCATACCGTGTATGGAGGCGCAAATCTTTTCAAATCGGACACCTGTGTAAAAATGGGTGAGATTGCTTTAAAAAACCTGCACACATATGCACCCAACTTTGTCACACTTGCGAAGGTGCTTAAACTAAGAGGTCATGACCATCTTCCACACGTGCAAAAAGATATAGACGAACTAACTAAAAAGTTAGATTCTATGACAGAGGCTGACCGGAAGAAAGAACAGCCCTGGCTTTCTTATTCCGTTTATAGTAAAATCGTAAAAAAATTACAGTCTGAAGCAGTTGAAGATTTTAGAATTGATTTTGAAGATGGCTTCGGTAATAGACCTGATGATGAAGAAGACGCAACCGCAGTAAACGCTGCAAATGAAGTTGCAATGGGGATGGAAAATAAAACGCTTTCACCATTTATAGGTATTCGCATTAAACCCTTTACTGAAGATTTAAAATTCCGGGGTGTCCGCACCTTAGATATATTCCTTTCAACACTGTTGCAAAAGACAGATGGCCGTTTGCCGGAAAATTTTGTAGTGATGCTACCTAAAGTAACGATACCGGAGCAAATGACTACCATGGTAAGATTGTTCGAAATTTTAGAAAAAGCAAACAACTTACCACAAGGAACGTTGAAAATGGAGACAATGGTAGAAGCCACTCAAATTGTAATGGATGATGAAGGTCGCAACCCGCTGATGCGGATCATAAGAGCCAGTGAAGGCAGGTGTATTGCTGCACACTTCGGCACCTACGATTATACTGCCTCTGCCGGCATTACAGCTAAGTACCAAACCATGGCTCACCCAGTATGTGATTTTGCTCACCATGTAACTAAGGTAGCATTGGGTGGAACCGGAATTTTTTTGTCAGACGGCGCAACGAATGTAATTCCAGTCGGACCGCACAGGGGTGAAAATTTAACCTACGAACAATTAGCAGAAAACCGGGAAGCAGTTCATAACGCCTGGGTTACAGGCTTTAGCCATACGACGAATTCGCTTATCAACGGACGATACCAGGGTTGGGATTTAAACCCCGCTCAATTACCAATGCGGTATGCAGCTACTTATAATTTCTTTTTAAGTTCTTATGAAGATGCTGTATTCCGTTTAAAGACCTTTGTAGAACGCTCCGCTATATCCACCCTTACCGGCGATATTTTTGATGATGCAGCTACAGGGCAGGGATTACTCAACTTTTTTTTAAAAGCCATGAACTGTGGGGCAATTACAGAAGAAGAAGCGCTATCGACCGGACTTACTTTAGATGAAATACACAGCCGTTCATTCTTTAAGATTCTTGAAGGAAGAAAAAAGACAAACTAATCCACTTACAAATTCGTTTTCAAGTTGATCTCCTTTACCGACCAATTAAGCAATTCCATCCAGGTTTCTTTTCCACCGAAAAGAATTGTATCGCTTGTGCCTTCTCAAACAGAATTCCTTCATGCCCTGGGATTGGATGAAGAAGTTGTTGGGATTACAAAATTTTGCGTACGCCCGCACAGCTGGTTTAAAACCAAACAACGCGTTGGCGGAACGAAAACAATAAACATCGGTGCCGTAAAAGCATTACAGCCAGATTTAATAATAGCAAATAAAGAGGAAAACGTAAAAGAGCAAATCGAAGCATTGCAAGGCATTGCACCAGTATGGGTAAGTGACATTATCACTTTAGGCGATGCATTGGAAATGATGACATCTGTAGGAAAACTTGTAAACAAAACCGATCAGGCAAATAAAATCGCTTCTGATATTAAAATTGGCTTCCGACAAATTCGGTCATTAAAAATAAAACCTCGAACTGCTTATATGATCTGGAAAGATCCATATATGGTGGCTGCAGGCGATACTTTTATAAATGATTTGATGACGTATTGTGGTTTAGATAATGTTTTTACTGAGAGTAAACGTTATCCTCAAACAACAATAGACGAGTTATCATTGCTCGGTTGCCAGCTACTTCTGTTGTCCTCTGAGCCTTATCCATTTAAAGAAGTACACGTAAATGAGCTGCAGAAACAGTTGCCAGATACTAAGATTGTATTGACCGATGGAGAAATGTTTTCCTGGTATGGAAGCCGTTTGTTACATGCCCCCGATTATCTAACAGGAATTTTAACTCAATTACAAAAGCAGCTTTAATTATTGCCATTCTTTAAAAAGAGTGATTGCGACATTATTTTCTATAATGAAACAATAAAACCCAACAAGAACAACAGAACAATTTTCAGAACATCTTTTATCCAGTTAGGGATTGCTGACTGTCTCCTGTCATACACAGACGGAACCGGCGAATAGTAGAGATATGTAGTTGTTTTTTTCATGTATCAAATTTATTTTAACTCTTAACGGAGGAAAACCTGAAACAGATACATAAAAACTCCAAAAAGACAAAATTTTTTTATAAAAATCTTATTCACAGTATTACTACGAGTTTTTTAGAATAAAATAGTAGTTATACTAATAGCAAAATGCTCTTTTTACAACACCTACAGCCCTTCATTACTACCCTCATAGTCATTGAAGCCGTTAAACATTCCAGTCTTTTAATATTAACCGTTAAAAACGTCTATTTTTAGTATAATAAGAGAACTGAGAACATGAAGTTTGTAAATATTCCGAATGCAGGAAAAATAAATACTAATGACGCCCCTTCCCGAAAAAAGCCGTATTACCCTATCAACCACGACTTGCGTAACTACCTTAAAAAACACGGCAGGGAAGTAATCTTGCCGGTGATGTATGAGGACCTGGCGAGGATCACTTTTTCATTGCCTATAAAAGATAAAAACGGAAATGACACGCATTGGGAAGAGGCCCGATACGATATGCGCGAGTGGGAATTTATAAGAGACGGATTGATAAAAATATATGCAATATTAAAAACTGAAGGAAATTTAAACTTTGCCCCGCATTGGGATGTTGCAAGAATTGAATATTGTGCTTTTGGAAATTCAAACCCATTCAGAATAAAAATTGTAAACAAGCACAATGGTAATTACGACCACTTTTATGTAAAGACCGCCGACGCGTCACGCATCTACGGATTGGAATTGGAACACATGCTCTCTCCAAACAGGATCACTTACTTCACATACTTCGCTACACTGGTTGAGGAACATATACCGGGGATACCCGGAGACCTTTTTGTGCAACAATATCTCGAAAACCCCATAACCAACAAAACCCGTTTTGCTAAGGAGTTTGTCAAGTTTAATGAGCGATGTTTTTTGAGGCTGCTGGGTGATATGCGCAGCTATAATTTTGTTGTAGATATTACCCCTGATATAGAAGATTTTCAATATCGTATTCGTGCCATAGACTTTGATCAGCAGTCTTATGAGGGACGAAAAAACCTTTACCTGCCCCAGTTCTTTAAAGAAAACAATGCCTATGTAGAGCTCGTCATGCAAAACCTTGATAAAGACTCCATCAACCAATATAGAACGGAAGAGAAAACGCTTATGGCTTTTAGAGTAGCTGATTCACGGTACAGGTTAATGGATTTATTCAACATTATGTGTAAGGACCACATTTCGCCGGATAACAAAATCGACCAGTTAAAGCAACAACTAAAGGAATACTTCAGTAACCCTAAATTTTTAAAATGCAATTCTATGGGTGACATCGTGAAGCTAA
Organism: Segetibacter sp.; assembly: GCA_025963675.1. Lineage (GTDB taxonomy): Bacteria > Bacteroidota > Bacteroidia > Chitinophagales > Chitinophagaceae > Segetibacter. Next base: position 9,369 of record JAOQAJ010000140.1, read on the forward strand.
ATCTAAAGCAAACATTATTACGGAACCTGAGAGAAATACAGGAAGCTAAAAGCAAAATAAAAACGGGAGACTAACAAACCTTAGCCTTTTAGTCGTATACACAACGAATTGCTGTTTTTTTTCTTACACTTACTATCTCTACCTTTGCCCATTCCCGGCTGAAAGCACAAGAGTGCGACGCAAGAAAAGCTGCACAGGAAATAATGCCGGGTCAAAAAATAAAAAACATACTACAAGTAACTGTCAAATGACGAATAAAACTGCAAGATCAACCAGTAGGCTTACACGCAATGTACTTACAATAAAAAGCAATCGAACATTCGCAGTGAAGCATTCACTTCCACTTTAGCACAATCCATTCATCATCCAATACCTATACTACCAATAAATTTTGCCAGTAAAGTTGCTGTCAATTTTTACTTTTAAATTGCATTATCTTCAATACCCCAATAGAACAGTATGAAACAAGAAGAGGATTTTGAATCAAATTTAACCGGCGATAAAGAGAAACAGGATGAGGCGAAACAGCGCTGGTTCAGACGAATCAAAAAAGGAATACTTACCTCAACTTCAGAAAAAAAAGAAACCCCGGAAGGACTTTGGGCAAAATGCCCCGAGTGTAACTACATCAGTACATCGGCGGACTTACGCGAAAATTTATACGTCTGTCTAAAGTGCAATCATCACCATCGTATCGGGAGTTTAGAATATTACGATATCATTTTTGACAATACTGATTACGAGGAGTTGTTTGATAACATCAGAAGCAAGGATTTCTTAGGCTTCACGGACCTAAAACCATACGGAAAAAGACTTGAAGACATTTGGGAGAAGACTGATCTGACAGATAGTATGCGTGTTGCCGTTGGTGATGTCATGGGTAATACCATTGTAATTGCCTGTATGGATTTTGAATTTATCGGGGGAAGCCTTGGAAGTGTAATGGGTGAAAAATTTAGCCGGGCTGTAGATTTTTGTGTGGAGCATAAGTATCCATACATGGTCATTAGCAAAAGTGGCGGTGCCCGTATGATGGAGAGTGCTTTTAGCTTAATGCAATTAGCCAAAACAAGCGGAAAATTGTCAGAACTAACTGACGCCGGACTTCCTTTCATCAGCATGTTAACCGATCCCACTTTCGGTGGAATATCTGCAAGCTTTGGAATGTTAGGCGACTTAAATATTGCAGAACCCGGCGCTTTGATAGGCTTTGCCGGTCCGCGCGTAATTAAGGAAACGATTAAAAAAGATCTTCCACCAGGATTCCAGAGAAGTGAGTTTTTACTGGAGCATGGATTTCTCGACTTTATAGTGGACAGAAAAGTGCTGAAGCAAAAAATCGCTCAGCTAATTGTCTTATTCAACGGTTAAACGAATAACCTGAAATAACAGGCGGAATTAGAAAATGGGATAAAAGCTAAGTTTTTATCCCATTTTCTATTTAATGACTAACTATCCTGCTTCCAATCATATTTATTTTACTTTTGCGGGTTAAGTGAAGAATATGGCTACAAAAGAAATGAACAACAGGGCGGCGTATCATGAATACTTTATAGAAGACAAATGGATTGCTGGCATTGTGTTACTGGGTACAGAAGTAAAAAGCATCAGGGAAGGTAAAGTAAGTTTTAACGATAGCTTTTGCCTGTTGCATAAAAATGAATTGTGGGTACGGGGATTATATATAGCTGAATACTCATTGGGAACGAGTAACAACCACATCGCCGTTCACGACAGAAAACTACTGCTAACCAAAAGAGAACTGAGAAAAATAGAAAACCGCATGAAAGACAAGGGATATACCATTGTTCCCTTACGGGTTTTCTTTAATGAAAAGCACCTTGCAAAAGTTGAAATAGGTATTGGCCGTGGTAAAAAATTATATGATAAAAGAGAAACGCTTAAGAAAAAAGACACTGAAAGAGATATTAAACGGTACCTGAAATAATTGCTTTAATCGTACTAAAACTTTGTTAATTACCCGGCTAACTGCTTGAGATTTAACTCATGGTGTTTTTTTTGCTAAATCAATTTCAACCTTTAAACTCGATCTTTTGAAGATTTCAATTTTTGCCCTGTTCGTCATTGTTGCTTCTTTCATTTCACCTGCGTTGGCACAAAATGTTGCGGGAGAATGGTATGGTGTCGGAAAAGTAAAAAAGGCGGGTGACCACAATAGCTACCTTTCAGAAATGATTTTGAAACAAAAAGGAAACCGGGTAACGGGGTCCTTCAATTATTTTTATAGAAGCGCAGAGATTAAAACTAAAGTAACAGGTAAATACGATGCAAGATTTAAAGTATTGGAGTTAAATGCCCGGCCTATACTCAATTACCTCGCAAAAAATGCAAACGGTGCCGACTGCCCGATGGAAGGTTCATTTACCTTAAAAGTTACAAAAGACGGAGCTACCTTAATGGGACAATTTAATCCTATTTACGAATATAGAATCACCTGCCCTGCTATCGATGTCAAGTTTACAAAATCGGTTCCCAAAGCTGCAGAAAAAACGCCAATCGAACCTGATGATGAAGATACCGCTGATATCTCTGTCGAAACTAAAAAGCCTATAGCCATCGCTAAAACTGACACTGTCGGGAAAACAGTTACCAGTGATAAGACTGTTACCTTTACGAAAATAGATTCAGCTAAACGACCATCGATAGTTGCTACATCTGATACATCTAAAAAAGCGGCCAGTATAATAAAGGCACCTGCCATAAAGACCATTACCCCTGAGCAAGAGATGGCGATGGCGCTAAAAATAAGAGCGTTTGATGTTTCTCAAATTATTGACGTGGATGCCGACAGTTTAAAAGTTTCCTTATACGACAATGGAGAGGTAGATAACGACACGATCTCTTTATTCTACAATCGCCAACTGGTAGCAACTGGTCAACTGTTGAGCGACAAAGCTTTGACTTTTACCCTTGCTCTTAACGATACAATAAACGAGATTGCTATGTTTGCAGAAAATCTCGGAAGAATACCACCCAATACAGCCCTTGCTATTATCTATGCGGGCGAGCAAAGATTTGAGCTAAACCTGACCAGTACTTTTAATAAAAATGCTGCCATCAGGTTCAGGAAAAAAGCAAAGGTTGCAGATCCTAAGAATGTCAATTAGGAAAAGAATGTTTTTAATATTAAAGAGATTACTAAACCCTAGTCTCTTTTTTGTTTAAAGGATTTCAGGGATTAAAAACTTTTTTAGCCAGGCTAAGAAATGCTATTAGACATCGTTGCGTCGCACTCTTGTACTTTTTTTTCAACATCAACCGTAACAGAACTAAAACAGAAAGGATACATTTCTCAAAAGCCCTATTTCTATTGCGGAGAAACAAGCCTTTACTGCGAGCATTGTTTTTGCAATAGCTGATTATCTGGCTATTGTTCTTTGTCTTAAAGAGCAATTTTAGAGGTGCAAAAACAAACAGCAGATAAATTAATAATCAAAAAACATCAAATCATGAGGCGTTGCATTACTTTTTGTTTAAGCGTTCTATTTACTATCAGTTCAACATTTGCTCAACAACCTTCAGCAGATTCCACTTCCCCCTATCATACAAGTTTTGTAAAAGATGGGGCAATCATAGTTGGTGGAGTTGGACTAACCTTTCTCGGTTATTCACTTATCACAAATAAAAAAGATTTAACCAACGCCCAGCTTGCAACAAAAACACGTTCCAGCGTTCCTTTTTTTGACCGCGGCAATGTTGGCTTTTATTCCAGACAGGCAGACGACGATAGTTATATTCCCTTCCAGGCATCATTTGCAATGCCTGTTCTCATGGCACTTCTAAATAAAAATGAAAGACAGAAGTTTGGACAAGTGATGGTTTTATATCTGCAAACCATGGCGATAACAGGTACTGTCTTTACAATGGCAACAGGAAACGTGTACCGTAGCCGGCCCTATGTATACAATACATCTTTGAGTGCAGATTTCAGGAAGGAAAAAGATTCGCAACGTTCTTTTTTCGCAGGTCATACTGCAGCAACTGCAGCGGCGACGTTTTTTATGGCAAAGACATTTGCTGACTTCAATCCCGACTCGAAAGCTAAACCTTATGTATGGGCTTTTGCAGCAGCAGTGCCGGCAGTTGTTGGTTATTTAAGATATAAGGGCGGCATGCACTTCTTAAGCGATAACGTGCTGGGCTACGCGGTTGGTGCAGCAGCAGGAATTTTGGTTCCGCAATTACATAAAATAAAACGAATGAAAAATGTAACCATTGCTCCGGCCGTTGGCATTGGCAATAAAGGACTGGCAATAACTTACAAATTGTAGTTTTTCCCAGCAATAATTAAAAAGGCGAAAACCACGTTCTGCAGTTGGTTTTCGCCTTTTTAATTATTGTTCCTGCACTTCGCTATTCAACCCGCCAAGTCTTGTAGATATTAAAGCATCAGACCCAACTTCGTTCCTTTCCAATCAGGGAAAAGAAGACGATGATTGGCTAATTTCAAATGCTTGTCAGCAACTTCAGAAAAAACACTCCTAACGTCTGTAGTAACTGCCAGATCCCGTCCGTCTTCCAAATTTTCTATTGCAGTCGTTGTACATTTCCATGCACGATACCGCCATTTACGTTATTACCTAAAATGAAGTTGCAACTGCCCCTTCCATGGTCTGTTCCGCCCGTTCCATCTTGCTTTACGGTACTACCAAACTCTGTCATCGTCATTACCGTTACATCTTCGTGGTAAGCACTTAAATCTGTCCGGAAAGCAGTTATGCTGTTGCTGACATCTGCTACATTTCAGGCAAAAACACCTGTTTGAGCTCCCTCAAACGCCGACTTGGTCTTTTCACGGATTGCCTCTTTACCCCAAAATTCCGGGGACGATAAATGAGCAGCTGCCGGTCGATCGGTAAGACCAGCTTGTTTATAAGGATACCTAATACCGTCGTCATTTTTATTTTTATTAAAAGGCAATAAAAAAAGCGTGATCGACAGTATGAATAAGGCGGAAAAGAATTTAAAAAGTGAATTCATGAAAATTAATAAACTATGAAATATGGACAAACCCGCAATGTTTGAAGTTTAAGTGGTTATTACTTGTATAATTCTAAAAAGCTGTGAAAAATTTCTTTCAGGTTGTACAACTTTGTTTAAACAGTCAAATGTTATAAAGTTAGACCATAAGCTGCATTGAAAAGATGTGGCAGAAGTGAGTGACACAACCGGAGAATCACAAAAAACAAATGTTGACACAAAAAAAGACTTGCCGACGAATCTACAATAGGACTTTGTGACTTTTTTAAGTAATTTAACACCTCAAACTACCCTTTGCACAAACCCACAATAGTTGCCGATGTATCATAAAATTTTACAACTACTCAATATAAAACCGTCGGAGTCAACATTAGTAAGAGAGCTATTTACAATTCAGTTTTTTTTAGGGATTGCAACTGCCTTTTTATTTACGTCATCATTGGCAATGTTTATTTCAAATTACGAAATTCAAACGTTACCTGTCTCATATATTCTATCTGCTTGTCTTTTATTTGTTTTTAACCGCATATACAGTTACCTCGACGAGCGAATGACCTCGCCTAAATTATTGCAGGTTGTTATTTTGTTTTCAGCTGGCTCTATTTTATTGTTTTGGGTCTTTCTGAACTTTTTTCCTTTTAAGCAACTTCCGCTGATCATAGCAAGCTGTTACATGCTTATTTATATGCTCGTCGGATATGCCTTTTGGGGTATGGCTTCTATCATTTTTAATGTACGTGAAAGCAAACGGCTGTTTTCTATTGTAGGTGCCGGAGATATTCCTGCAAAAATGCTCGGTTACTTTTCGGTTTATGCAATTGCCCCTTTTATCGGAATCAACAATTTATTGTGGATTTCTATTGTATCTTTTTTTATTGCTTTCCTGCTATTAAAAAGGTTTCAGTCTAGAGGTTTATTGGTTGAAGATGATCCAAACGCTACGTCTCATGCACATGACAACAAACCTCAACATAACATACACACCTCAGGGTTCATAACTAAGTTTTTTGATAACCCCCTTGTTTTTTCAATTGCATTATTGTCGCTGGTGTCCTACACAGTTTTTTCATTTATTGATTTTACCTTTTTATCAGATATTAAAGTAAAGTACAGCAACACCACCCAGATCGCTACTTTTATCGGCGTCTTCTTTGCCGTTGGAAGATTTATGGCAATGGGAATTAAAATTTTATTTAGTAGCCGAATGATTTCACGCATCGGGCTTACGAATGCTTTATTGGTTACCCCGCTTCTGCTTTTATTAATCGATTTTTTTATCATCGTTTCCGGTGATCGGTTTATATCTCACTTGTATATATTTGGTGTGATGGTGTTGTTAACTGAAATCCTTCGGTCAGCTTTACAGGAGCCCGTATTTTTCATATTGTTTCAACCATTGAAACCCCATGACAGGCTACGGGGACATTTAATTGCCAAGGGACACACCCTACCGTTTGCCCTGCTAGGGGTAGGCACGTTTTTACTGCTATATTTCAGAAAGAACGAAGAACTTCCAATTACCACTGTTGGTCAATTATTGGTTGGATTATTAATCATTTGGGTCGCTGCTGTTTTTATCATAAAAAAACAGTATTTACAAACGCTAATACGTTCTTTAAAAAAAGGATATTTTACCGGAACCGAACTTTTTCTCAATGATTCGGTCGTTACAAATTTGCTTCTTTCAAAAACAGAAAGTAATAAACCATTAGACGTTATTCATTCGTTGAACCTGCTTGAAAGGTCGGGGTATATCGACGTCTATAAAGTTCTGCTTAAGAAGTTGCAAAGCCCGGTAATAGAAATCAAGGAATACGTACTTAGCAGAATAATTTCGACCAACATGACCGGTGCATTGCCCATTATCAAACAACAGCTTGAAAAAAATACCAATGATAAGTTACAGCCGCACCTGATAAAGGCTTTTTACTTTCTGAATAAAGAAATAGGCAAGGATGATAAAGATGCCATATCCTCGTTGCAGCCTGAATTAAAAAAAGCTGCCATGGAAGGACTGCTGCACCGAGGCGAAGAAGAAACAGAAAAGCTTGTTATAGATAACCTGCTAACGATGTCAAAAGGAAGTTTACCAGATAAGCTGCTTGCACTTGAAGTAATTTCTGATTGCAAATGCGAAAACTACACAGACGTTCTTGACATTTTAATACATGATGCCGAGCCGAAGGTGTATAAGAAAGCAATCGAGGCAACAGGCAAGGTCAAAAATTTTAAATTATTACCAGGACTGATTGATGTGTCCATCTCGAGAAAGGCATATCCCTCTTTTAAGCGTGCTGTCGCCAATTACGGCGACGAGATTTTCTCGGAAGACAATTTTCAAAAAATCAATTTGCCTCATGAGTTGCTTGATTTTGTCATTAAGACTGCCGGGAATATCAAAGGTGATCTATCAACTAATTTCCTGCTTGATCTCTTAAGAAAAAAGACAGGTAACTCAGATGAAATAATCGAAGCCCTATGGCTAAAAAAATCAAAAGATCTTGATGATACGGAAGGCCTGATCGAAGATTGGGTAAATAAAAAAACAGAGCAGTGCAGATACAAAGTGGAATGTTACCATGAAGTAATGAATAATAGAAACCTTACGCTGTTGCAGCAGGCTGTTATGATCGAAATAAGAAAAGATGCACAATTATTACTTAAGGCCTTTTCTATGCTGTACGACCGGGAAAAGGTTGACAGGGTTATAGAGTTATTAGCAACTAAAAATACTTCAAAAATGTCTAATGCTATTGAGATATTAGAACTTATTATACCGAAGAAATATTTTACCGATTTAAATTTGCTGGTAGAATTAATTGATGATGTTCAACGAAACAAACCCCTACTTACTAAAACACACGGTTTACATTCAAATAAGATAATTGAGGAAATAATAAAAGGCAATAAAGCTAACTTTAACGAATGGACAAGGTCTGTAGCTTGCTTTATGATCCCCAAAATGAAGAAGAGCGAGATTTCATTAAAAGTGTTTAGCGGTAAAGAGTCGAAAAATAGTTACCTGTTTAATGAAACAAAGAATTATGTTTTATCTATGCTAAATTAATTTAACAATGTTGCTGATAGAAAAGGTCCTGATCTTAAAATCGTCAGAAATTTTTCAGGATACTGCTGAAACTGAACTGGTAGAATTAGCAGGAATACTTGAAGAAGTTTATCTTGATGCCAATATCACTTTATTCTCGAAAGGTGACATCGGAAACTGCATGTATTTCATTTTTAATGGTACAGTAAAAATTCACGATGGAGAACATACACTTGCTGTATTAGGTGAAAATGAAATTGTTGGAGAATTATCTGTGTTAGATTCTGAAAGCAGATCTGCAACCGCAACTACCTTGGAAGAATGCCTGCTGCTAAAATTGGAACAGGAAGCTTTTTATGAAATTCTGATGAATAATGCAGATATACTAAAAGGCATCTTAAGAACCTTGTGCAAACGATTACGGGTAATCAATAAAAAAAGTATCACGATGGCTAATTCAAACCCTTAAACTAATTTTTCTTTTACCTTTTCCAGGTTGATTTGTTTTGCCTGCTGCCGCCTTTGTTTAGAGCTCCTGGTAAAATAATGATGGCTTTCGAGAAATCGTACTTGCAAACTGTTCCATTCTGTTTCGTTACTCACAATATTTTCAATCACAAATTCTTTATACAATCCATCACCGATTTTAAAAAAATCATCTCTCCCTAAATAGTCGAGGTCAGCATCACAAATAATTTCTTCAAGCTGGGTGTGCGGTTGCTGCGGCACTTTGGTCGCCCTGATCATACCGCAAACTTTATCAATTTGATCTTTTGTAAATCCAAAGCTTTGCAATTCCTCAGATGCCATAGAACAACTTGTTTCTTCGTGCCCCGAATATGTGGCGAGAAATCCTACATCATGATATAAGGCAGCCACGCGTAAAAGCAAAAGTTCCTCTTCATTTTTTATGCCTTCAAGCTCCGCGATTTCAATTGCTTGTTGTAATACATCTAACGTGTGCGAAACGTTGTGATACGTTAGCGTTGGAGATAATCCTTTTTCAAGTTTATCAATTACACGAGATTGAATATCTGGTAATGAAAGCATCGTTTTTATTTTAGGAACGAATTTTTACTCTGCAAATTTTATCGATAACAAAATCTGCAAAAAGATAATTATTTGATTATTAAACAGCTAAAGTTTCTTTCCCAACCGGCTCATTTACAAAATACATATCTATTTCACCGATACCTTTTGCTTTAATTTTTCCACGCCAGGTGCAGTTAAAATGGTTTTTAATAAAAGACCAGGTCGAGCCTGAAATATTTATTTTACCTGGTTCGCTGCTACTCTCCATTCGCGACGCAATGTTTACGGTATTACCCCAAATATCGTAGGCGAATTTTTTAATGCCTACTATACCCGCTACAACCGGCCCCGTGTTTATTCCGATCCTTATTTCAAACGGAGTTTCACCCCGTGCTACTTTTTCAGTTTTATATTCATCCATAAAGTCCCTTATCTCAAGTGCGGCTTTCACAATGTCAATTGCATGTGTATCGTTTTTTACAGGCAACCCACCCACGCACATATACGCATCTCCTATTGTCTTAATTTTCTCAATGCCATACTTTTCAGTGATCATATCAAAAGCGCTAAAACAGTGGTTGAGGTCTGCCACTAATTGCGCGGGCTGCAGTCGTTCAGTAATCTCGGTAAATCCTTTAAAGTCGGCAAATAATACTGTTACCCATTCGTGATTTTTCGCTTTTGCAAAACCTGTTGCTTTTAGTTCATCCGCCGTTTCGGCCGGTAAGATGTTCAGTAGTAACTCGTCGGTTTTCTTCTTTTGCGCCATCAATTCCACCGTTCGTTCTTCGATCTCAGACCTTGCTTTGCTCAAATCAAGCACCATTTTATTAAATGCAATTCCAAGCTCGCCAATTTCATCACGCGACCTGCTTATTACTCTTTGCGTAAGGTCGCCCTCGCCTACCCTATTGGCCGCATCACGTAGAGCAAGTACAGGCACCGAGATGTTTCTGGCAAGCCAAAATCCTATTAAAATTCCAATAACGAATACTACAGCACTTACGACCAACGACGTTATTCGGATTTGCTTTTTACTGGCAATAATTTCCTCTGTCGTAAATCCGAGCATTATCTCACCATTCATCGTGGGCGTTTTAAAAGCACTCGTTTTTACAATAATTGAATCATTTGATTTCGCATTTACATCCACCTTAGCGCTGTCCGGATAGGCTTTAAAAACGGTAGTCTCGAGTTTATACTTATTGTGCGCGTCATCCCAAATGGTATCCGTTTGCAAAAGGCTCACATATCTAAGATGTGGGTCCTCTTTTACAAAGTCCATTGCAGTTTTTACACCCTCAAAATTTTCTTCGGTAATAGCGATTTTAACACCAAGAGCAACGGTGTTGGCCATGTTTTGAACTTCCTTATTATAGTTCTTAAGTAAGTACTGCTCCTGAAGAGAAGGAAAATAGAATAGAACAAAAAAAGCGAACATCAGCACAACAGACAATACTGTCATCCAGATTTTAGTCTTAACTGTTATGCGCATAATCCATTCTGTGTTTTTTAAACTGTATCCTTTCCTGGTTTTAAGGCTACTTTCTAATTCTGTTAGAACCTTTATAATAAGATAATTTCGATTGGGCCAGCTACAGAATATTTATCAGACATCGTTGTGTCACTCACTTGTACTGAATCAAAACATCCGCAAATAAAAGCTGGTGCTAGAGAAATTTTTTACCA
>JAOQAJ010000157.1 GCA_025963675.1 Segetibacter sp.
GCCACCATTAATGTTTATGGACTGTCAAATAAAATCGGGCAAAAGAATAATATAGGTCAGGGAAGCTTGAGTTTACATTTGAACAAACTGTTTTTACAAAACAAGCTTCTTCTGGATGCAGGAGTTGACAACGTTTTATTCTGGGGCGAAGGAGATAACCAGCAGTATATCTCTTACCAACGAAGTTTCTACTTTTCGGGAAATTATCTGGTCTACCTTAAATCAACGATTCGAAAATCTTTTAGTTATATAAGCATTACAGGAGGAGCAGGTAATGGTTATTTCAGAAGAGATGAGAATTATACCAAGGGCGAAAGCGGATCATTTGACCCTTTTTTTAGTTTAGCCACCCCTCTTTTTAAAGGAACAAATATTATTGCAGAGTGGAATGGTTACGATATTGGTGCTGGCATTTCTTCAATTCCTTTTCAAAAAATTCCTTTCGTGTTTACTTTAGAAGTGACAGATCTTGTATATGGTACACCACGCATTATTACTTCAGTCGCCTTTCCATTTAACTTTATTAGATCTAATAAGGTAAAGACTAACTTCCCTACCAGGCCAATTGGCTTAAGACCCTTCCGCGCCGTTAGAACGATTTGATAACAGACGAAGAGTTTTTACTGGTCAGGACAACGGCGACATAATCTCCCGTTTACGAAAGATTGCATTCAACATTAGAACTATAATTAGTTATTAAAAGCGACGGTATAACCTGGGTACAAGCCAGCTCCTTTAGTAAAGCAATAGCTTTATGCCAAATTAGTCAATAGGAGCTGATGGGGGCTCCTCACTTTCTTCATTACTTGCGTTTTCAATTTGTCTTTCAATAAAACCCTGGATATGATCATGAAATTTATCGCAGCATGTTGTAATGATAATGACGTCTGACTCGATTTTCAATAACGGGTGTTTCTTATGATGGATACACCTGAAGATCTCAGCTTTTTTGCGAATATGTTCTAAATCGATTTTAGCCGCCATGACGTACTTATTACATTATAGCTTTTAACTGAATTAGTTTTAAGCTAATTAATGATTCATTAATTTATAAGTATTCTCATGTGCCAGGTTAAAACCGGTTGAAATTCTAACCCGTGGAAATATATATACGTGCAAAAAACAAAAAAGCCCCAACCCAATGCACAAATGAGAAGGGTTGAGGCAAAGAGAGCTGTGGAAGAAGGGCTCGAACCTTCACGAGGTAGTTAGCTAAAGTGCAATGTTGTGGTGGTCAACCCCAGTCTTTCTTGCGAAAAGGCATTACGCTTCGTTTATCCCATGATCCTCACCCCCGAGACAAGAGGGCATGTCTGCCAAAAATTTCATCACTCCACAGTATTAAAAAGAACAACTTATATAGTACCAGTGTACCCTCAGACAATCCAATTGATATTTACAGCGGTCTTCAAAGGTATTGGATTTCATTTTGCTGTAGGGGGAGGGGTCGAACCTCCACGAGGCAGTTAGATTAAACGCAAAGTTTAGTGGTCAACCCTGGTCGGCCGAACGCAAGGAACAGTCGGCTCTACGCTTAACTTTATCCCGTGATCCTCACCCCCGAGACAAGAGGGCATGTCTGCCAAAAATTTCATCACCCCACAGTATTTCAAGACATCTGTTTCAATGAACTCTGATAACGCAATATTACAGCTAATTCTTCTTTTGTTACAAATTGTTCAACTATTATTTTAAATATTTAGAAAAAATTTACATATTTGTATAATAAATTAGAAAATATAAAATAGAAGAATATAAAATGGCAGCTAAATTAAATCTTGACAAACTCGATTACCAGATTATTTATGAAATGATGGAAACTGCAGAAATCTCCTACGCAGATCTTGGTAAAAAATTGTTCGTCTCGGGCGGTACTATACACGTTCGAATAAAGAAACTGCAGGAAATGGGGGTGGTAAAAGGTACGCGGTTAAATGTTGACCTGAAAGCAATGGGCTACGACGTAATTGCCTTCATTGGTATTTATCTTGAAAAAAGCTCGCTTTATGATGAAGTTGTAAAAGAACTAAAAAAGATACCTGAAATTGTGCGTTTAAATTATACAACCGGCAATTATAGCATGTTTGCTGAAATTGTGTGCAAAGATATAGCGCAATTAAGATCGGTGTTGCACGACCAACTTCAAAAAATAAAAGGAATCGAAAGAACGGAAACTTTTATTTCGCTTCAGGAAAGTTTTAGCAGGAATGTGGTTGTTACGAATAACTGACCTCATCTTCGTTCCTTCTCTAAGAGAGAAGATATCGCGGGCGGCAGCTTCGTTTTGTTTAATTCAACTAAAGTTTACCGTTAGCAGTAGTGGCTTTAAGCGTTCCCGGTTTTAGAACATTGAAGAGCTTATAAAACTGTTTGCTATAGTTGCCCTAAAAATCTAAAGTCGAAGTGAGTGACACAATCGGAGCTGCACAACGAACTGTTGCTGGTCCACAAAAAGAATAAAACGCAGCAAAAACAAATCAACCAGCAAAGGCTCAATTTCTAATTGCTAGTTGACTACTGCCCTTTCGGCTGCCAGTTCGTTATAATTTTCCCCTGACATTCATTGCATCTCTTAACCCGTTTCCGAGCAAATTAAATGCAAGTACTAAAATCATGATGGCTATCCCGGGGGCGAGCGCGAGCATCGGATTATGAGTAATGATGAAATTATAGTTTTCTTTTATCATTAGTCCCCAGCTTGGTTGCGGTGGTTGCACGCCCACGCCGAGAAAGCTAAGACCCGCTTCTATCACAATTGCAGACGCAAAATTACTTGCGGCAATTACCATAACGGGCCCAAGAATATTTGGAAGTATGTGAAATACAATGGTACGGGTATGTGAATAACCAAGTGCTCTTGTGGCTTCGATAAACTCAAGTTCACGTACGGCCAGAACCTGCCCCCGTACAAGTCTTGCTACGTTTACCCACATCGTTAAACCGACTGCTATAAAAACCTGCCAAAAACCTTTTCCTAATAAAAGCGTTAGTGCGAAAACAAGCAATAAAGTAGGAATGCTCCAAATGATGTTAATGAACCACATGATCACATCATCTATCCATCCTCTAAAATAACCCGCTAAAGAACCTAGCAATATTCCCAGTATTACTGAGATGGTTACAGCAATTAGTCCCACACTTAAACTTACTCTGATGCCAACGATCAAGCGGCTGAGAATGTCGCGGCCGAATTTGTCTGTGCCTAATAAAAATGTTTTAGTAGTGACATAACCTTTTTCCAGTGTTGAGACCGGGTAAGACTGCCGCTCGGAAATGCCTTCATCGATATACTTCTGAACAATGACGCTGTCCTTTAGTTTTTGATAAGAGGTTATAGGTAACAGTGCATAGCTGTGCTCCCTGCCACCCAGGATCCACGAAAAAACAGAAACTTTTTCAGTAGTATTTGCATTCTTCAATTTCAAAAATTGCATCTTAAATCCCGGCTTTTCACCACCAATTTCTACTGTCATCTTGTTTGCATTAGGACTATGGTCGGGAGCAACCAGATAAGCAAAAACAGCCAAACAGAAAGCCAGGCAAATAACGATCAAACCTGACATAGCCCCCTTATTTTTTCTCAGGCGTTTCCAGAAGGCTTGTGAATATGAGCCGGATGAAGACATGTGTTGCAAGTTAAATGTTTCAGGTTAAACCTGCGGCCGGTCACGGGTTACATGTGTAATGTTGAGCTCTTACGTTTCGCTCATAAAGCTAGCAGCTTGAAGCTAACAGCTAGCAGCTGTCTCCTCATCTCACTTCGCGGCCTTTCCACGAGTACTTGCCGAACTTACCGAGCCAACCGGCAATAATAGTATAAGCTATATGAAAGGGTTGCATAACAGGGAACCACCACAACAACTTTTCTTCTTTGAAAAACTTTGCCACAGGGATCATAAATCTACAATCGATAATTGTTTTAGCAGCAAGCATAAGCAGCCAGTACGCAGCAATGTTATTTATCCAAATAGCCGCTATCGGAAGAAGCAGAAATGAAAGATTAAAAAAGTACACGAAAATCAACACATACATTATTCTCTTGTCTTCAAATTTATCTGCCTTACTGGCCCATCGAATTCTCTGATTAAAAAATGCTTTCCAGGTTTCCATCGGTGTTGTTTCTACAATTGATTGTTGCGAAAACAAATAATGAACCCGTGTTTTATAGCGGCTATAAATCTTGTGCATCAAGAGCATGTCGTCTCCGCTTGCAATGTTGTCTATTCCTTTAAACCCGCCTACCTCATAAAATACTTTTTTGTTGTAAGCGAGGTTGGCACCATTGCACATAGTATGAAAGCCGGCATTGACAGAGGCTGCAGTTATGCCTTGCAAACTCATAAAATCGAGACATTGAAAAATAGAAACAAATGAACCTGTATTTATAAACTTAACCGGGGCAGCCACAAAAACAGAATCGTTTTCTTGAATAAAGTTTGACAAGTTGAACAACCAGTCTTTTGTAACAATACAATCTGCATCTGTTGTAACAATCCAGTCTCCTTTGGCTTCCTGAATTGCCAGTTCCAAAGCTTTCTTTTTATAGCTATTTAATTTTTTTTCTCCAAGCAATTTTTCTATTTGCAGCAGGTGTAAGTTCGCGTACTCAGCTGCCATGGCAGTAACAATCGCACCTGTATTATCAGTAGAGTAATCATCTGCAACAATCACTTCAAAAAGATTGGAAGGGTAATTTTGATTAAGTACAGATTGAAGGCAGTTGCCAATTCTGTCTTCTTCGTTTCGTGCGGGGATGACGACTGTAAAAAAGATCGAAGGTGTTATAGACAAGTCAGCTTTAAAGGGCTTCACTTTTAAAAACCATCCCCTGTAGCTTTCTATAAGTACAGCGTGCCCAACAAGAAAAAACAAGATGATAACAATTACAATTACAGAGCCCATGTCAGGCAAAGAAAACAAGAATTAATCATTAATTAGTTGTACTATTTTTCTAACATTTACTTCAGATAATAAGTTGTGCCCTGCTTCAACCACTTCAACTGATGCAAACTCTTCAATTCCCTGCTTAAACCTTTCGCCACCCTGGTATGGAATTACTCTGTCAAACGCTCCAAATAACATACGAACGGGTATCCTGTTCTTTTTTATCAAACGTTTAAGTTTAGTAAGAGACGGTCTAAATTTTCGCATTGAAATCCACCGCCGGTACAATGTCTTACGATGCTCCTCGTCGTATATGTAGTAGCTGACAAACTCAGCCAGACTTCGAGGTATCACACGCCATTTTTCAGCCTTGTTTATTATCCATGTTAGCCAACCGGGATGATTAATAGTATAATGAAGCAATTTACTTCCGATCCATGTTTCACTACCTAACCATCGCCAAAAATTAAATGATAAACCGTCAGGTGCTATCAGTATCAACCGCTCCACTTTTTCAGGCAAAAGCTGCGTAAGATATAACGCAATCCTTCCACCCATACTAAATCCTAGCAGGCTAAACTTTGCATTGTCTTTTTTAAGGGTACTTCTAATATCGAGTATAAATTCGGTGAAGTATTTCGGTTTAAAAATCAGCTCATCTTTCCATTCTGTTAATCCATGAAAAGGAATATCGATGGCGATAATTGTAAAACTGTTTCCCAGTCTTCTTTCAAGAAATGAAAAAGTGAAACTTTCTCTGCCGTAGCCATGAAAACAAAATAATAATTTAGCACCAACGCCAAACTGCCTGTAATGAATGGTGGAGTTTCTATGTGATATGTAATGGCTCTGCATTTATCGGTGCAAACGTTTCACACAATGTTGCAAAAATGGTGCTATGTGAAGACTGGGTTCGCTGCGAATACCCGACCATGCAAATGGCTATTTTTTGGTACAGGCTAATACCCCTGATGTTTCATCGTTGCGTCGCATTTCGTTCATCTTTTGGTAACATGGGCATCCTTGCTCCCGTTGTATGTATCAAAATTGTAGTTCTTTTCGATATTCCTTCAATTAAACATCCAAGGTGCTCTGTAGATGCAGAGACATAGCAATTTTAGTTTGTAAAGCATAAACCCATTAAATTCACCATTATTAGAATTCCCGATATGATAAGTAAACCCTTCATTGCTATTAGCATTGTCCTGCTCAATTTTTCCTTTTGTTTTGCACAAACAATACCTACACCAAAAGAACACTTTGGCTTTAACATTGGAGACGATTATCAGTTAGCAAATTATACTCAGACAGAAGCTTATTTCAAAAAGATAGCTTCGGTCTCTGATAGAACAAAGCTGCTCGATATAGGTTCCACCGAGGAAGGCCGACATCAATATATGCTCGCTGTGTCCTCGCCTGATAACCTACAAAACTTAAATCGCTACAAAGAGATTTCACAGAAGTTAGCACGTGCCGAAGACTTAACTGATCAGCAGGCTCATGCGTTAGCAACGGAAGGCAAAGCAATTGTTTGGATCGACGGAGGTTTACACGCAACAGAGGTCGTCGGCATTCATCAGCTTATTGAAACGATTTACCAGTTTGTAAGTCGGAAAGACCCGGAAACATTAAGAATTCTTGATAATGCCATTATACTGTTTGTACATGCCAATCCTGACGGGCAAGAGCTTGTTTCAAACTGGTATATGAAAGACGATGATGTAAAAAAGCGAAAGTTAGATATTCCGCGATTGTATGAAAAGTACATTGGCCACGACAACAACCGCGATTTTTTCATGATGAACATGAAAGAGACGCAGAACATCAGCAAGCAGCAATATATAGAGTGGATGCCGCAAATCATTTACAATCATCACCAGCCTGGCCCTGCAGGTTCTGTATTAGCTGGTCCACCATATCGCGATCCTTTTAATTATGCTTTCGATCCGTTGCTTGTGACCAGCATAGATGCAGTAGGTGCTGCAATGAATAACAGGTTAAATTTAGAAGATAAACCCGGTTATACTCAACGGGCAGGTTCCAGTTACTCTACGTGGTGGAACGGAGGTTTACGAACCACTGGCTATTTTCATAATATCGTTGGCTTGCTTACCGAAATTATTGGTGGTCCCACGCCAGCCACTATACCGCTTGTACCTTCACGCCTGGTTCCAAATGGTGCTACACCAAACCCGGTTGTACCTCAGCAATGGCACTTCCGACAATCTATTGATTACTCAGTTTCTCTTAACTATGCTGTACTTAATTATGCGGTTAACCAGAAACATGATTTATTATATGCTATTTACAAAATGGGCAAAAATTCTATCGAAAGGGGTAGCAGGGATAACTGGTCGCTAACACCCAGATACATTGATTCAATTAGCAACTCTTATAAAAAAGATCAAAAAACAACGGCACGACCAACTGAAAGTGAAAGAGTTCTTTCTGAGAGGGATTCCGTTCCGACAAAATACTTTAATGTAGTTTATCGAGACTCCTCGCTTCGCGATGCAAGAGGCTATATTATACCTGCCGATCAACCTGATTTTCCTACTGCAGTTAGATTTATAAATGCACTGATTTATTCCGGCATCGCTGTTCATAAAGCCACAACCGATTTTGCAGTTGCAGGTAAAAAATATCCTTCCGGCTCTTATATCATTCAAACGAATCAAGCTTTTCGGCCACACGTTTTAGATATGTTCGAACCCCAGGATCATCCAAATGATTTTCAATATCCTGGTGGCCCACCAGTACGTCCCTATTACGCAGCCGGTTGGACATTGGGTTATGAAATGGGAATTAAGTTTGATAAAATACTAAACGGTTTTGATGGTCCTTTTCTAAAGCTTCCCTATGGCAAATTGGAAGCACCAAAAGGATCAGTAAATGCTGCATCTGCTGAAGGCTATGTATTAAGTGCTGCTGCCAACAACTCCTTTATTGCTGTAAACGATCTGATAGAAAAAGGGGTTGATGTTTATCGAACGACTAGCGGTGACAATAGAAGCCTGCCACCAGGTTCGTTCTACTTTAGGGCAAATGCAAAAACAAAGTTGTTGGTTGAGAAATATGCAAATCAACTGGGACTAAAAGTAATGGGTTTTAAAAACCGCCCTGCAGTCGGGGCTAAAGTTAAACCTACGAGAATTGGGTTGTGGGATACTTATGGTGGCTCAATTCCTTCCGGATGGGTTCGCTGGCTTTTCGAGCAGTATCATTTTCCTTACCAGGTGATTTATGCAAAAGAAATAGATTCTATCGAACTGCGTAAAAAGTATGATGTAATTGTTTTTGTTTCAGGTGGCATACCTGCTGTCCGGACGGCCGGAAGTTCAAACCGTGCAGGACCGCTGCAACCAAAGCCAAATGAAATACCAGCAGAATTCAGAGAAAGGCTTGGAAGAATTACTGCAGATACGTCTATTCCTAAGTTGAAAAAATTTATGGAGGCAGGTGGTAAGATTGTGACCATCGGCAGCAGTGCAAATCTTGCCTATCATCTTGGCTTACCCGTTAGAAATGCTTTAGTTGAAGTGGTCAAAGGACAGGATATACCATTGGCCGGAGAAAAGTTTTACATACCGGGAAGTATATTGAACATTACTATCGATACTGCCAATGCTGCCGCTTTTGGAATGCCTTCTAAAACCGATGTGTACTTTGATGCAAGCCCTGTATTTAAGATTGCCCCGGCCGCTATTGCTAACGGGGAAGTGAAAGCTATTGGATGGTTTGCAAAAGATAAGCCCCTAAGAAGTGGATGGGCCTGGGGACAAGCATATCTACAGGATGGTATAGTAGCATTTGAAGCAAAAGTAGGTTCAGGTAAGCTGGTTGTCTTTGGTCCGGAGATCACTTTTAGAGGCCAAACTCATGGAACTTTCAAGTTGTTGTTTAATCAACTTTACCAGCACGATACAGATAAGAAATAGAAAGCGTTGAAGTGACAATAATTACCGAAGTGGGTTGCGCCGAGTTAGAAATAAATGTACAAGTGTGCGACGCAACGAAAGTCAAATAGAATAACAACGCTGAACCAAAAACTTCCTAAAAAAATTATTATCAGAATAGTTGTATCTAAAGAAAAAATTATTAAATTTGAAATAGTTGCATAACTAACTATATGCCAAACAACCAATTTAAAAAAGGGGAATTATACAGCTTTATGACCGGGATGGCTTCAACGGCTGTTGCCAGGCGACTACAAAAAAATTTTAAGCAGGCAGGTATTGAAATAACCATTGAACAATGGAGCGTTTTGTATCACTTATGGAAGCAGGATGGCTTAAGTCAGCAGGAATTGTGTAAACAAAGTTTTAGGGATAAGCCAAGCATCACAAGGCTTGTAGACAATCTTGAAAAGCTGAATTTGGTTAAGCGCGTCGCGTCGAAAGATGACCGAAGAATCAACCTGGTGTATTTAACCGACGCATCAATAAAGTTGCAGGATGAAACAATGAATGTAGCTACCCGAACGTTGAATGAAGCTTTGGAAGGAGTAAGCAGCAATGATATAGAAATGTGTAAAGCGGTATTACAAAAAGTGTATGATAACCTAAAATAAGCAGGGGAAAAGCTGCAAGGTTTTAGCTTCAAGCCTTAAGCTTTCATGTTATGTTTTAAAAAACTTAAAACCTTTAACTTCAAACTCCAAACATGGAAATCTCACAAAAAACATTGGTGATTAAAGGTGCGGAATGGCTGATTAAGGAAACACAACCTACTGAAACTTTTATTCCTGAAGATTATAATGAAGAGCAGCAAATGGTTAAAGACATGTGCCGCGATTTTTTAGACTCAGAGGTAATGCCGGTTGTTGATAGAATTGATAAACTGGAAGAAGGATTAATGCCATCACTGCTTGCGAAAGCAGGTGAACAGGGGTTGCTGAATGTCTCGATACCTGAAGAACTAGGTGGGTTGGGAAAAGAATTTATAACCTCGACCCTGGTAAGCGAAGGCCTCGGCGGTGGTTTTAGTTTTTCTGTGGCAGTATCAGCGCATACGGGCATTGGCACATTGCCTATTTTATATTTTGGCACAGAAGAACAGAAACAGAAGTTTATACCTAAACTTTCTACCGGTGTCTGGAAAGGTGCGTACGGTTTAACAGAACCTAATAGCGGAAGCGATGCGCTCAGTGCAAAAACAACGGCAAGGCTAAGCGATGACGGAAAATACTATTTACTCAATGGACAAAAGTGCTGGATCACAAATGGCGGATTTGCGGATGTTTATACAGTATTCGCAAAAATCGACGGCGAAAAATTTACAGCTTTCATTGTAGAAAGAGGTTTCGAAGGATTTTCTCAAGGTGCCGAGGAACATAAAATGGGCATTAAAGGATCGTCTACCGTTCAGTTGTTTTTCCAGGACTGTAAGGTGCCTGTAGAAAATGTGTTAGGAGAAATTGGCAAAGGTCACATTATTGCATTCAACATTTTAAATATCGGCAGATTGAAGCTTTGTGCAGCAACACTTGGTGGTGCGAAAAGGGCATTAAATACATCTCTTGACTATGCAATAACCCGCGAGCAGTTTAAACAATCGATAAGCAATTTTGGAGCGATAAAACACAAGCTGGCGGAAATAGCAATTCAAAGCTGGGTTTGTGAAACTGCATTATACCGCACTGCCCATTGGATTGACGAAAAAGAAACAGAATTGGTAGAAAGTGGAAAACCATTTAATGAAGCCTTGCTTGGTGCAGCAGAAGAATACGCCATCGAATGCGCTATTTTAAAAGTCCTGGGAAGCGAGGTGCTCGACTTTGTGGTAGATGAGGGAGTACAAATACATGGAGGCAACGGCTACAGTGATGAGTATGTAATCTCGAGGGCTTACAGAGATAGCCGGATTAACCGAATTTATGAAGGCACTAATGAGATTAATCGTTTGCTGATTGTAGATATGTTGTTGAAGCGTGCAATGAAAGGCAGACTAAATGTAATGGGGCCGGCAATGGGCGTACAGAAAGAATTGATGTCAATCCCGGACTTTGGAAGTGGTGATGAAGAAGCTTTTTCAAAAGAATTGAAAGCCGTAGCAAATTTCAAAAAAGCCATTTTAATGACAGCAGGCGCCGCGGTACAAAAACTGATGATGAAATTAGAAAGCGAACAGGAAATCCTGATGAATATTGCTGATATGATCATTAAGACTTTTACTGCAGAAAGCGCATTGCTACGGGTAATGAAACTGGCAGAAACCAGGGGTGAATCTGCAACACAATTTGAAAAGGACATGATGCAGGTTTATCTAAATGATTCAGCAGATAAGATCAACAAATTTGGAAAAGATGCAGTTAACGCATTTGCAGAAGGCGACGAACAAAGAATGATGCTTTTAGGAATTAAGCGTTTTACAAAACTTCAGCCTTTTAATACAAAAGACGCGAGACGAAGAATTGCAGAAAAATTAATCCGTGATGGCCGATATCCACTTTAATTTTCCCGGAACTATCTACACACTATTTTTTTAAAGAGCGGACGAAAAAATTCTGGTTGAAATTAAGGAAAGGACAAGAAGGACTTTTTACTTTATTATTCCTGAATTATCGGAATGTTTTACTAACAGATATTATGTACTTCTAAAGGTTGTTTTAATTATCTTTATTTATATCAATTTAAAAAAACGCCGGAAAAAGTTCCTTCTGTCCAGCTTTTATAATGAAAGTACTTTCAATTCCCTTTTTACTTTTTTCATTCATAGCGACGGGCCAGCCAAAAGCTTTTGTAAAGTTTTATGCACGGTCTACCGGCAAACTTTCGATGTTGGCTTATGGGTTGGGAGAAGACAGGTTGGGCAGTGCAAAGGCCGGGTACATCGATACAGGTATTTTACTTCAAATAGCTGACACTGCTAAAGAT
The DNA here is from genome assembly GCA_025963675.1 of Segetibacter sp. GTDB lineage: Bacteria > Bacteroidota > Bacteroidia > Chitinophagales > Chitinophagaceae > Segetibacter. The sequence goes on from JAOQAJ010000157.1 coordinate 11,760, forward strand.
AGTTACCTCGTTAATCTTTCAAAGCTGCATTCAGCGTGGATCTCAAAAGCAGATATAAGGGCAGATACAAGTTTCAAATTAAAACCATTTTACCTAACCAACTCCATTAGCGTCAAAGGCGATGAGGATTATGATTACGTAAATGTAAATGTGGATGAGAAACTTCCTTATAAAAGTTGGATGGGCATAAATCCTGCTAAAATTTATATTGACTTGTATGGAGTACAAAGCAATACAAATTGGATAACGTCATTACGAAGCGCCAAAGAAATACAAAACGTCGTCTTAAGTCAGCAAGAAGATGACGTAGTAAGAATTACAATTGATTTAAAGCACGGTCAGCACTGGGGGTATTCGATTAACTACAAAAAGAATATTCTTTCAATACGGGTACGAAGACAGCCAACAGATCTTAAACTAAATCATTTGTCTATTGCTGTTGATGCAGGTCACGGCGGTACCAACAACGGGGCCGAGGGAATAACGACAAAATCGTTAGAAAAAAATTTTACGATAAGGTTTGCAAATGAACTGGAAAAGTACCTGAAGCGAAAAGGAGCAACCGTAATTATGACAAGAACTTCAGACACTACTTTTAACAACGTCGATCGCGTTTTAATGTTACAGAAAACGATGCCTGATTTATTCGTCAGCCTGCATTTAAATTCGTCCGGAAACCAAAATATAAAGGGGGTCAGCACTTATTATAAACACATCGGTTTTCGGTCGTTTACCTCAAGCATCTTAGATAGAATGTTGCAGCTTAATTTAAGTGAATTTGGAAATGTGGGAGGTTTCAACTTTACCTTAAACGCCCCAACTGACTTTCCGGGAGCATTGGTTGAAATTGGCTTTTTAAGTAACGCCGAAGATGAAAAGAAAATACTTGATTCAAAGTTTCAAAAAGCTGTAGCAAAAAAGATCTATAAAGGAATTAAAGACTGGTTGAAAGCAATCAGGAAATCGGCTTAATCAGCTTGCTTGCGGCTCCTTCATCGAGAAACCAATGTACGGCTGTATTAGCAGTCGTAATGAGTTGAGCAGGATATTTTTCAGGATTATATTTACCCTTCAATACCTGCTGAACAACGTCTTCTTTCTTTTTCCCTGTAACAAGAAAAGCCTTTACAGACGCTGCGTTGATTGCGGCGACGGTTAAGGTGATTTTAAATACATCTTCCTGTTTATCATAAACCGATATTACCCATTCCGATCTTCCACTTGTGTCTTCTTCATTTGGCGACATAGAAAGCACGTTCCCTTGTTCTCCCATAGACAAAATGACGAGATCAAAACTTTTTTTCCTGCCTTCAAAAAAACTATCTAGCAACTCTTCATATTGCTTCGTAGACTCTTCGGGTCCTACATCTGTTTTAATCAGATGAATTTGTTCTTTCGGCACAGGCAGTTCTTCAAAATTCTTACAAATCGTCGTTAGTCTATCTCTTTCCGTGGGGTAAGAAACTAATCTTTCGTCGGCAACAAAAAGATGCACTTTGGTCCAGTCTATTTTTGCTTCAAAATCCGTTGCAAGTATTTTATATACAAGTTTCGGCGCGTCAACCCCTGAAAAAGCGATAGTAAACCTGTCTTGCTTACCCAATGTTTCATTCACCAGATCGGCTACCCATCCGGCAAAGGCGTGACAGGTTTCTTTTTCGTTTTTGTATATATGAAGTTTCGGCATTTCCTCTTTTTATGCAACAAATAAAACTCTAATGTTATATAAGCAAAAAATAAGCCGCGCCGTATTTATCCTTTGTTTCCCAGCGCTTTATATGTTATTATTCTCAGGTAATTTTGCCAAAAAATCATATAATTATGAGCAAGATGGTTGACGAGTTTAATGAGTATAGAATGAAAATGAATGACGTGATCCTGAGTAAGAATAACCTTGTGATGAAAAGGTTATGGAACCTCGACACAAATACCTACGAGGAGGGCGCCTTAGATAAGAAAACAAAAGAAATGCTTGGCCTTGTTGCAAGTATGGTGTTACGATGTGATGATTGTATAAAATACCATTTAGGCAAAAGCTTCGAACTGGGAGTAACAACAGAACAGGTGTACGAAATCTTTGCAGTTGCAAATATTGTTGGAGGCACCATAGTCATCCCTCATACCCGAAGGGCTGCCGAATATTGGGAGGAGTTACAAAAGGGAAGCTAGATGGTTACCGGTTTCCCGGTAGCGGTCGTGGGTTATTGGCAACTGGAAACCTATCACCAATCTTTCCCGCAGAATTAAATTATGCAGCGTGCAAGCGAATTCTTATATTTAAAAAGCGTTTGTCAAACGATTGCATTTTATAGTAATAAATAGCTAAAAAAACGTAAAAGCAACTGTTACTCGGTTTATTTTGCGAAATTTACAAGCTCAAATTAAGGGAGTGTCCTCATGTCAACAATTACAGAAGCAAGGCCGGTAACATTAACAGCTAAAGATTTTGCTACCGACCAGGAAGTCAGATGGTGTCCAGGTTGTGGCGACTATTCAATTTTAGCCCAGGTGCAAAAAATAATGCCTGGTATAGGTGTTCCAAAAGAAAATATTGTAATTATCAGTGGAATTGGCTGTAGTAGCCGGTTTCCATATTATATGAACACGTATGGCATGCACAGCATACATGGTCGCGCTACTGCTGTAGCAAGTGGTTTAAAAGCAAGCCGTCCTGAGCTAAGTGTTTGGATCGTAAGTGGTGATGGAGATAGCCTTAGCATCGGTGGTAATCATACCATTCATCTCTTAAGAAGAAACTTCGATGTTAACCTTCTTATGTTCAATAACCAGATCTACGGTTTAACTAAAGGTCAATATTCGCCCACAAGTGAAAAGAAAAAGGTTACCAAAAGTACTCCTTACGGAAGCATAGATCATCCATTTAACCCGCTTGCACTTGCGCTTGGTGCGGATGCTACTTTTATAGGTCGCAGCATGGATCGTGATCCTAAACATCTGCAAACTATGCTTACAAGAAGCCATCAACATAAAGGCGCTTCGTTTCTTGAAATCTATCAAAACTGTAACATCTTCAACGATGGTGCTTTTGAGATTTTTACAGAAAAGTCAACAAAGACCGAAGAGGCATTATTTCTTGAACACGGAAAGCCTTTAGTATATGGTGCAGCACGTGATAAAGGCATTAAAATAGATGGCCTTCGTCCGGTAGTTGTGCAGTTAGGAAATGGTGTCAGTGAGGATGACCTTTGGATACATGATGAGAATGATTATTATAAAGCCCAGGTACTGGTAAGAATGTTTGATGATCCTCAGCAAACCGTTCATTTTCCAAGACCTTTTGGTGTCTTCTATGAGACTGAAAGAGCGTGTTACGAAGACATCATGCAACTGCAGATAGAGGAAACAATTGCCGCTAAAGGTGCAGGAGATTTAGATAAATTATTACGTGGAAGAGAAATTTGGGAGATCGCAGGATAAGCAACCATAAAGATCATTTTAAAAAAGCCAGTTCAGTTTTTGACCTGGCTTTTTCTTTTTATTCTAACGATCTTTTGTAGACAAAGACATTTATGTAGCCAGCTTAAGTTTTTCAAATGAACCTCGTTGCGTCGCACTCTTGTACTAAATTTTATTACCGCAGCCAGCTCGGTTTTTGTAATCCCGACCGTCACGGGATATTAAGTTTTTTATAAACTTCCTGCTTGTAAAGCTCTTTCATCCTACCCGGTTCAAGCCCTTCAACCGTTATCTTCTCAATCCTGTACCTGATCAATCTTAAGGTAGGAAAACCAACATTAGCAGTCATTCTTCTTACCTGCCTGTTCTTGCCTTCTGTAAGCGATAAACTTATCCAACTTACCGGAATATCTTTTCTGAATCGTATAGGTGGATTTCTTTCAAACACTCCTGGTTGTCCTTCAAATGCAAATGCTTTACAAGGTGCTGTCTTGTGTGTCTTACCATCTATTGCTATGGTTATACCTGATCGCAATTCATTCAATGCCTGCTCTGTTATCGTGCCTTCAACCTGCACCCAATATTCCCTTTCATGCTTATGTTTTGGGTTCAATAACAAGTGGTTCAATTGAGTATCATTGGTAAGAATTAATAAGCCTTCACTATCATAATCTAACCTTCCTACAGGGTATACATCTTTAGGCACATCAAATAGTTCTGCAAGGCTTTTTTTAGAGCCTTCTGACGTGAATTGACTAAGTACCTGGTAGGGCTTGTAGATGATAAAATAACGTGTCATAGAGCAATAAAAAAGCCCGGTATAAAACCAGGCTTTGATATATGGATGGGTTAGTAAGTACCAGGAAATAAATTTCCTTACACAATATTAAAAATTGTTTTTTCTAACACAAAAAATTTCTTTAACTATTTTATACACATTTTTATTTTTTGTTGTTAATAAGGGTTCCGCAAAAGCAGTAAAATGTACGTCTCATGAGGATGATGTTGTATAAATAACAGCCTCCTTCTTTATCATTATTTAAACTTGTAAGGTCTTCTGAAACCATTGCTACTACTAGGTTCTGGCTTTTAGCTCGCTTATTATAGCAGTTATCATTAGTAGAAACATTGGTTGAACTTTTTATTAATAGCTGCTCATAATAATCGGCAGAAAACAGTAATTATACCCCTTATTTTTTTTCAGAAAAAAATCAAAAAATTTATATCAAAAGCACTGCACCGACGCCCTTATACTGCAATACATTTTATAATCATCTTTCGTTTCAAATACTTATGCGCTTTTGTCTTTAGCAGGAGACATTGATATGGCTTTTTAAAGGGCTCTTTCTTAATAAACACAAACGTAGTTAACAGAAGAATTTTGTCTAAAAACAACTGGTTCAGCCAGCGATAACAAAAGGTATAAAACAAGTACTGTTTTTACCCACTTATTTAATTAAATGTTCCTTTGCCTTGCCTGAATATTACCTTTGCCAAAATCATAAGTATGAAATTTCCATCTCCTGTTTCTGTTCAATTTATAAGTGAGTTAATAGGTGCCGAAGTCTTAGGAAATATGAGTGCTACTGCAACCGGCATTAATGAAATTCATCGGGTCGAAAATGGAGATCTTTGTTTTGTTGATCACCCTAAATATTATAACAAGTGCTTAAATAGCGCTGCATCATTTATTATCATTAATACAAAAGAGGTTGCGATACCTGAAGGTAAAACGCTGCTGATTGTTGCTGAGCCTTTTGAAGCATATTTGAGAATTGCAAATCATTTCAGGCCTTTTGTTCCTTCAGAAAAAGCGATTAGCGATACTGCAAATGTTGGAGCCAGAACTGTTATCATGCCTAATGTTTTTATAGGCAATCATGTAACTATTGGCAATGATTGTATCATACATCCAAACGTGTCAATACTTGATCATACCATTATCGGAAACAATGTAGTTATACAGGCAGGTACAGTCGTTGGCAGCGATGCCTTTTACTATAATACCAAAAAGAACAGGGACATTTGGTATAAGAGAATGGAGAGTTGCGGACAGGTAATTATTGAAGATTTTGTTGAGATTGGTGCCGGTTGTACTATTGATCGTGGAGTAACCGCTGAAACCAGAATCGGCGCAGGAACTAAGCTCGACAACATGGTGCATCTTGGTCACGATGTTGTTACAGGAAAGAATTGTTTACTTGCTGCACAGGTGGCCATCGCCGGTGGAACTACACTAAAAGATGGCGTCGTCCTCTGGGGCCAGGTTGGGTTAAGTAAGACGTTAACGATTGGTAATAATGTTACTGTATTGGCACAGGCGGGTGTTGGAAAAGACCTTCCTGATAACACCGTTCATTGGGGCTCACCCTCTGAAGATGCTTTAACTAAAAAACGCGAATTGATCTGGATCAAACGAATTCCGGAATTATGGAAAAAGGTGATGGAAAGTAAGTAAAGGAAGGGGTAGATCAGGATGGTTTTCTTAGCTTATAGCCAGGTTAAATTATACACTGGAAAGTACGGCTACTAGACTCGTGTTGTTATTTCCTTATTCATGAGGTCTTCCTTTTGTTGAACTATTTTTCCACGCCATATTTAATGTTTCAAATTCTTTTAGATCATCCTCACTAAAAGATACCGGCTGCATTTTTTTTAAATCCGGCTGTCCTGCATTGACCCACGCCGTATACCAGAAACTGGCGACGGATGAAATTGCCAGGCGCATTCGTCGCTCAACCATTCCCTTCAATTGGTTATTATAAGCGATTGTAAAATCAGATGAATATTGCCTGATGATCTTGCCGTTTCTTTCCTCAAAAGCATATTTTCTATCTGTTGAAAACTGCGCTGTTAGTCTGGCTTCAGTATGTAAAACTGTGTCAGCTTCTGACGCACTTTCTAAGACCCTTTTCCATGTATATTGAGGAATATTTGAAATGTAGCTTGCCTTACCAATCATAAAGTCAAATTCCCTTTCAGCTAATAATTCAGGTACCCGGCTTTCCCAAAATCCGTGAATACCTTTTTGATTTGTATGCTGTCCATCGTGGTTTGAATTTGCATGTAATGGAACATGCGCGTCGGCAATGTAATGTCCTATTTCAGCCGATAATTTTAAAATTCTTACAGGATCCTTTTCTTTAAAAGCATTTGTAAGTCTACTTTCCATTATCTGTATCCACCATGGTACTATGCCGTTTTCGACAACCGTATCCTGAGAGAATTTGATTACCGCACTGTCATAATTATGAGGAAGCTGGCTGTAAGGATATGTGCCATAGCGATCGATGTCGATATAATGTTTAGGCGCTTCTGAGCTTACAGCATATCGCCTTTTATCGGGGTCGACTGCATGGTCGGCAAGAAATTGAATATTTGGTTTATAGAAAACCATCATTTCAGGTGGCAGCAAAAAGACAGCGAAATAATTGATTCGCTGATGGGCATAAAAACCCCAGCAAAAGCTTTTGATAGTTAGCAGGCAACAGGTACCAAAAATCAAAGCTTTTTTCATTGCAGATTTTTAATGTGTTAGCTCTGCTACACCGCCGCTTAACGCAAACTTCATGGCTTCTGTAGAAGACACGTTATGCAGTAGCTTTACCTTTTCAACGGGAACGATGTATACGATACCGCTTACTGCATAAGAGTGTGGGACGTACACAACTACATGATTTTCCAGTTCCAGTTTTGCTCCACTTTCCTGGGTCATGAATCCTACTCTCCAAACATCAGCTGCATCAACACTTACAAGTACCGGCTTATCAAACTTGCGCTTTTCTCCGGCAAAAGCCTCTAAGAAGTCTTTTACAGCAGTGTAGATAAATTTGATACCCGGTGTTCTTTCTAACACGTGACCGAAAAAATCTACCATCTTACCCACGATGTATGACGTAGAAACATAGCCTACCAGAATTATAATTATGGTTATTACTAAAAAACCGACTCCTGGTATCTTTTCAATATCTCCATTTTCATCAGGCTTATAAAAAACGGGAAAAATAGAATGAATGAAATTGGGCAGAATATTGTCAATATAAATAAATAGAGAGACCACGGCCCAGGCGGTAATAGTAATCGGAGCTAAGATTATTAATCCCTGAAGAAAGTAATTGAACAACTGACGCCAACGAAACTTCAACGGCTCCTTAACATTATTGATATCCATAGTGAAACAAATTAATAGAAAAATTAAAGAAATGCTATTGTAAGCGATTAGCTAATAAAACTGCTTTTTGCCTTCAAAATCGTCGTTTATTGATTTTGTGTTATACCCTATTAAAAAAAGTAATTGAATAGAATTAACACGGCAAATATTGAAAATGGCTGCTATAAATATACCGCACAAGTGAGTGACACAACCGGCGTCGAAATAAATTACAAATGCTGGCAAACAAAGAAAAATATCCAGATAAAAAATCGAAGCAAAATATTTAATGCCTCAGTTGTAGAGCTTTAAAAGTAAAATGCACGATCACTACCGATCGTGCATTTTAAACGCAATCTTTAAAATCTTAATTATATTGAAATTTCTGATTTTTTATAATTTCTTCGTCTTGTTTTACTTTCTGCTCCCATGCCCAGGCGGTTCTCATCATTTCATTTAAATCATATTTAATTTCCCAGCCTAAGGCAGTTCGCGCATAATTGTTATTAGCATAAATAGCGACCACATCACCGGGGCGACGAGGACCCATTTTATAATTCAATTTCTGGCCGCTAACCTCTTCAAAAGATTTAATTGCTTCTAATACCGTCACGCCGTTTCCTGTACCTAAATTAAAAATGTCGCAATTGGTTTTGTTCTTGTCGGCAATAAGATATTGAAGAGCTAACGTGTGAGCATGGGCGATATCGGAAACATGAATATAATCGCGAATGTTGCTGCCATCGCGTGTTGGATAGTCACTTCCAAAAACCGTTAACTGTGGAATTTTTCCAATCGCCGTCTGAGTGATTGCAGGAACCAGGTTAGCTGGTTTACCCAACGGCAGTTCGCCAATTAAAACGGAAGGGTGCGCACCGACAGGGTTAAAGTAACGAAGCAAAATTGCTTTTGCATCTGTTGCTTTCACAACATTGGTTATGATTTCTTCACCCATCTGCTTTGTGGAGCCATATGGCGATTCAGCTTTTTTGATAGGAGATTCTTCAGTTACAGGAATTGTATCAGGACTTCCATAAACAGTACATGAAGACGAAAATACAAAATAGGGAACATGAAATTCTTCAACGCACTTCAACAGGTTAATGAGAGAGAACAAATTGTTTTCGTAATACATTAGCGGCTCTTCAACCGACTCTCCCACAGCCTTGTATGCCGCAAAATGAATAATACCTGAAACATCTTCATTCTCCTGAAAGACTGCCCGAGTGTCGTTGTAATCTTTTAGGTCAACTTTGTAATTTTTTACTTTTTTGCCCGTAATTTTTTCAATGCCGTCTAACAGGTACTTTGTGCTCCGTGAATTATCATCGATAGAAATAACGTCAAATCCATTTTCTATTAGGTCAACAATTGTGTGGGAACCAATATAACCGCAACCGCCTGTAACCAGGATTTTTTTCATAAAAATTGTATTAGCATCTTTTACACACGCAAAATAAGCGTAAATAGTGTTTTAAATGCAGATATTTCTTATACAAATAATTTAAAAGCATAGAAGATTAGGGCTGCAATAGTGCCGCTAATTGGTATAGTTAAGATCCAGGCCCATAACAGGCTAACCGTAACACCCCACCGAACTGCTGAAAGGCGTTTAGTCGCACCAACACCGATAATGGAGCCTGTGATGGTATGAGTTGTACTGACTGGTATTTTAAGATGCTCGGTTAAGAAGAGTGTAACAGCACCAGCAGTTTCAGCTGCCACACCTTCCAGCGGAGTTACTTTTGTAATTCTCGTACCCATCGTCTTTACAATTTTCCATCCACCGCTCATTGTGCCCAGGGCAATGGCTACGAAGCAGCTAAGCGGTACCCAATCAGGAATACTTTTAAGGTCAGGTATATAGTTGCTTGCAACCATTGCAACGCCTATAAGACCCATAACTTTTTGTGCATCGTTTCCACCGTGACCTATACTAAAGGCTGCTGAAGAAACCAATTGTAGTCGTTTAAACCATCGCTCTGCCCGATACGGATTAGAACGTTTAAATAATTGTACAATCACCACTGTAATAAAAAAAGCGATGATCATACCTATCAAGGGAGCCGCTACAATAAATAAGATCGTAGGTACAACCTTCGCTGCATTTACAACCGTAAACGTATGGTAGTGGGCTACAGCAGCACCGATGAGACCTCCAATTAAAGCATGAGATGAACTTGAAGGAATGCCAAACCACCACGTAATCAGGTTCCAGATGATAGCAGATAAAAGGCCGGCAAGAATAACATACAACGCCAGTGGATCGCCTTTTTGTACGCTCACGCTTTTGGCTATAGTATCAGCTATTCCAAAACCACCAACGATATATTTGGAAATAAAAAATGCAGAAAAGTTGAAAAAAGCAGCCCATAAAACAGCCTGGAAGGGTGTAAGAACTTTAGTAGAAACGATAGTTGCTATACTGTTTGCAGCATCGTGAAAACCGTTGATAAAATCGAAAATAAAAGCGAAAATGATTATAATAACCAATAACGGAAACATAGGGGAAGTTTAAAATGATGTTAGAAGCAATTAAGCATATTTAACAATAATTGACTCAATTACGTTCGCAGCATCCTCACACTTGTCTGTCGCCAGTTCTAATACCTGGTAGATCTCCCTTCTTTTAATAACTTCTTTAAAATCGTTTTCCTGGTTAAATAGTTTTTCAATGCTCAGGTCAAAAATATCGTCTGCCTGGTTTTCTATATCATTAACTCTTACAAGAGCTTCTGTTATTTTTCTAAGATTTTTCATGTTGCGCAATTCGACAACTGCACTTTGCACATGAATGGTTCCTTGTTCGATCAATTCAACCATTTTTTGAATGCCGGGATCATTTGGATTGACGCGGTAGAAAATGATTTTCTTAGCTGAAGAATAAATGTAGTCGGCAATATCATCTAAAGCAGAGGCAAGTGTATGAATGTCTTCCCTGTCAAATGGAGTGATGAAATTACGGCCGAGTTCGGTAAACAACTTATGCGTGTGGTCATCGTTCAGGTGCTCAAGGTCTTCAAGTTTGCTTGATAGAGATGCTCTTTTGTCAAAGTCTGGTTCATTTACCAGTTGCTTCAATACCCCGCCCATTGTGCGAACGGTTACAGCAACTTCCTCAAATAAATTGTAGAAGATCGTGTTTTTTGGCATGAACAGCTTACCTATAGAATTTAATCCCATACTATAAAATTTTAAGCAAAAATAGATTTAAGCATTTTATCTAAGCCAAATAAAATATTACTTAATAATAAGATAATATTGAATCCATAAATAATAAAATTCAAATCGTTATAATGTCTTTAAGGATTTGAATTAATCGGCTGATTAACCTGTTTCACCATTCTTGTGTCACTCACTTGTACCGAATTAACTTCCGTCACCGCCTGCCGTATAAACATGCAACTTTACCTGACAGGCAGTAAATATTAAACCGCCCTTTCTTCGCAGAAGTTTATTTAAGTCGTCATAAAAATTCATTCCAGTGTTCACATTGCGGTAACACTAGGGTAACATTTAGTTAATATTGGCGTAATGATAGCATAACACAGTACTTCTAGTTTTGTGCCAATGAAAACTACTATGGCCAAAATATCTCTACTCATCTTTCCAACCGTTTTCTCTCTCATTTCGTTCTCATCCTTTGCACAAACTTCTTCGAAAATAAGCGGCAAAATTCTTAATAGCAAGAATGATGCTCTTTCTGGAGTGTCAGTTACAATCGAAGGATTATCAAGCGGAACCTCTACAGACCTGGAAGGCAATTTTGTTATGTCCGTTCCTACTTCTAAACCTTTGACCATTAAAATATCTGCTGTTGGCTACAAGCAAAAGACTGTTGCGGATATAAATGTGGCAGCAGGTAAAACCGAAGAGCTTAATGTCATTTTAGAGGAGGTTAGTAAAAAACTCGAAAATGTTGTAGTTAAAGCTTCAGGTTCAAGAAGAGAATCTGTAAACGCTTTAATCTCCTATCAAAAAAATACCAGTACGGTCGCACAGGTAATTTCAGCAGAAGCCATTAGAAGATCTCCTGATAAAAACACAGGTGAAATCCTAAAAAGAATACCTGGAACATCAGTTCAGGAAGGTAAGTACTTAGTGGTAAGAGGCTTAAGTGACCGCTATAACCAGGCGATGTTAAACGGTGTTTTATTAAGCAGTACTGAACCCGACAGGAAAACGTTTTCATTTGATATTTTCCCTTCAGCGATGATTGATAACATGATTATAAACAAATCATTCATCCCGGAGTTAAGTGGTGAGTGGGCTGGTGGATTGGTACAGGTAAATACTAAAGACGTTCCTTCGGCTAACTTTTTAAGCGTTCAGATCGGTTCTGGTTTTAATACTCAAACTATTGGCAGAGATTTCTATACTTATCGTGGCGGCAAACTAGATTGGCTTGGTATTGACGATGGCACCAGGGGCTTACCTGCCGGCTTACCTACAAAATCAAGGTTCAGTGACTTAGGCTCAACCAAAGCAGAACAAAACGCATTCGGAAGACAGTTCGCCAACGTTTGGTCTGCAGAAAAAAACGCAACAAACTTCTTTCCGGTATTAAATAAATCCTTCCAACTAAGTGGTGGATTGAATAAGCGTCTTTCAAATAATAATAAGTTAGGGGCAATATTCGCACTTACCTATAATCAACAAAACAAGCGAACAGAATTTCATAACACGCTTTATTCGTTCCAGAATGATGTGCCGAGTATAAACTTTGATTACAATAATAATAAGTATAGCCAGGATGTGTTATGGGGAGCTTTAGGAAACTTAACGCTTCAGCTCGGGGCGAATCATAAACTTTCATTCAAGAACCTGGTTAACATAAATTCCAGTGATTATGTAACCAGGAGAACCGGAAAGGATTTTGAATTCAATTCTTCTTTAGGTGAGAATATCAAGGCAACGGAATTAGCACTAAAGTCAAACACATTTTTCAATACACAACTTTCAGGAGATCATAATCTTCCTGCACTACAATCGAAGTTGCACTGGTATGGAAGCTTCAACATTCTTGATCAATATATACCGGATCAGCGTCGCTTGCAATACAATCAAAACCCGGAAACGCCAAATGCACCTTACGTCGCATTAATAGCAACCTCTAAGACGTCGCAGAAGTCAGGGAGTCGTTATTACGGATTTTTGAATGACTATATTTATAACACCGGTGCTGATGTTGCTACTGCTTTTAAATTGTTTGATTTAAATCAAATTGTAAAAGCGGGTTATTTCTTCCAGATAAAAGATCGGTTATTCGACTCAAGGCCATTTGCTATTTATATCCCTAGTGGTGAGAACCTTGCTTTACAAACCTTACCAGAAGAAACAATCTTTAACCCTGAAAATTTTGGCAACGGTGCAGATCAAAAGTTTTCGTTTAATGAGCTTGCCGGTGACCGGTTCAGGTACGTTGCAAACACTATCCTTAACGCGGGTTTCCTGCAATTTGATAACCAGTTCTCAAATAAACTAAGAGCCACATGGGGTGTAAGAGTTGAAGATTACGACCAGGTTATTGGTAGTTTAAAACAAAGCGATCCAAGACATTTACATACCCGCACAACCGATCTTCTTCCGGGCTTTAATCTTACTTATAAAGTTACCGGCAATGCTAATATTCGTTTGTCAGGATCTCAAACAGTTATCCGTCCCGAATTCAGGGAATTAAGTGACTTCCAGTTTTACGATTTTGAACTTGGGGCAACAGTAGCGGGCTACAGAAAGCTGGTTCGCACCAAAGTAACCAATGCAGACATCAGGTACGAATTATACCCAAGAGCAGGAGAACTCTTTACCGTTGGTGTTTTTTATAAGTATTTTAAAAATCCTATAGAATCATACTTTAATGCAGTTGCAGGAGGGGGAAGCTCTTATAATTTTCTAAACGCAGACAAGGCCAATGGTTTTGGTGCAGAATTGGAAGTTAGAAAAAAGCTGGACTTCACCGAAGCGCTGCGCAACTTCACATTTCAAAGCAATCTCTCATATATATACAATAGAGTTGAAAGTCAGACAGCTCAAATCAAGCGACCAATGCAAGGTCAGAGCCCTTATGTTTTTAATGCTTCATTGCAATATGATATTGAAAAAGCCGGTATAAACACAACACTCCTTTACAACCAGATTGGTGATCGCATCTTATATGTTGGTGGCGATAACACTCCACCTATATGGGAAGCTTCACGCCCCCTGATAGATTTCCAGGTTGCAAAAAAGATCCTTAAGAATAAGGGTGAATTAAAGCTAAACATGTCTGATGTTTTAAACCAGGCTACCAATTACTATATCGATGTAAATCAAAATAGCAAATACGATAAAGGCGCTGATGCATTGGCGATCAGGAGAAAATTCGGAACGAATGTAAGTTTCTCATTCGCCTACAACATACGATAGAGGAAGCCCCAGCCCTAAAGGGAGGAGAGAAAAGACAATGGATGATGGTGGATTATAAGCTGAGAAGAACCGCCGGGGAATAGGTCAGCAGTACAAGGGTGCGACGCAACAGCTGTTCTATAGGAGTACAAATGACGGGTACATAAAAAATTAATAAAAAAACTAAAGTAAAAATAAACTCATGAAAAAAATATTCTTTCTGATTATTGCAACAAGCTTGATTGCATCAGGTTGCCGTAAAATAGAGGTTGACGGGACTACAGTAATAACAGATGGGAGTGGCAGTAATAGCAATGAGAATGTTATTCTTGAAGGCAGAATTACTGCCAACAGGACTCTAAAAGCTCAATACACTTACAAGCTCCGCGGTCTGGTATATGTAACCGGTGGAGCCATCTTAACGATTGAACCGGGAACTAAGATAGTGGGTGAAACAGGTAAGAATGGAGGATTAATTATAACAAGAAGTTCAAAAATAATAGCAGACGGTACTGCTGATAAACCGATTGTATTTACGTCTGAATCTTCTTCACCTCAACGTGGAGATTGGGCAGGTTTGGTAATATTAGGAAATGCACCAACAAATGCATCATTTAACGGTGTGCAAGGGGTAGGCGAAATAGAAGGTGGAATAAATAACAGTGATGGGTTAGGTTTATATGGTACACCGTCAAGCCAGGCGCAAAACCCGGCTGACAACAGCGGTATTTTAAGATATGTGAGAATTGAATATGCAGGATATGCGTTTTTACCTGACAAAGAAATTAACGGTTTAACCTTAGGTGGAGTCGGTAATCAAACTGTTATTGATTACGTACAGGTTGCTTATGCAAACGATGATTCTTTTGAGTGGTTTGGTGGTACAGTTAATTGCAGGCACCTGATTTCTTTCAGAACATTAGATGATGATTTTGATACCGATAATGGATATTCTGGTAAAGTACAATTTGGAATTGCTTTAAGAGATTCAGCCATTGCCGACATTTCAAAAAGTGAAGCGTTTGAAAGCGATAATGATGCTAACGGAAGCGCTCTCGCCCCGCAGACATCACCCGTTTTTAGTAACATGACAATTGTCGGTCCAAGGGCCACTTCTGCATCAGTTGGTAACAGTTTATATTTAGGTGCTGCGCAAATACGCAGAAATTCCAGCCTTTCAATATTCAATTCAATTATTACCGGTTGGCCACAAGGTCTTATCATTGACGCTTCTAAAGGCGTTCCTACAGATCTGAATATCACATCTGCATCACCTTCATTATTCATTCAAAATAACATCATAGCAGGATGTGCCCAACCTGTCGTGTATTCGGCCAGTTCAACAGCCGCTACAGGTGCAACAAACGCTTCGATTGTAGCGTGGTTTAAAACCGCTGGTTTTTCAAATTCTATTTTAAACAGCACTGAAGATGTTGGTCTGACTGCTGCATTCAATTATGCTTCGCCTGACTTCAGCCCGTCTGCTTCTTCACCTGCTGTAAACGGTGCAACATATACAAATGCAAGGTTGGCCGGGATGCAACAAGTAAGCTATAAAGGTGCAAGCGCTCCTGGTGATACGTGGTTTAAAGGATGGACGAGGTATTGATTAGGTAAGCCCTATTATAAATGAATTAAAGGCTGTCTCAATATTTGAGGTAGCCTTTTTTAGTTTAGAAAATTACAATTGAAAATGGTGTAAGTAACGGGGAGATTTTAAACAGATTTACACATTTTTATTAGAAAAGATTAATCAGGACATAACCGGTTAAGCAAAACACGAACAAAGATTCAATGATAGTCTACAGATGAACGAAATGCGACGCAACGATGACTCAGCAGAGTTACTTCAGCCTGTGCCAAAATTGTCCGACCAAATTTTTCTGAATCATTAGTGCGATTAAGTTAAGGTCGTTGCCGCATGTGGTTCAGGAACGCGGTCCTCCAGGTGCTGTGTTTTCGCTTGCAGGTAGTTATAGATTTCTATTTGGGACCTTACTTTATGATGTTCGTCCGTTTCTACATAATTGTTAGATAATTCCTTGTCAAGCCACCTGGCTTTTACATTGTCCTGAAGCTGTATCGATATGATATCTTTCAACTCCTTTATGATGTCTTTATTCGTTACCGGAATAGCTGCTTCTACCCGATGATCCAGGTTTCTCACCATCCAGTCTGCTGAAGAGATAAAAACTTTTTCTTTACCATCATTGTGAAAAATCAATATTCTGGCATGCTCAAGATATTCATCAACAATACTGATCGCACTAATCGGTCTTTTAAATTTCGAATTTTCAACAACAGCGCAAAAAATACCTCTGACAATCATTTTAACCACTACCCCAGCCTGCGCTGCTTCATATAATTTTTCGATTAGATCGGCGTCACTTAGAGAATTTAATTTTAGAATGATAGAAGCTTCTTTACTTGCTTTGGCATTCTTTATCTCCTTGTTTATCATTGCCGTTAATTCGTGCCGCATACTTGTCGGGCACACTAACAAGGTTTGACAAAGTTTCAAAGGTTCGAAGCCCGATTTCGGGTTTTCTAAAAAATTAAAGATCCGGTTAATATCCCCCATCACGTTCTTGTTGCTGGTAAGCAGGCAGTGATCTCCATAAACTTTTGCGGTTGACTCATTTAAGTTTCCCGTGCTTACAAATCCATATTGAATAACCTGGTCAGCGACCCGTTTTCTTATAATACAAACTTTTGCATGCACTTTCATGTTATCAACTCCAATCAAAACTTTAACGCCTTCCTCTTCCAGTCTTTCTTTCCATGCAAGGTTCGCTTCTTCATCAAAACGTGCCTTCAGCTCAAGCATTACAACGACCTCTTTGCCGTTACGAACGGCATTGATCAGTGCATTGATTATTTTAGAATTGCGCGCAAGCCGATATAACGTAATCTTTATTACAGTAACGTGTGGGTCTATCGCAGCTTCACGTAATAAATCAATAACCGAGTTGAATGAGTGATATGGAAAACTTAGCAGGACATCTTTCTCGAGAATGACATCTGTAACCCTCAGTGACTGCGAAAGGTCAGGATGCATAAATGGACTGCGACGATGACTTTTAGCATTAAACACATCAGGGAAATCCATAAAATGCCTAAAATTGTGAATACGGCCGCCTGGGATAATATTGTCTTTTCTCGAAAGGTTCAATTTCCTGATCAGGTACTCCAGCAATCCTGCATCCATTTCTTTATCGTATACGAAACGAACGGTTTTTCCTTTACGGCGGTTTTTAATGCCTTTTTCTATTTTCTGAATAAGCGAAGTTGAAATGTCATTGTCAATGTCTATTTCAGCATCTTTTGTCACCTTGAAGATGTGCGAGTCGAAATGATCAAATCCAAAATAAGAAAAGATGGAAGGAAGGTTAAACCTGATCACGTCTTCAAGCAAAATAATATACTGCTCGCCTGTAGTGTATGGTAGTAAGACAAACCTGCCCAAAGCGGTGGTGGGTATTTCTATCAGGGCATATTTCTGTTCATATGCACTATCTGTTTTACGCATCACTACACCCAGGTAGATGGATTTCTCTCGCAAATACGGAAATTGCGGAATACTTTCAACCAGCAATGGTATAACGTTGCTACGCACTTCTTCCTCAAAATACCTTCTTACAAATTGCTGCTGCCCGTCGGATAGCTGCTTTTCGTTTAAAATGAAAATCTTCTCATTTTCGAGTTCTTCAAGTATTCCCTCCCAAATCCGGTTAAATTCGTTTTGCTGTTGCAAAACCACCATCTGTATATCGTCGAGAATCTTTTGAGGATCCTCTTCCATATGCATATTCTTCTTTCCGATCTGGGTCATTCGCTTAAGCGTTGCGACCCTTACTCTGAAAAATTCGTCTGTGTTATTTGAAAAAATTCCAAGAAAACGAATCCTCGATTTTAGTGGAACCGTTGGGTCATTTGCTTCCTGCAACACTCTCGCATTGAAACTTAACCAGCTAATATCCCTTGGAATGAACTTACGTTTACTCATTGTATTATTCTTCTATCTATCAATAACGATCTAAATAGCAATTAAATTTGATCTGTTATTTTAGTTCAATTTCTTTGTTCCTGAAAGATTTGTGCCATTGTAAAAAATGTGGCAGGAAAAACTGTTTTCAGGAAATTGATTGTCAGGACAGTTTTATCCTTTTAGGTCAGTTCTCCCCTTTATGATACAACTTACACATAATTGACGCTTTTTCATAAAAGGCTAAAGAAAAATAATATATAAAGTAGAAAAGACAAAGTTTCATTTCAGGTATTCTTTGCCCTGGCAAGTATTCAGATAGTCTTTCCGGTTGAAAAACGTTTACGCCTTTTCTATTCTGTGCATTAGCGTTAACATTGTAAATCTTACATCACAGCGAATGCCCACTGGATCGATTTAGAGTATAGCAGAATGTTCTTATCATTTATTTTTAAAAAACTTATGCAAATCTCAATAAAAGGTTTCTTCATACTCTTAACCATAACTCTCGCACTTCAGGCTACAGGTCAAAAGTTGCTACCTGTTCTAACCGTTCCGGGAAAGAACGCATACACACACATTGATAAGAATGGTAAAACCGTTTTGCCAAGTGGCAGGTACGTTACTCCGGCCGGAAAAACTATTCAAATAACACACGATCCTTTTGGGATGGCTGTTTCACCTGATGAGAAAAAACGGTGACTTTGCATAACGGGGTATTTACAATAATCAATAATTCTACATTAGATAAAATAAGAGTTCCTTCATATGACAACAGTATTACATCTCCTTTTTCTAACGGATCTTTTTTAGGCGTTGCATTTTCACCAGATTCTAAAACAGTTTATTTAAGCGGCGGTGATAATGGTGCAGTTATCATTTACGACATACAAAAACTTCGTCGGATTGATTCTATCTCACTAAATGGTGTAATCAATGGGACGGAATATGATGATAGCTTTACATCAGATTTATTATTGAACAATGACAAGCAAGAATTATTGGTGCTTGACCGGGGTAACTTTCGTTTGGTTCGTATAGACATCAATACAAAGAAATTAACCTCCTCAATCAACACCGGCCGACAACCCTTTGGCCTCGCTGTTAGCCCCGATCATAAAACTGCTTTTGTAGCCAATGTAGGTGCTTATGATTATCCTTTGTTAGGTGGACTTACTGAAAAAAATAAGGATAGTGCCTTAATGCCTTTTCATCCTTATGCGGATAATTCAAAAGAAGCAATTGAAGGGTACGAATACAATGGCCGAAAAGTACCGGGTGTTGGAAGTCCGTTAGCGCCTGAAGCCATGAGTGTGTACACAATTGATTTAGCAACTAACAAAGTGATTGATAAATTTAAACCAGGTCACCAGGTGGGGCAAATGGTTGAGGGTGCAGAAGTAGTTGGCGGAGCGAGTCCGAATTCAATAGCTGTCGGAAACAGGTATGCATATGTAACTAATGCGACCAACGATAACATTTCAGTTATTGATTATCGTAATCATAAAATTATTGGCCATATTCCAATAAAAGTCCATCGTTTAATCGATCAATATCGCGGCCTTTTACCTTTCGGCGTTTGCTTAAGCAAAGATGAAAAAACGTTGTACGTAGCACTGTTAGGCTTTAATGCTATTGCAGTAATTGATGTTGAAAAACGACGTACAACAGGATTGATACCGACAGGATGGGGACCGGCACGGGTTCAATTAAGCAACGACGAAAAGCAACTGTTTGTAATCACCTGTCGCGGTTATGGCGCTGGTCCTAATGGAGGAAAAGATTTTATTGAACCGGTTCAGGGAACTTACATTGGCGATATTCAGTTGGGCACGTTTCAGAATATACCGGTGCCTGATGTAAAACAGTTGAGTGTTTTTACAAAGCAATGCATCGATAATACTTTCATTCAAACAACAGCAAGGGATGATATAAAAAATCCTGTTCCATTATTACCGGGGTTGAGAAACAGCCCGATTAAGCACATCGTGTACATTACCAAAGAAAACAGAACTTACGATGAAGTGATGGGGCAATTAACAACAGGTAAAGGTGATTCTACTTTGGCCCGCTTCGGTGTACGGGTCAATATAAGTGATACAGGTGGAGAAGTGAAAAATGTAGATGTTTCTCCAAATCATTTAAAAGTAGCTACAGAATTCGCTTTCGCTGATAATTTTTACTGTGACAGCGATGCTTCCATTCATGGCCATCATTGGATGATGGGAGTGATACCGAATGAGTGGGTAGAAACAAATTCAAGCGTTGATAAAAAAGCAAACATATTTTCAAAAGCATCAGGAAGAAGATTTCCGGGATCTACGGGAAGTATAGATCCCGAAGATTATGCGGAACGCGGAGGCTTGTGGGAAGCTTTGGAAAGAAAAAAAGTTTCCTTTTACAATTTTGGAGAAGCTAATGAAACGGCTCATGTACGCGAAGAATGGATGGATACAGCTACAGGGGCAGCCCACCGCGTAATGGTTCCGATGCAAAAAGCATTATGGACTCGCACCAGTCACGATTATGCAGGATATAATACTAATATTCCTGACCAGTTCAGGATGGAGCAATTCGAAAGGAATTTTAAGAAGATGTGGTTAACAGGCAAAAAGAAAATGCCGCAACTTATAACCATGCAGGTTCCAAACGATCATACTGCTTCAGTAAGACCTGCGGACGGCTATCCTTATCGTCATTCTTTTATGGCGGATAATGATTTGGCTGTAGGCAGAATTTTACATTTTCTTTCCCGCACCCCTTACTGGAAAAATATGCTTGTTATTATAACTGAAGATGATCCTCAAGGTGGAGTTGATCATGTGGACGCCCATAGAAGTATTTTGATGATGGCAGGCCCTTATGTTAAGCGAGGGTATACTTCTCATACTCACGCCAACTTCGGCTCTATTTTAAAAACGATTTATAATATCCTGAATGTTCCTTACGTAAATCAGTATGATGCAACTGCTTCAGGTCTACAGGACTTTTTTACCGCCAAACCAAATTATACTCCATATACTTTGGTAATGCCTTCCAAAAAAGTATTTGATCCTACAAAGGCGATGAAGCGATATAACAGAGATATAGATTGGCGCAAGATTATCAAAGGCCCGGAAATGGATGATGAAGATGACCAGCGAAAAGATCATTACAGCGAAAAGACCAACAATAAGTAACAAAGATTGGTTGTTGGTTGCAAGCCTGATAACTATTTGGTACATCGTTGTGTCACTCACTTGTACTTTTATTTTTTTATTCGTCAGATTTTTGCACGACCCAATGTACTTGAACTTAAACCGGAACCTGGCTTCCTTTGAATCCAGGCAGCGACCGGGTTTTTAAAATGAAGATCGATCAATAACTAACTTAAAATGCTAATGCCGAAATCAAGCGTTCTATTATTTTTCTTACTGGGTGTCATCTGCCTGGAAGCAATGGCGCAAGGCAGACAAAAAAAGGTATTATTTGTTATTGCTGACGGTATACCTGCAGATGTTATTGAAAGGGTATCTACGCCAAATATTGACGCAATTGCAAAAGAAGGTAAATATATGAGAGCCTTTGTTGGAGGCGAAAACGGTGGTTATTCCCAAACTCCAACAATTTCTGCCGTTGGTTACAATAGCTTGTTAACAGGAACCTGGGTGAACAAACACAATGTTTGGGACAATGACATTAAAGCGCCGAATTACAAT
>JAOQAJ010000174.1 GCA_025963675.1 Segetibacter sp.
TCAGGAGGAGCAAATAAGTGAAGATCGTTTTCTCTTCCTAACAACCCCATGCTTGTAATGAGACCCGGTAAGCCGAAATAATGGTCGCCATGCAGATGGGAAATGAATATATGATTGATGCGGCTACGCCTGATTTTGTAACGTGCGAGTTGCATTTGCGTTCCTTCACCGCAGTCTACTAAAAACTGAAATTGATCGAGGGTAACCACCTGAGAAGTAGGATGCCGGTCATAAGCTGGCAGAGCGGAATTGTTTCCTAAAATGGTTACACCGAACATTGTTAAAACTTCAATTTATTGATTTGATAAAGATAGCGGAATTAGGATTTAGATTCTAAGTAGGAGTTGCAGGAGCAATTTAAAAGCCCCAAACAATGACGTTAGGAATTGAATCTAAAGGTTGCAATAAAACAGATAGTCAGAAGCGACAAAATCTGTTTTCTAAACAGGATTTCCCAAATAACTACAAAATTTACAGAAAGGGGAATATGGTGCCGGAAGTCGCAGTGTGCGACGCAACAATGTTGATAAAAAAACTGCTGGAGGGCAACAAAAAATAATTTAGAGGTTTTCGTTATTGTCGTCCATAAGTTCTCTTTCAATTTCTTCCATTTGTACAATGTCCCACGCTTCGCTTTCGCTTGGCGTAATATTCATTTCTTCGAGCAACTCCATATCATCAAGCTGTTGTTCGACTGAGGGCCGGACATCGCATATAACAAATGAGGCATTTTTTTCATAAAATACCTGTTGTAATTGTGCCAATTCTTCAGCCGCTTTTTCTTCGATATTTTCCACTTCTCCAATCTTTAATACCACATTACTAATCTGTTGCTGTAGAAATTTCGTAACTAATTGGGAAAGCTCTGCTGCTATTATGACAGTCAAAATCGGCTCCATCAGCGTTATAACATAAAATTTTTCTTTGGTATCAATTTTGACCTTCATGATTACGGTTTGATTAACATATGTGAATAACGGCACGTATGCAAGCTTCAAAAATATTCGTTATTATTGTATCAACGCAATTTAAACTTTATGGATAATAATTTTTCAGCCCAGGTAAAGGAGATCATTTCATTCAGCAGAGAGGAAGCTCTCAGGCTGGGGAATGATTTTATAGGGACGGAACATTTGCTGCTAGGTTTAATCAGAGAGGGCGAAAATACAGCTATCCGCATTTTAAAAACATTAAATGTAGACCTGTACGAACTTCGCAAAGAGGTTGAACTTGCAGTGAAAGATAAAACAGGAAAAAACATCGCGAACATCAACAGTTTGCCATTAACAAAGCAGGCTGAAAAAGTAATTCGTGTTACGGTTTTAGAAGCTAAGGCACTAAAAAGTCCGCTTGTGGAAACTGAACATCTCATGCTTTCAATTTTAAAAAATAAAGAAAACATAGCCACACAGATATTAAACCAATTTGATGTAGATTATGATGTCTTTAGAAACGAATTGGGAATGGTAAGAAGCAGTGAACCAAGAAGCGAGTACACCGAAGACAATGATGATGATTTTGATGATGACAGGAAAGGTTACTCTCAGCAACAAAGAGCTAAACAGCAAAGCAATCCAAAAAGCAAGACACCCGTTCTCGATAACTTTGGCCGCGACATAACCAAGCTGGCGGAAAGTGGTTCTCTTGACCCAATTGTTGGTCGTGAGAAAGAAATTGAGCGGGTTAGCCAGATCTTAAGCCGTCGTAAAAAGAACAACCCCATTTTGATTGGTGAGCCAGGAGTGGGTAAGACAGCTATAGTTGAAGGCCTCGCCTTACGGATCGTTCAAAGGAAAGTTAGCCGGGTGTTGTTTGATAAAAGAGTAATTAGTCTTGACCTCGCAGCTCTTGTTGCCGGAACTAAGTATCGCGGCCAGTTCGAAGAAAGAATGAAGGCTATCATGAACGAACTGGAAAAGAACCGTGATGTAATTTTATTCATCGATGAGATTCATACAATCGTAGGTGCCGGTGGTGCCAGCGGATCTCTTGATGCGTCTAACATCTTTAAACCAGCTTTGGCTCGTGGTGAGTTGCAATGCATTGGTGCCTCTACTTTAGATGAATATCGTATGTACATTGAAAAAGATGGTGCATTAGATCGACGTTTCCAAAAGGTAATGGTTGATCCACCTTCTGTTGATGAAACCATTCAGATACTTACAAACATTCAAAGCAAGTACGAGGATTATCATAGTGTTTCTTACTCTGAGGAAGCTATCGAAGCTTGTGTAAAGCTTAGCGACAGGTATATGACAGACCGTTTGTTGCCAGACAAGGCGATTGACGTGTTGGATGAGGTGGGTGCAAGAGTTCACTTAAAGAACATCAATGTGCCTAAGGAAATCCTGGATTTAGAAAAGAAGATTGAAGATATTAAGCTTGAGAAAAACAAGGTTGTAAAAAGCCAGCGTTTTGAGGAAGCTGCCGCACTTCGGGATACCGAAAAGCGGTTAGGTGAAGCTTTGGAAAAAGCAAAATCTTCATGGGAAGAGGAAAGTAAGAACAAGCGTTTCCCGATTGACGAGGAAGCTATTGCAGAAGTGGTTAGCATGATGACAGGAATACCTGTTAAGCGTATGGTAGAAGCGGAAACAGAAAAGCTTCGCCGTATGGGTGATGACATGAAAGCGATGGTTGTTGGTCAGGAGGAAGCTATTGCAAAAGTAACCAAGGCGATCCAGCGTAATCGCGTAGGCCTCAAAGATCCTAAGAAGCCGATTGGTACATTTATTTTCTTAGGTCCTACAGGGGTTGGTAAAACTGAGCTTGCTCGTTCACTTGCCCGCTACATGTTCGACAGTGAAGATGCGCTTATACGTATCGACATGAGCGAATACATGGAGAAATTTACTGTAAGCCGTTTGGTTGGTGCACCTCCGGGATACGTTGGATATGAAGAGGGTGGCCAGCTTACTGAAAAAGTTCGCCGCAAACCTTATAGTGTAATATTGTTAGATGAGATTGAAAAAGCGCATCCTGATATTTACAACATTTTGTTACAGGTATTAGATGATGGTCAGTTGACAGATGGTTTGGGTCGGAAGATCGATTTCAAGAACAGCCTGATTATTATGACGTCTAACATCGGTGTTCGTCAGTTAAAAGAATTTGGTGACGGAGTAGGATTTGCCACTGCAAACAGGGTTCAAAATGCAGATGAAAACAATAAAGCTGTTATCGAAAAGGCTTTGAAGCGTACATTCTCTCCTGAGTTTTTAAACAGGATAGACGATGTGGTGGTGTTCAACTCACTTTCAAAAGCTCACATTTTCGAGATCATAGAAATCTTAATGAAGAACGTAATGAAGCGTTTGACAAGTCTTGGTTTTGGCCTCGAGTTGACAGAAGCTGCTAAAGACTTCATTGCTGAGAAAGGATATGATGTGCAGTTCGGTGCAAGACCATTGCATAGAGCCATTCAGAAGTATCTTGAAGATGAATTAGCCGAAGAGATTTTGAGTATGAATGTGAAGCAGGGAGATGTTTTAATAGCGGATCTCGATAAGGCGAACGAGAAAATCGTTTTTAGCCTGAAAGAAAAAATAGAAGAAAAAGAACAGAGTCAGGCATAGTCTTCGTAATTTTAGCTTTTTAGCCATCCATCCTTCGGGTTGGGTGGCTTTTTTGTTTTTAGGCAATACTTCTTTTTTGAAAACGCAACGTTTGGTTGCTACTCATAACATCATACTAAAAATCAATCTTATTTTATCATCTTTTCTTTCAGGTATTTGTTACATTTTTGTAGTCAGCAACTGTGTTACATGAAAAAGATCATTATTACAATAGACGGTTATTCTTCATGCGGAAAAAGTACGTTAGCAAAGGCGCTGGCTGCAGAACTCAATTACGTATTTGTTGATAGCGGCGCGATGTATCGGGCGATAACTTTATACTTTCTTAGAAACCACATTGATTGGAATAATAAGTCGCAGGTAGTTAAAGCACTGGAAAATATTACACTTGAATTTGGCTATTGTGACGATAACGCAACCAGCGAGATTTATCTGAATGATGAAAATGTCGAATGGCTGATCAGGGATATGGTAGTTGCTGAAAATGTAAGTGAAGTCGCCGCAGTAAAAGAGGTTCGCGAATTTGCTGTTAGGCAACAAAGGAAAATGGGAGATACAAAGGGGATCGTAATGGATGGAAGAGATATCGGAACGACCGTTTTTCCGGATGCTGAATTGAAAATTTTTTTAACAGCAGACCCCGCGGTTAGGGTGGAAAGACGATTTAGGGAGATGTTGACTAAAAACCCTCATATAACGATTGACGAAGTAAAAACCAATCTAGAAGTGAGAGATTATATAGACAGTCATCGGGAGTTTAGCCCGCTTAAAAAGGCAGATGATGCCATTGTACTTGATAATTCAAACCTGTCAATGAAAGATCAGTTGAAAATAGCCTTGAAACTGGTGAAAGAAAGGTTAGAGACAAGTAAAGTATAGTGGTTGTGACGAGCTTTTGTTTATTAATTAAACATTGTTGTGTCACTCACTTGTACTTTATATCGTTATTGAAAAGTTCCTGGTTTTTGCTCCATAACAGCCATTCATTAACTAATCGTATTTTCAATTTCTTCAACAGTTTTATTGACGTTATAGAAAGAGATCAGCTTTCTTATAACAGCCTCCACCACAGCATCCGGACAACTTGCCCCACTTGTAATTAATATTCTCACGGGCTCTTTAGATGGAAGATAATTAACCGTATGCAACTCCTGTTTTGTATGGAAGTTATGGTGAAGGATTTCTGTTTCAGATAAAATCTTATCAGGTGAGTCAATATAAAACGTAGGAAGTCTTTCTTCACATAACTCAACGAGGTGTGACGTATTGCTGCTGTTGTAGCCGCCTACAACCATCGCAAGATCGGCCTCTGTTTCAAGCAGGCCTTGTACAGCAGTCTGGTTGTCGTTAGTTGCGTAGCATAAGGTATCACGGGTATCAGCGAAACGTTCATCAATATGATCCGGGGTTAATTTGTAATGGTTAATCATTACCTCCTTCAGATAATCACTGATTGCCTGCGTATCGCTGGCTAACATTGTTGTCTGGTTTACGACACCAATTCTTTGCAAATCTCTTTCAACTGAAAAGCCTTCTGAATATCTTCCCTTGAATTCAGTATAAAAATCTGCTGCCGGTTTTTCGCCCGTTATGTATTTAGAAAGTTCAATTGTCTCCTGCATATCATTTACAACAACAGTATGAGTATTGGCTGCGCTGTGACTAAAGGTTGCCCTTGTCTCTTCATGTGAAGGCTTTCCATGAACAACAATACTGTATCCTTTTTGTGCTATTTGCTCACTCCTGTTCCAAACCTTTTCTACAAAGGGGCAGGTAGTGTTATACTTTTCAGTTGTAATGCCAATAGCATTAAGTTTTGCCTCAATTGACAATGTTGTTCCGAAAGCAGGTATGATCACGACATCATCAGCAGTAAGTTCACTATAATCAACCAAAGGGTTGCCCTTTGTGTCTTGAAGAAACCGGACGCCTCTCTTAACCAGGTCTGCGTTCACCTGTGGATTATGGATCATCTCGCTCAATAAAAAAATGCGCTTTCCAGGGTTTTCGTCGATGGTACGAAAAGCAATTTCAATGGCATTTTCAACCCCGTAGCAAAATCCAAAATGACGTGCAAGAAAAATTTGAACGGGACCAAAATCCAGCAAAGTAGGAGTGAAGTCTTTCTTAAGTTTATCAGCCAGTTTCCTTTTGCTCTTTATTGCACTGATTAGCCCACTTCGATAAATATTTGGAACGTTGAACTTCTTCATAATTTTTATAACCCGGCAAAGTTACAAAGCGCCAAAGGAATAATTGTTAAGGGGTGAAGAAAGTTGGGAGTAAGCTTCTGGCTGTTAGCCGC
>JAOQAJ010000202.1 GCA_025963675.1 Segetibacter sp.
AATGAAAAAAGTTTTGTTTGTTATGTTGGCCTTTGCAGGAATGTTTTTCTCTGCCAGCAATGCCGGTGCTCAGGCTGCAGGAGCAAAAGTCGGTGTATTTGATATTGATGTTGCGGTTTCAAATATGCCTGGCTACCGTACGGTAGACAGTTTACTTGGTATTTACCAGCAGGATTCGCTTAGAGGCGAATATGATTTTGCTGTAAGAGAATATAACCGTTTAGACAGCGCTTATAAGGCTGACTCATTGGCTAAAAAATCTACAACTGTTTTAAATTACCAGAAAGATCAAAGGTCTCAGGTTGCTACAACAATTATTTATTGGCAACAAATTTCTCAACGTAAACTTGAGGATAAAAGACAGGAACTTGCGGCTCCTTTGTTTGAAAAAGTATTGGGTGCATATAGCAAAGTTTTGCAGACTAATAACTACCTGGTCGTGTTGAAGCCCGGTGCTTATGAGATGGGCTCAAAGGTGGAAAATGTTTTTGAAAAGGTATTTAAGGAATTAAAGCTTCCTGTACCTGAAGGTTTAAGAAGCCAGGGACCCCAGGACCAACAAGGTGGTGGTCAACAATCAGGCGCTGCACCAACAACACCTCGTTCTGGTGGTGCTACACGTCCTGCTCCAAGGAAACCATAAGAAAAATAAACAGTTACTAGTTTTATATTGAACCATGCATTTTTGCATGGTTCTTTTATTTTTGCATATGTCAGATACTGGACCAATCGGCGTTTTTGATAGCGGTTACGGGGGGCTAACAGTTTTAAGGGAAATAACTAAGCTATTGCCTCAATATGATTACTTGTATTTTGGTGATAATGCCCGTGCTCCTTACGGTCCGAGATCTTTTGAAACTGTTTATCACTACACCTTGCAATCGGTTGAGTGGTTTTTTAAACAAGGATGCTCTTTGGTTGTTCTCGCTTGTAATACAGCATCGGCAAAAGCATTGAGAACTATTCAGCAAAATGATTTACCGAATATAGCTCCTGAGAAGAGAGTACTGGGAGTAATCAGGCCAACAACCGAGCGGATAGGAGAATTAACCACATCTGGTAAAGTTGGGGTACTGGGCACAAATGGAACTGTGAAGTCGCAATCTTATCTGATAGAAATTAAAAAGTTTTACCCTGACGTTGAAGTCTTCCAGGAGGCTTGTCCGATGTGGGTACCGCTGATAGAAAACAACGAATATGAAACTGAAGGCGCAGATTTCTTTGTTGAAAAGAATTTGAAAAACCTGATGAGACAGTCTCCAGATATTGATACCGTTTTACTTGCATGCACACATTATCCCCTGATTAAAGATAAAATTGAAACATTTTTACCGGGCCACGTGAAAGTGGTTTCGCAAGGGATTATTGTTGCTGAAAGTCTTGCTGCTTACCTTCTACGTCATACTGAAATAGAGAAAAAGTGCAGTAAAAATGCTCAGGTAAGTTTTTATACGACTGATTCAGCAGAAGATTTCGATCGCAATGGTTCTACATTTTATGGAAAGCCGGTGCAATCAAAACATCTTAATCTGGAGGTGTAGGCGTTTAGCCACCGCCGTACATACAACTCCGCGCGATCGCCAGCCTCAGGCTGGTGATCGGATAGGTCGGCATCCTGCCGTTTTTAAACACGCTATAGTTATTTGTAAAAGAAAGGCGGAGGCTTATGACTACAACCACCAGCCCGACGCTGGCGACTGCCTGGATTTTTAAACCAGCTATAGTTTGCCTAAAAAGCCGGACGCTTATAGTTACAATCACCAGCCGGGGGCTGACGATTGCATGTGCGGAGGCTAGCGAAAAAATGCTGAATAAAGGTTTGCCGTAAAAGTGAGTGACACAACGATGTCGAAATTTGTATGCCGCTAACTACCAAATCTATTCCGTTAAAAACTGAATATTTTATAAAAAAACTTTATATCGCCTTATTTTTCTTGGCAAAAACCCCTACTTTTGCCGTCCTTTCACCATGGCAGTACTTATGGGACGTACCGCTGATGTCTGAAACCTTATTTCCGGGCTAGTAAAAACAAGAAAATGAAACGTACATTCCAACCTCACCGTCGTCGTCGTAAATCTGTTCATGGATTTCGTAAACGTATGGAGTCTGCTAACGGTCGTAAAGTATTAGCGAGCCGTCGCGCGAAAGGTCGTGTGAAACTTACAGTTTCCGACGAAAAGAGATTAAAATAAACCAGTAATAGCTGGCGTGTTTTACATAATTAGCCCTGTCATAAAGATGGGGCTTTTAGTTTTATAAAAATTGTCGCTATCAGCACGAAACTCACTTATAACAAAAAAGAAAAGCTGAAAAGCAGGAAGCTGATCGAGCAATTGTTCAGAAGCGGCAAGAGCATTTCGGCTTTTCCAATAAAGGTGTTGTACGATTTTGTTGAGAACGCGGGGGAGCCGTTACAAGCAGGAGTTACTGCAAGCAGCCGTCATTATAAAAAAGCGGTACAACGAAATCGTATTAAACGGGTAATGCGCGAGACGTTCCGATTGCAAAAAGCGGATCTTCAGGAGACATTAGTTAACCAGCAGAAGTCCCTTATTTTATTTTTTATTTACATTGGTAAAGAATTACCTGTCTTTGCGGAAGTACAACAAAAGATGCAAGTAGTATTGCAAAGGCTTACCGATAACGTGTTAAAACAGGAGGACAAAAATTGAAACAGTTTTCCAAAATAATCGTCTACCCATTCATTTTGCTGATCAGGTTTTATCAGCTAGCTATATCTCCGTTGCTAGGGCAAAAATGCCGTTATACGCCTACTTGCTCACATTATGCAAAAGAAGCTTTACAAAAGCATGGACTTTTTAAGGGAGCGTGGCTATCAATAAAAAGAATTGTCAGCTGTAATCCGTGGGGAGGACATGGTTATGATCCTGTTCCTTGAGTTCGTTATATGTGAAAATTAAAGCACGGTTTTGCACTTGCTTTCTAAATAAATCAATAAGTGTTTTTCGTCAGCTTCGTAATTAAATCTCTCATCTCTGTATTAGTGTAAAACTTATACATTTCTGGTGCTTTACCGTCTTTATCAGCTTCTATGCTACGTGGTATTTTAGTAAATGGCCCGTATACTTTTGCTTCCATATTAGGCGATATTTTTATTAATTGGTTTGGAAGGATAAAGTAATTATGACCGCCAAAAGAAACATTTGCGCCAGTTGTTAGTTTTACCAGGCTATCAATCTTTCCTTTTAATTCTTCCTGAGTCATCGTTCTTCCGCCCAGGTCCTGTCCTAGGTTTTGTTGGCTTCCTACTATTGTATCTGTTTTAAGATTTAATATGTAAAACCCTTTTTCTTCAGGTATATTTATCGTCGTTTTTCCTGTACCTGTAGTTACATTCCATGCTACTGCTTTATCTCCTTTTACTTCGACCGTTTCCTCTGTATATCCTGCGCCGTTAGTCATAGTTATGTTATTGTCTTGTGCCGTTATTTTTCCACGACCAATTATCAAAACTTTTTTAGTTACGGGCGTATTGCAAGACAAAAATGTAGCAATGCTAAACAATGCTAAAAAGACGGTTTTTTTCATTTTCTAATAATTAATAATAAACCCCGGTAGTATTACCGGGGTTCAAATTATACATAAAACGGTTTACAAGAAAATTATTTAGCTGCGTTAAAGTTCTCAGCAACTTTAGTCCAGTTTATTACGTTCCAAATTGCACCGAGATATTCTGGTCTCCTGTTTTGATATTTCAAGTAGTATGCATGTTCCCAAACATCGATACCTAATATTGGCTTGCCTTTTACTTCCGCAACGTCCATTAACGGATTGTCCTGGTTTGGAGTTGAACTTACTTCCAATTTGCCATCTTTTGCTATCAGCCATGCCCAGCCGCTACCAAAACGGGTAGTGCCTGCTGCATTTACTTTTTCTTTAAGTCCGTCAAGCGAACCAAAGGTTGAGTTGATAGCTTCTAATAAAGCTCCGCTTGGTGGAGCGCCGCCACCTGGTCCGAGTAGTTGCCAGAAGAAACTGTGGTTCCAGTGGCCGCCGCCATTGTTGCGAACCACAGGAGAGATAGAGCCGGCAGACGCTACCAATTGTTCAAGGCTTTTATTTTCATGTTCAGTTCCTGCAATTGCTTTATTCAAATTGTCGACATATGCCTGGTGGTGCTTACCATGATGAATCTGCATAGTTTGCGCCTCAATGTAAGGCTCCAATGCTTCCGGAGCATAAGGCAACTGCGGTAAGGTAAATGCCATAATTATTCGGTTTTAGTTTTT
>JAOQAJ010000214.1 GCA_025963675.1 Segetibacter sp.
CGGTAATTGATGAATTAACTGAAAACAGCTTCTAAAGTTATATACTTCAAAACTATTTATTCGTTAGTAATAAGAACCATCATCGATAACTTTGATGGCATACCAATTGTATAATTGTCAAAAGAAAAAATCTAAATGAAAAAACTAATCGGATCAGTTTTATTAATCGCTTTACTTGCTGCTGCAGTTACTGGTTGTAAAAAAATTATAAACTCAATATTCCCGGGTGTTGATGTGGACGTTCCGGAAGTAATATTTACGATTCCTGCTCCGCCACCCTTACCACCCGGCACACCTGTTCCTTCCGGTGAACAGTCTTTAGGTTCGCTTACACAAAGTTTTAATTTAGATAGCGCTGTTAAGGCAAAAACAAATGGTCAATTTGGTGCAGGCGATGTGACTTCGGTTAAGATAAAGCAAATAGTGTTTAACATGCCGAATGCTGACCAGCAAAACAACTTTTCCAATTTTGAAAGCGCCCGGTTCACTTTTGCATCCAACGCAAGTCAAAACACACCCGAGGTTGAAGTAGCTTCCCTGACTTTTCCACAAACAAATACGTCGACCGTAACTTATACCGCTCCTGAAAATGCGCCTGAATTAAGACCTTATTTGAATGGTAATTCACTAACGTATAATGTATATGGCAGACTTAGAAGATTTACGACAAAGGCATTATCGATAAGCGTAAAGGTTACCATGAAGGTGAAATAAGAAGGGGCGCTTTTAATCATTTTTACACATCATTCTATGAATTGCGATAACGATTTTTATGTGCGTTACGACAAGACGTACGTTAAGGTGAAACCGTACTGTGAAAGCAGCAACACGTACTACAAAGTATACCTGCCCGAACATGAAGTGAAATTGTTGAAGTACGTAGATGAAAGCGGAACAATTCACTGGCATCAAAGCGGTGACGGCGAATCTGTTTTGGCAACTGAGCTTGGTAAATTAATAGAAGAACAACAGAAGGAGCCCTTACTATAAAGGCCCTTTTTTAAGTTCCTTTTCTTCTATGCTTTTAATTTCCACATGTACAGAAACCTTCTATTATCACTACTCTTTTCTACACAGTAATTCCTTCTAAAACGGAACAATTATGAACGCCATTGTAATTGTGCAACCAGGTCCCCCAAATGTATTACAGGTGCAGGACAGACCCATTCCCGGGCCAGGCGAAGACGAAGTGTTGATTAAGGTTTTCGCAGCAGGCGTTAACAGGCCAGACGTTGCGCAAAGAAAAGGGGTTTATCCACCTCCGCCCGGTGCGCCTGTTGATGTGCCTGGTCTTGAAGTAGCTGGTATTATAGAAGCATGTGGCGAATCTGTAAAACGATGGAAAAAAGGTGATTCTGTGTGTGCATTAATTGCTGGCGGAGGTTATGCGGAATATACTGTAGCCAATGCTTTACATTGTTTACCGGTTCCCGACGGCTGGTCTTTTGCCCAGGCTTGTTCTTTGCCTGAAACTGTCTTTACTGTTTGGCACAACCTCTTTCAACGCGGTCGATTACAAGCAGGGGAGAACGTACTTATTCACGGCGGAAGCAGTGGCATTGGTATAACGGCTATTCAGTTGGCTATAGCGTTTGGAGCAAATGTTTTTGCGACAGCTGGAAGTGAAGAAAAATGTAATGCATGTCTTTCTTTAGGGGCAGAAATCTGTATCAATTATAAAACGCAGGATTTTGAGGAGCTGTTGAAAAGTAGGGGAGTTGATGTTATTCTCGATATGATTGGTGGTGACTATATACCCAAAAATATTCGTCTTCTCAAACCCGACGGCCGGCTTGTTTTTATAAACGCAATGAAAGGAGCTGAGTCGGCTTTTAGTGTATCAGATATCATGCGGCGCAGGTTAACCATTACCGGCAGTACACTTCGAAACCGTGAAACGGAATTTAAAGCTCAACTAGCTGCCGAGGTCGAAAAACAGGTGTGGCCTCTAATTAAAAACAAACAATTTAAGTCGGTCATTTATAGAGAATTTCCGCTGGCCGAAGCTGCCGCAGCACATAGTTTGATGGAGAGCAGCGAACACATCGGTAAGATAGTATTGGTAAACGGATAAGGTGTAATTCTAAGTGCTGAAAATGATGTTGTATCCGGCATTTGTTCTATTCCAAACCTTACTTGCGACGCTCCGTTTGACAGTTGTTTCCCGTTTGATCTTTTTTTATAGCGGAGGGAGAAATCTCTAATTTTTTAGCTGATCCATTTCATACCATTGTGCTAGCTCATTGGCGAAGAATTCGTCTTTTTCCAATATTTCCTCAAAAACCATCAAATCCTTCTCATCCGGGTTCTAGAGACCCAACACATCTTTCATATTAAAGATTCCTTTTTTGCCGTGTAAAAATTCTGCTGCCCTCACGGCTCCCCCCGCAAAACCAACGCGGTTATGAGCTGTATGTATTATTTCGATATCGTCAATTGCAGAAGTGTATTTTATTTTATGTGTTCCTGGTGCCGGATCGATCCTTTCGCTAATGATTTCCAATTCTTCTTTATTAGATGCCGTTTGA
Organism: Segetibacter sp.; assembly: GCA_025963675.1. Taxonomy (GTDB): domain Bacteria; phylum Bacteroidota; class Bacteroidia; order Chitinophagales; family Chitinophagaceae; genus Segetibacter. The sequence goes on from JAOQAJ010000214.1 coordinate 2,529, forward strand.
TTTACCCAGTGCTTTTTATCGGCGATGTTGTGCATAATTTGTTCAGCCAGGGTTATTGCTGTACCGCTTGGTGCATCTTTCTTTTGCGTGTGGTGGATCTCCACCATTTTTACATCATACTCATCATAATCCTTCATAAGTTTCGAGAGGTATGTGTTTAATTCAAAGAATAGGTTTACTCCAATACTAAAATTGCTCGCATAAACTAAACCGCCGTCTTTTTCTGTGCAAACATTTTTGATGTCTTCCCACTTGCTCAGCCAACCAGTAGAACCGCAAACAACAGGCACACCAGCTTCAAAGCATTTTCTAAGATTTTCTACTGCACTTTCCGGACCCGTAAATTCGATGGCAACATCTGCTTTCTGCAGGTTTTCCAGGGTCATGTCTTCTACATTGTCAATCGTTATTTTTAGCACGATTTCATGTCCTTTCTTTACAGCTATTTCTTCTATAGCATGTCCCATTTTACCATAGCCTATTAATGCAATTTTCATGTAGTGGTTGTGTTGAAGGTTGAGTATTGAAAATTGTTTATTGAATATTAAATAAACAGTGTTTCCGTAACGAGTTTTTGTATCGCATCAATTAAACTAGTTAAGGGACCAAAGATACTTTATGTGAAGGAGACCGGAAGCCGAGAACAAGACTGACCCCTTTTGCACCTCGCTGTATTACCGGGTTTATTTTTAGTGATAGATCTTCGCTAACATCAAATTCCTTGAGGTGTCCAAAAACGGTAGCGTCTGCTATATTTAAACCCCACGTAATGATAAAATACAGTGTCGAGTAATCTCTGTCGCGCCGGTAGGCATTGCGATAAAACTGGAGTGAAGAAGTAGACAGCGGCGCAAGTTTAGGATTTATCTGCGCTGAATCTTGTGGATGGTTTAGCCGAATATCATAGGCGGCTTTTGTTCTTTTATACCACATATTGTTGAAAATCCAGAAACCAGCCATGGTGCCAATTGCTCCATAAACAATTGGGATTTTCCAATATTCCCTGTTATACGCCTGCCCCCAGCCTGGAAGAATCAACGATCGTAACGTTGCCGTACCAGGGTTGTGTTTAGACGCCCGCTTTATAGTGTCTTTGTTAACAATGGTTATGCCGGTATCTCTTGTAAATGCAGGATTTCTTCTTTGTGTAGTAGAGTCTGTCGGTATAACGGTAGGCCTGCTGGTTTGGGCATGCGCATGACAGGCAATAAGCAACATGGAAGCAAATATTAATCTCGTTACACCTTTCATAGTAGCTTCATACCTGTCTTTAAGACGTCGGGACATTCATCTGCTCCAAAATTTTATTCAGTTCCTGCAAAGAATAATAGTCGATGCTAATACTTCCAAAACCATTTTTGTTGTGGGCCAGTTTTACTTTTGTAGCAAAATGAGAAGCTAAGTTATCTTCAATACGTTTGTAAGCTGGTGGTAAAGAGGACTTTGCAGAAGGTTTAACAGATTTTTCTTCGTTTTTGTAAAGCTGGCGAACCAGTTCTTCTGTTTGTCTTACACTTAAGCCTTTTTCCTTTATTTCATTGAAAATGAACAGTTGCCGGTCTACAGTATCAACATTCACTACAGCTCTCGCATGACCCATGCTCAAACTTCCATTTCTAACAGCCAGTTGAATGTCTGGTGGCAGCTTAAGCAACCGGATATAGTTCGTAACCGTACTACGTTCTTTTCCCATTCTTTCCGCCACCTGCTCCTGGGTATATTCGAGTTCCTCCATCATGCGCTTGTAGCTAAGAGCAACTTCTATTGCGTTAAGGTCTTCGCGCTGAAGGTTTTCTAATAGTGCAAGTTCTAGTAACTGCTGGTCGTTTGCATGCCTTATGTATGCCGGAATGTCTTTAAGGTCTGCAAGTTTCGCTGCCCGCCACCTTCTTTCGCCACTTATTAATTGGTATTTGCCATTACCAGTTTGTGTAACTGTAATCGGTTGAATGATGTCGTGGATCTTTATAGATGCAGCCAGTTCATTTAATGCCTGTTCATCAAAATCGCGGCGTGGCTGTTTTGGATTAATCGAAATTTTATCCAGCGCAATCCTGTTAATACCAGTGGCGTTTTCAACCACCGGCGGTTTTAACGTTCCGGCTGTAGTTTTTAGATCTGAATCTATATTCTGTAAAAGACTTCTGATGCCTTTTCCTAATGCGTCTTTTTTATTTGGCTGGTTCATGGTTATCTTTTTCGGTGGAAGAAGGTTTTGAGTTAAAAGAGCGTTTTGAGTTTGAGGTTTAGAGTTAAGGCTGAGGGCTGAAGAGTGATTTTCAGTACAAGAGTGCGACGCAACGATGTTTAATGATGTACAAATGCGCGGATCACAAAATTCTACCAAAACTCAAAACCCACAACTTCAAACTCAAACCCTAAAATCTTTTCCTAATCTATCATCCTTTCTTCCTGCGTAATTCTTGTAAGATCATTTTTTTGCAGAATTTCCTTAGCAAGGTTGAGATAATTAATAGCTCCTTTGCTATCGGCGTCATATAAAATGACAGGCTTACCAAAGCTGGGAGCTTCGCTTAATCTTGTGTTTCTATGAATGATGGTGCTAAACACCATTTCGTCGAAGTGTCTTCTAACCTCACTAACCACCTGGTTGCACAGCCGTAGACGACCATCGTACATTGTCATTAAAATACCTTCGATCTGCAATCCGGGGTTTAACCGGTTTTGAACAATTTTAATGGTATTTAGTAATTTCCCTAATCCCTCCAAGGCAAAGAATTCGCATTGAACGGGCACGATGACACTGTCTGAAGCAACCAGCGCATTTACCGTTATCAAACCAAGAGAAGGTGAGCAGTCAATTACAATGAAATCATATTGATCTTTCACCGCTTCAAGCAAATGTTTCATTACATTTTCACGGTTAGGATAATTGATCATTTCTATTTCTGCACCTACAAGATCTATATGAGAGGGAATGACGTCGAGGTTTGGAATATCGCTTTTTAAAATAACATCCTGGGAAGAAGCACTATTGACCATGCAATCATAAAGACTGCTGGTTACGTTGTGCAAATCAAAACCCACCCCTGTTGTGCTGTTTGCCTGCGGATCTGCATCTACCAATAAAGTTCTATATTCTAAAACAGCAAAACTAGCCGCCAGGTTGATGGCTGACGTGGTTTTACCAACACCGCCTTTTTGATTTGCAACACCAATAATTCTTCCCATTTGAGTTATTCTCGTATTCTATTTTTGAAATTTCTATAATTCTATTGTTTGACCAATTTCAGGCAATAGTAATGTTTTTCCTTCAGCCCTAAAAGAGGCGATCGCTTTTTCGGTATCAATTTTAATAAATCCAAAAGTATTGTAATGTACGCCAATCACTACGTGGCACTTCACAAAATCAGCAGCCATAATTGCATCTCTAACGTCCATAGTAAAATTATCTCCTATAGGTAAGATGCAGAAGTTCAGCTCTGCCCACTTCGGGATTAACTGCATATCGAGCGTCAATGCTGTGTCACCTGCATAATAGAAATTCTCTTCTTTTGTCATAAAAAGGAAGCCCATCGGGTTTCCGCCATAAGAGCCATCAGGAAGTCCACTGCTGTGATGTGCAACTACACATTTAACAGTTCCAAATTCAAATTCCCATTTTCCGCCGGTGTTCATAGGATGGGTATTTTCAATTCCCTGTTTTTTCACCCATTCTATTACTTCATAAGCGGCGACTACTTTAGCCCCGGTGCGTTTTGCTATACTGACACAATCGGCTAGGTGGTCACTGTGACCGTGAGACAGAAAAATATAATCGGCTTCGATCGTACTAATGTCAATATCGGAGGCCAGTTCGTTAGGCGTTATAAAAGGATCAAACAAAATACTTTTGCCTTCAATATCAACTGAAAAACAGGAGTGGCCATAATTTGTTAAAAGCATAGATTACTTTTTTTTAATTGTTTAGTTGCTAGTCGGAAATCGTAAGTCACTAGTCGGAAATCGTAAGTCGCCCATCCGCTATCGGTCATCCATCATCTGTCAACCCTAAACCTTCCCGGACTTTCGGCGCAAAAATACAGTATCCTTCAACATTTTCCTGTATTAACAGTTCACACTTAGGCGAAGTTTTCAACAGCCAGAAACGGAAATGCCGCAGTCTTCGCATTACTTTGCAAAAATTTTTATATGCGTAACAGGAGCAGTTGGTGGGTTATAATAGTTATTATGCTTATACTTGACCTCTATGTTTTCCAGGTAGTTAAAGCATTGACTTCAACAACATCAGAGAAAACGAGGGTTGCGGTTTATGCCTTTTACTGGACTATTTCAATTTCGGCCATTGTTTTCTTGTTGCTCCTTCCTTATCTAAATACTGACACCTGGCCTAAAAATGTTCGGAACTACATTTTCGCTACAATTGCTGGTTTGTTTATAGCTAAGTTATTGGCTTCGATATTTTTCCTGATCGATGATATCAGGCGGGGCATTACCTGGGTTTTAAGCAAAATGTTTCCTGAAAACATTGGTGATACCAATAAAAATGCAGCATGGAGTATTAGTCGTTCGGCATTTCTAAACTGGTTCGGAGTAGGTGTTGGCGGTACTTTTTTAGCCTCTTTCATTTACGGCTTCAGCAACAAATACAATTATCACATCCACAGGGTGCGTCTATCGTACGACAACTTGCCTCAGGGTTTTAGAGGTATGAAAATCGTGCAGATCAGTGATGTTCATTCGGGAAGTCTGGCTGATAAAGAAGCGGTAGGCAAGGGGATCGACCTCATCTTACAGCAAAACGCTGATGTCATATTGTTTACAGGTGATTTGGTTAACGATGTGTCAACCGAAATGCATAATTATGTCGATGTTTTTGGAAGACTAAAAGCACCGCTAGGGGTTTATAGTACACTTGGAAACCATGATTATGGAGATTATGTAGAATGGGCTTCAATCGAAGCAAAAAGAGAAAACCTTGAAAAGTTGAAAGGTATTCATGGGCAAATGGGCTGGCGTTTACTGATGAACGAACACGTTGCACTTGAAAAAAATGGTGATGCAATCGCGCTGCTCGGCATTGAGAACTGGAGTGCACTGAAACGTTTTCCCAAATATGGAAAGATGGAACAAGCTTATGCAGGTACTGAAAAATATCCATTCAAAATTCTTATGAGCCATGATCCCACACATTGGGATGCAGAAGTGAGGCCAAAGTACGGTGACATTGATCTTGCACTTGCCGGCCATACTCACGGAATGCAATTCGGTCTCGAAACCCCTTTTTTTAAATGGAGCCCGGTGCAATGGGTCTACCGGCAATGGGCCGGTTTATATGAAGAAGGCAAACAGAAATTATACGTGAACCGCGGTTATGGATTTCTTGGCTATCCCGGCAGGGTAGGTATTCTGCCGGAAATAACAGTGATCGAACTTGTTTAGCTAACTATTATTGCTACAGCAACTTGTAATGGAAGAAATCGGGCAAGTTTTCCTAATCCTTTTAAAATCAATCTTAATAAGCAAATCGGTTAAACCAACCGCCCGCTGTCATGCTGGCTTGTTTTATTGATCTTATTTTCAATATATTGCCGGGTAACAAGATTGGAACAGGGGTGAAGATTTTAAAAAACTGTAGTGATGAAGAAGAAAATGAGTGTTGATTTGGAGCCCGACTTTATCACCACCTGCTACATCCTTGCGTCGCACTCTTGTGCTGGTGTTTTTTTTATTCAACAAAAAAACAGGCGCAAATAATTAATTCCGCTTCTGACGGTAATTATAATGCTACAACGAATTACTATACTTCTCGCATCAGTATTTTTGTTTGCTATGACCTATGAACAAAACATAAAAAATGAAGAAAAAATTGATCCTGCTTTAAGGGCCCTCATAGCAAGCCAAAAAGACAAGCTTTTTTCTGAACATAAAAAAAGCACTATAAAACCTACATCCAAGCTTTCCAGGCAAAAGATTTCAACGAATGCGGATGAAAGCGAAAAGTACGAGTGCACCGTATATACTGCAGATGCAAAGAGCCTGGTGAATAAAGGAATCGTTGTGAATTCAACACTTCCCACTTTTGCAACTGTAATTGTCACTTTAAAACAAATTGAAATGATGGCCTCAATGGATCAGGTAATTTATATAGAAGCGGCAAAAACTCTTGACCGTACCCAACGAAATGTTAATGCGACACCATCTGAATTAATATAATCAATAGAAATAGAGAAACTTTTATAAACACTAGCATGACGATTTTTACTCCGGTAACCCATCTTCAAATTCCTTTTGCAGCGTCACCTGTAATGTTCAAAAAGCCGACATTTTCCAGGTTATCCATAAAACAAATTCTTCCCATCTTTTTATTGCTATTTACCCAAATCTCCATTTTTGGTCAAAACAGGCTAACAGAAAATAAAATTGATCCCGTCTTCAGATATATCATTGCTGCAGCAAAATCAAAAACAATTGATGAAAACAACGGGGCCAACAATTTTGCAAAAAGAATTACTCCCACAAAAGGCTTTGCATCACCTGCTGCTAAGGTTGAAGAAAGATTTGAATGTATCGTTCACACAAGAAACGCGCGGTCACTTAATGACAGTGGAATAATCGTAAGTTCTGCTTTGCCAACTTTTGCTACCGCCTGGGTGACCCTCGATCAGATAGTTGAAATGGCAGGGATGCCCCAGGTTAATTACATCGAAGCGCCGCAGATTTTACATAAGGTTAATGACATCGTTGTTGCAAGCTCCGCTGCGTCTCTATTACATCAAAAGAGACTAAATAACACAGCATACAAAGGGAAGAATGTACTGGTTGCAATCTTCGATTCCGGTATCGATTGGAAACACCCTGATTTCAGAAATCCCGACGATACTACTAAGAGCAGAATCTTAAGAATTTGGGATCAGACAATCACAGCAGGAACGGGCGAAGCTCCACCTGCAGGTTTTAGTTACGGTGTCGAGTACACACAAACACAAATTAACAATGAAATTGACGGAACGCCTGCAAATTTCGTAAAAGAAAAAGATACCGACGGTCACGGAACACATGTGGCAGGTACAGCTGTAGGAAATGGCAAAGCCAGGCCTTTAGGAAAGTATGCTGGAGTGGCACCCGAAGCTGATATTATAGTGATCAAAGGCGGTGATAGCTCTTTTTTAGATACGCGCATTATTGACGCGCTAACCTACCTGAAAACATTGTCTGCAACTCTGGGTAAGCCAATTGTACTTAATTTAAGTGTAGGTAGTTTATTCGGCCCTCATGATGGTACCCGCCCCATGGAGCTTGCTATTGATAACTTTACAGCAACCGCTCCGGGCAGGGCAGTGACAATCTCTGCGGGCAATGAAGGCGGCAGCAACAAACACAATCAATTTAATCTCGCAGCCAACCAATCTGCTGCGGTGTCGTTTTCTGTGCCTTCAATTACTTCTGGCTCTGATGTTTTCACGTACCGAGTATATGCTAATACCAATGGCAACATCAGTGCAACACTCACAACTCCCGGTAACGGTAGTGTAACTGCAACCTCGGGCCAAACGGTCAACAGAAATGTTGTAAATGATAATTTTACCGTTGTTATGACCAATGGGATCGATCCAGGTAATAACAATACTTACGTTGATGTGGCGGTGACAAGGAATGGATCAAATGCTGCAAGCCCTGCTGGTAATTATGTTTTAACCATCAGCAATAACAGTTCGTCAGCCATTAGGTTTGATGGCTGGCTCTATCAGATAAATCAAAGTTTTCAGCCCACTACTTTAGTTAACGGGGATAACAATTATCTGGTGGCGTCGCCGGGTAACGCCTCATCCGCAATTACTGTTGCTTCGTACGTCGCAAAAAATGCCTGGTATAGTGCAGGAAACGTGGGTCGTGCTTATCAGCGTGAAAGGGAAGACAGTATTTCGTCCTTCAGTGCCCGCGGGCCGCGACGGGATAACGTTTTAAAACCCGAAATAACCGCGGATGGACAAGCCGTAGTTTCATGCTTGTCATCAGATGCAACTAATGTAGATACCAACTTTGTAGTTGAAAGGGGGCTTTATTATGTGAACCAGGGCACAAGTATGGCTGCTCCCGCTGTTGCCGGTTCTGTCGCATTATTGCTGCAGGCTAATACAAATGCTACCAACGCAGAGCTAAAGAATTTAATTACATCAAATGCTACGAAAGATGTAATGACAGAGCTGCCAGGCCCAACTCCCAATAGTACCTGGGGTTATGGTAAACTCGATGTCTTCAGGGCTGCTTCGGCTTTGTTTAATTGCACTCCGGCAGATCGAAAAACCTTTAAGTACGACTCCTCAACAAGAAATTCTGAACAAACAGGTTTTAGATTAACGACGGAAAGGGTAGCGGTTCGATTTACACCAAACATTTCAGGAAAGTTAGGTGGTGTTTATTGTCAAACAGTAGGATCAGCTACAGGTTTAGTTGTTGAGATCAGAACAAATAATTCGGGTAACCCAGGCACTTTGTTAGGCACTATGGCAATACCTTCAGTAGTGGTATCAAAATATTCATGGAACTATTTTGATGTTAGCATTCTCAACATTTCTGTTACTAATGGCGCTGATTATTTTGTTGTTATTTACAGAGATGCCGGCAGTACCGAAGATTGGACTGTAGGTGCAGAAAGACTCGCAGTAGATAACCGTTCTTTGGTATCTCAAAACAATGGAACAAGTTGGACTGTGGTGACGGGTGATTTAAAAATTCGGTCAGTCGTTTATAACAATAGCCAAATTTCAGGAGCCATTGCTACAACTACTTCAAGCGATACAAGGAATATTGTCAGCAGCAGCCAGTTTATAAATGGCAGTTGTCAGTTAATTGCCCAGGTTATTCCAAATGGCCTTAACCCGGTCGCGGGCTCTGTTTCTACAAGGGTTTGGATCGAGGGTTCTGTACCACATATCGGCACCGCTCCGTTTGTACAAAGGCATTACCAGATAGTACCGGCAACCGGTGCTACAGGTACAGCCTCAGTTACTTTATATTTTACCCAGGCAGAGTTTACCGCTTTCAACAGCGACCCTGCAAGCACTTTAGATTTACCCGCTAATCCCGCTGATGCGGCAGGCAAAGCAAACCTTCGGATTGGAAAGTACCAGGGAACAAGCAGTGATAACAGCGGTTTGCCTGGCAGCTATAGTGGCACAGCTACAACGATTGACCCTGCCGATGGAGATATTGTTTGGAATGCTCAATTGAATCGCTGGGAAGTAACTTTTGATGTTACAGGTTTTGGCGGATTCGTTGTCTTTACAAATAGCAATTCAACAATAGTGAGTGTTGAGTATTTCAGAGGAACTTCTCTACCCACAACAAATACTTTAACCTGGAAAATCAACTGCACAAGTACCAGTACGACATTTAATGTTGAGAGGAGTACAAATGGAGTTGATTTCAATAGCATAGGAACGGTTACAACAACGCAGGATCGTTGTTTACAACCTTTTACTTTTGAAGATCCTTCCCCTGGTGCAGGCAAAAATTATTACAGGTTGAGAATTACTGACAGCCGCAACTCAATTTTCTCAGACACTATTGTACTCGAGAAAGGAGGTGCTGCTACAACCAGGCTTTATCCAACCATACTTCCAGGAAATTCAAATGTCACTGTAACCTTTCCATCATCGAAAGGAAGCCTTGCGATATATGACGCTATTGGTCGCCAGGTAGCAGCTAAAAATCTTGTCAGTGGCGTTCAAAGCATCAGCATCCGTTTGCCTGCCAGCGGGATTTATTTTTTTGCAATAAGAGATGAGAATAAGGTTTTATTATCCGGTAAGATATTCGTTCCATAACCAGTAGCCGCCTCAACTCTGACTATAAACCATTGACAGATAATTTTTTAGAGTTAAAGAGATAAGGAAATAATTAACAATAGAAGATAGATTAAAGGATGCTTTCTGGCATGACAATTGAACTCCCGAGGAAAAAACCAAAGAATATGAAAAAAGTACTAGCAACTGTGGTTATGGTAGTTGCACTGGCAAGTGTATCACAAGCACAGAAATTTAATTTTGGAGGAAAGGTCGGAGCAAATCTTACTAAAATTACCGGACAGGCATTTAAAGAAGGCTATGACCTTGGTTATCATGTCGGGGCATTTGCGGAAATTGATTTGAGCAAAAAGTTTGGTATTCAGCCAGAGGTATTATGGAACCAGACGAATACGCAGCGAGCTTCAGGATCCGATGCCGTTCTCAATAACTGGCAACAAAACACGAATGACATTAAGTTAAACTATCTTACTATTCCGATCTTATTGCGTTATAATATTGGTAGTCTTATAACATTGAATGCAGGTCCCCAATTTGGAATATTACTAAACAAGGATGAATCATTATGGGCTAATGGAAAACAAGCTTTTAAAAGTGGTGATTTCTCGTTAACAGGTGGTGCAACAGTTAATCTAAAAATGTTGCGAGTGTATGGCCGCTACAACATTGGATTAAACGACTTGAACGATGCAGGTACTAAGGACAAATGGAAGAGCCAACAACTGCAGTTAGGCGTAGGTATAAGCCTTTAAAAAAATTCGTTACTATTTATTTCATGCATTGTCTTACGACAATGCTTTTTTTATGCCAGTTTGTTACCTTGCAAAGCTTTTTGTTCGAATGGCATTAATATTGAAAGTTCTATAACAACAGTTTTAAAGTGAATATTTCAATGCTGTAGCGACAATTTGTCTACTAAAAATAAACTATGATTCAAAAGAACTTTTATTTACATCCTGAAGATGATACTGATTTTATTCCAATAATTCCTATAAACGAGAATGAAAACGAAAATGATAAAATAACTGAGGTTCCTGATAATCTCCCTGTTCTTCCATTACGCAACACCGTTTTATTTCCGGGCGTTGTACTTCCTATAACAGTTGGCCGCGATAAAAGTATCAAGGCCGTAAACGATTCTTATAAGACAAATAAATTAATAGGTGTTCTTGCTCAAAAAGACAGCAGTATAGAAGATCCGGAAGTGAAGGATTTGTGTTTAATCGGAACGATTGCCAGAATTGTCAAACTTATTAAAATGCCCGACGGTGGTACTACCATCATCATTCAGGGAAAAAAACGATTCCTACTTGAAGAAATTACAACTGAAGATCCATATTTTAAAGCACGGGTTAAATTATTAGATGAAGATATAATACCGACCGACGAAGATTTTGGGGCTTATGTTAGCAACATTAAGGACGTTGCCGGGCAAATAGTTTCAATGTCTCCCAACATTCCTACTGAAGCATCCATTATTTTAAAGAATATTGAAAACCCTTCTTTTCTAATCAATTTTGTTAGCAGCAATTTAAATAGCGAGCTGGCTGAGAAACAACGATTGCTTGAGCTGGAGGATGTGAGGGAGAGGGCTGAAGAGCTAATGCAGATCCTGCAGAAGGAGCTACAATTTGCTGAGCTAAAAAACAAGGTCACCAACAAAACCCGCACGGAACTAGATAAGCAACAACGCGAATACTTTTTGCAGCAACAACTAAAGAGTATAAAAGAGGAACTAGGCGGCGATTTAAACGATCGCGAGTTGGCAGAAATGAAGAAAAAGGCTGAGGGCAAAAAATGGTCGCAGGCTGCAAAAAATCTTTTCAAAAGCAACATCGAAAAGTTGGAAAGGATGCATCCCAGCACGCCCGATTATTCTGTCGTTTACAATCACCTTGATTTAATGCTCGATCTTCCATGGGAAGAATATACTAAAGACAGCTACGATCTTAAAAAGGCAAAGCAGGTTTTGGATAACGATCATTATGGAATGACAAAGATCAAAGAAAGAATTCTGGAGTATTTGGCTGTTCTAAAATTGAAGGGTGATATGAAGAGCCCAATCCTTTGCTTTATCGGCCCTCCGGGTATTGGTAAAACTTCGTTGGGAAGAAGTATTGCAAATGCTGTTGAAAGAAAATATGTACGTCTAAGCCTTGGTGGACTTCATGATGAAAGTGAATTGAGAGGTCATAGGAAGACTTATATAGGAGCGATGCCGGGTAGAATTATTCAGAGCATTCGTAAGATAAAAAGTAGTAATCCTGTAATTATTCTCGACGAGATTGATAAGGTCGGAAGTGATCATCGAGGAGACCCAAGTAGTGCATTGTTAGAGATTTTAGATCCTGAGCAAAATCATACGTTTTACGATAATTACCTTGAGCTCGAATATGACTTAAGTAAGGTGTTGTTCATCGCCACAGCAAATAACATCAACCAGATACAACCAGCCTTAAGAGACAGGTTGGAGATTATTGATCTAAGCGGCTATGCGATCGAAGAAAAAGTGCAGATAGCAAAAGTGCATTTATTGCCAAAGCAATTTGAAGCGCACGGCTTAAAAAGTGGAAGTTTTAAAATAACAGATAAGGTTCTTGAGAAGATCATCGAAAGCTATACGCGTGAAAGTGGGGTGCGGGAGCTTGACCGCCAGATTGCTTCTATTATGCGTTACCAGGCCAAAGAAATGGCGGTGAAGGGAAAGGTTAAGGGAACACTAACCATATTAGATATTGAAAAGATTCTTGGATCAACAAAGTACAGCAACGAGATATACAAAACAGTGAATTTGCCGGGCGTTGCCGTTGGGCTTGCCTGGACATATGTAGGTGGAGATATTTTGTTTATCGAGACCTTGTTGAGCGAGGGTAAACCCAACCTCACACTTACCGGTAACCTGGGAAATGTGATGAAGGAGAGCGCGTCAACGGCATTGAGTTACCTACAGGCAAATGCGAAAAAATTTAATATAGATCCTGAGTTATTTCAAAAAAAGATGGTGCATGTGCACGTGCCTGAAGGTGCAGTTCCAAAAGATGGACCGAGCGCCGGTATAACTATGTTTACCTCTTTGGCCAGTGCTTTTTCTGGTCGGAAAGTAAAGCCGTTTTTGGCGATGACAGGCGAGATAACTTTAAGAGGTCAAGTGCTGCCGGTTGGGGGTATCAAAGAGAAAGTGTTGGCCGCAAAGCGTGCAGGTTTAAAAGAAATTATTCTTTGTTGGCAAAATGAAAAAGATGTGAATGAAATTGATGGTGAATTTATAAAGGGTGTTTCATTTCATTATGTCAAAAACATGCAGCAGGTGCTTGATCTGGCCCTTGCATAACAAACAAATCTTTTACTGAGTATTGATTATTGAGCGTTGGATATTGAACATTATTACATCAAAAAGGAAATGTTCTATATTCAACTTTCAATGCTCAATGTTCGATGTATACCAGGCTGAATAAATGTTTTACAAGTAAAAGTGAGTGACACAACGATGCTGAAAAAGTTGTGCAGTCGACCAACTAAAATTATTCTCTGCGCCAGAAGTTTGTCTTAATACCGGCGAAAGAATTTCATGTCATCATCGTTGCGTCGCAATCACTTTATCACCAACTCTATTATCAGCTTTTCTTAGTTTTTGATTGGCGGTTTCATATTAGAACATTAACTATTACTCATGCAAACTTCGCATCTATAAAAATTACCTTTGTCGTTTAAATTTAAAATGGCCGGTAATAGCATTGAAAGTTGGCAAAAGCAGTCTGCGGAGCATCAAAAGCAGTATAAGCAATTTTTGCAAAGAGCCGATAAAAACAAGGTTTTAAAAAGGCTGCCCGATTTGAACGAGCAAGCGTTTGAAAAGATCGATTGTTTGCAATGCGGCAATTGTTGCAAAGGTTACTCGCCGCGTTTTAAGACCACCGACATAAAGCGAATAAGTAAACACCTTAAGATGAAAGAGGGTGAGTTTATTGAAACGTATCTACATCTGGATGGCGAAGGTGATTATGTTGCTAAGACTGCGCCCTGTCCTTTTTTAGGCTCCGATAATTATTGCAGTATCTACGAGGAGCGCCCCGGCGACTGCTCAAGGTTTCCTTACACAGATGAAGATGTGTTATTAAAACGCCCGCAATTAACGTTGAAAAATTCTACTTTTTGCCCTATTGTACATTTTGTGTTAGAAAAGCTGATTGAAGCTAAATAAGGTTGACCGATGGCAGTTGATGGATGACACCTGCTACAATAGAAGTCAGTCTTTCAGTTTCTCCTGGGCTTCCACTTTATCCTTTGCTAATTGTTCTTTTAATTGATCAAGGCCTGAAAATTTCACTTCTCCCCTTAAATAACTATTCACGAATACCCGCATATTGGCGCCGTAAATGTCTTGATCGAAACCAAAGATATTGACCTCAATTGTTCGTTTTGTTCCATCTACAGTCGGTCTTACCCCGATGTTCATCATGCCTTTGTAAATAGCTTTATCTGATCCGATAGTTAATTCTACAGCATAGACCCCATTTCCCGGCACCAGTTTTTCTTCATCTTCAATTTGCAGATTGGCTGTTGGGTAACCAATTGTTCTTCCCAGTTTATTGCCAATAACAACCTTTCCTTCAAAAAAATACCTGTAGCCTAAAAACTGGTTTGCAGTATCTAAATCGCTTTTTAATAACGCTTCCCGGACTTTCGTTGAACTGATGATGATTTCGTTTAAAACACGTTCAGGTATTTCCCTGACTGAATAATTAAATACTTCGCCCATCTTTTCAAGAAGATGATAATCACCAGACCTGTTTCGTCCAAATTTGTGATCGTATCCAATGATGATTGTTTTAGGATGGAATTTTTTGACAAGGAAGTTTTCAATGTATTCCTCTGCGGTTTGGTTTGCAAACACTTCATTAAATGATACAACCACCAAATGATCGATCCCTAATTGATCTAATAATTCAATTTTTTCTGATAACGTATTAATGATCTTTACTTCAGACTTTCCGCTTTTTACAATCTTTCTTGGATGTGGATGAAATGTAATGATAACAGTTTCTCCGCCAGTCTTAGCGGCTTCTTCTTTAAGCAGTTTTATTATTTGCTGATGGCCTAAATGCACGCCGTCAAAAGTTCCAATAGTGATTACAGCATTTTTATATTGCGGTAATTTCTCTAAATCTCTGTGAACCTGTATCATAATTATCGCGCAAAGCTAAGAGAAAGTTGTCAGTTAGGAGAGCCGGGTGCCCTTACCTGTTGCCGGTTGCCGGTAAGAGGGTCGAGGTCACGGACGACAGTCAACGGGCAACTAATAACTCTTCTCCCGTACATTTGCCGCATAAACTAGCTACATGTCTTTATATTCTCAACGTGGTGTTTCGGCACAAAAAGAAGAAGTTCACGCTGCAACAAAACATCTTGACCAGGGATTGTTTGCAAATGCCTTTTGTAAGATTTATGATGATTTTTTAGGAAACGACAAAAATTGGGTTAACGTAATGCATGCTGATGGAGCCGGCACCAAAAGCATTCTTGCTTATTTATATTGGAAAGAAACCGGGGACATTAGTGTTTGGAAAGGCATTGCACAAGACGCGGTAGTAATGAATATTGATGACTTGCTTTGTGTTGGCATCTATGATAACCTGTTATTTTCTTCAACAATTGATAGAAACAAACAACACATTCCCGGTGAAGTGCTTGAGGTAATCATAAATGGTACACAACAAATCTTTGACTGGTTGAAAGAATTTGGAGTAAATATTCATTTCCTGGGTGGAGAGACAGCAGACGTGGGAGATGTGGTGCGAACCATTGCTGTAAATGGAACCATGACGGCACGGTGGCCTAAATCGAAATTGATCACCAACGATAAAATAAAGCCGGGAGATGTTATTGTCGGGTTATCGAGCTCCGGTCAATCGAATTATGAAAATGAATACAATAGTGGTATCGGAAGCAATGGCTTAACCAGTGCGCGACATGACGTGTTGAATAAGAGTTATGCGAATACCTACCCCCAAACCTTTGAGCCCTACTTAAATGAAAATGTTGTTTATATCGGCAAGCACGGATTAAAAGATACCATTGAAGTAGATGGTTTCAAAACAAATATTGGTAAACTGATTTTAAGTCCGACCCGCACTTATGCTCCTGTCTTAAAAAAGTTATTGGAAGAAAATTTCGACGCTGTTCATGGTCTAATTCACTGTAGTGGAGGCGGGCAAACAAAATGCATGAAATATCTTCCCGCACCAATGCGTGTTGTCAAAGACAACCTGTTTGAACCCCCGGTTATTTTTAATATTATTCAACAAGCATCAAGGGCCTCGTACAACGAAATGTACCAGGTTTTTAACATGGGGCACAGGCTCGAAGTTTTTACTTCAGAAGACAAAGCTGAAGACATCATTTCTTTATCAGCCCAATTTGGAATAGAAGCCAAAGTCGTTGGAAGAGTTGAAGCGTCAGACAAGAAAGAGTTAATTCTTAAAGGAACCTTTGGCGAGATCGTATATTAGATACTTGTCATGGTGCATTTTCCGAGCCAACTATTTCTCCTCAAACAGTCAACATTAACAGCATTTTTCTGCCTGCTGTATATTATTCTTAGGCATTACTGTGTTGAAACAATATTTTTGTGAACATAACAATAATTGCAATGGCTGAATCAATAGTATCATTAACAGACGCTAAAATATTCCAGGGAGAGAATTTGATCTTACAGGATGTAAATATCAATGTAAATAAAGGGGAATTTGTTTACCTCGTTGGTAAAACCGGTACAGGAAAGAGCAGCCTGCTGAAAACATTATATGGCGAACTGCCTTTAAAAGAAGGTAAGGGAATGGTTGCGGGATATGACTTAGGTCAGATGACCTGGAAGAAAGTTCCGTTTTTACGTAGGTCGCTCGGTGTTGTGTTTCAGGATTTTCAATTACTTACAGACCGCAACGTACATGAAAATCTGAAGTTTGTTTTAAAGGCAACTGGCTGGAAAGACAACAAGCTGATGGAAGAAAAAATTAACGACGTACTTGATAAAGTTGGATTAAAAAGCAAAGGTTTTAAAATGCCATTTGAAATGAGCGGTGGCGAGCAGCAAAGGGTAGATATTGCCCGGGCGTTATTAAACTCTCCCAAGCTTGTTTTGGCTGATGAACCTACAGGTAACCTTGATCCCGAAACAAGTGATGAAATTATGCAGCTTTTGTTTCAGATCGCTAAAGATTTCAACACGTCTGTAATTATGGCTACCCACGATTATATCGTTATCAATCGTTATCCTGCACGGATGTTGAAGACGGAAAGAGGACATGTGTTTGATAGTGCATCTGTAGCTTCGTTTTAAAAAATTTATCTGGTTTATCTTAAAAATGGAATTGTACGCAATTCCATTTTTCGTTTAAGCAGCTTTGTAGCGAGTTTTAGCCGGAGTCCAATCTTCAGACTTTCATGATAAAATGCAAATGACTTAAAAATTGATCAATCGTACTATTTGCTCAAGATAGCGTTGGTCCGTTTCATCAAATAAGTTGTATTCGTTGCTATCTACATCTAATACTGCAACGACTTCATCCTGCTTTTTTATTGGAACGACTATCTCCGATTTTGAAAGACTACTGCAAGCGATATGACCCGGAAATTTTTCAACATCAGGTACTATCAAAGTTTGGGCTTGTTGCCATGCCTGTCCGCAAACCCCACGACCTTTTTTTATTCGGGTACAAGCAACAGGTCCCTGGAAAGGGGCTAATACTAACTCATCATTTTTTACCACATAAAAACCTACCCAAAGCCAGCCAAATTGTTCTTTTAATGCAGCTGCTACGTTAGCCATATTTGCTACCAAATCATTTTCACCTGTAAGTAATCCTTCTATTTGCGGAATGATTGCTTCGTACTGTTCTTCCTTGCTTCCTTGTGCTATCGTAAGGTCTTCAGCCATTATTAATATTTTAGAACAAAGATAATTTAAAGTGATAACCCGTCTGTCCTCCGGGTTTTTGCACGTTTGTTAAATGCTTTTTAATCATGCAATTTCAAAGGTTCTACAGTTAGGATTATTCTTCAAAAAGTAGCTTTCTTCAAAAAAAATTAAGGCGCATTGAAACCGGGGTATACAATCCTCCGTAAGTAGTTGAAACAAACAAGATATTAGTAATGAAACAGTTAACTCTAAAAAAGGCGGTTACATTTGTATTGATGTTATTGATAACAGCTGTAGCATTTGCACAATCTGAAAAAACAATGATGGTCGGTGGGGCAGCAATGTATCCGTCGAAAAACATCATTGAAAATGCGGTAAATAGCAAAGACCACACAACACTTGTAGCTGCAGTAAAAGCAGCCGGTCTTGTTGAGACACTTCAAGGTGCCGGACCATTTACAGTTTTTGCACCGACCAACCAAGCCTTCAACAAATTACCTGCAGGCACAGTAGAAACTTTGCTGAAACCAGAAAACAAAGACAATTTAACAACAGTACTTACCTATCATGTGGTAGCCGGTAAAATTAGCAGTTCAGCTTTGATGGGAATGATCAGGAAAAATGGTGGCACATTCAAAGCAAAGACAGTTCAGGGTGGTGAGTTAACTTTTACGATG
Organism: Segetibacter sp.; assembly: GCA_025963675.1. GTDB lineage: Bacteria > Bacteroidota > Bacteroidia > Chitinophagales > Chitinophagaceae > Segetibacter. Next base: position 20,894 of record JAOQAJ010000214.1, read on the forward strand.
AATGGAAAAAACATCGTGATTAAAGATGAAAAGGGTGGAATGAGCAGAGTGACTATTAAGGATGTAAATCAAAGCAATGGAGTAATTCATGTGGTGAATACAGTTCTTCTGCCAAAATAATGAAGTGAGTGAGCGGTGTTAAAAACGGAAAAGGAACCAGAAATGGTTCCTTTTATTTTATGCATGTTTTATAAAAGATAGTAATTGACCTCACTTCAGTTTTATGCATATAACTTCTTCTGTTATTAATTATGCCTGATCTATTCCAATAGTCTTTACACTTTCAGCGGGGTCGCAAGCAAACTCAAGACTGTTTTTAATCGAGCTTTCATCGAAAGCTCTGCGCACCGACGCTCATCTCATGGCTTCGTGAGATACCTGAATTATTTATTCAGGAATGTAACCGGCTTTAGAAGAGCCTTTAAAAGTTAATGAAGACCAAATAAAATGTGCAGATAAATGCGCTGCAGTATTTGTAGTACGCACTTAGCCCTAACCATATTTTTCGATTTTACGTTATATCTTTAAGGGGGGTCGGTAATTCTATTGCTGCCAGATCCGTTAGCACACGTTAGGTGAAACTAAAAAAGCAGTTTTTAATTTTAAAATTTAATGTATGAGGAGAAACAATTTTTTAGCTTCAATAGTAGCATTGGCAGCAATACCGTTTATCTCGTTTGGTAAGAAACAACGTGTGTCTAATAGGGAAAGCAAAGGATTTAAAATCAGTTCGGGCGAAGGTAGAATACACGGACACCTGAAACTAAAAGGTGTTAACTCTAATGTGTTAGATGTGAAAATATCTGGCAGTGATACCAATGGCGGCCTGGCTATTTTTGAACAAACTTCACTGTCACAGGGAAGAGGAACACCTCTGCATGTGCATCCTGCACAAGATGAAGTTTTTTATGTTCTTGCCGGGTCTTATCGTTTCAAAGTTGGAGATGACATTCATAACTTAAGTGTTGGCGACAGTATTTTTCTACCGCGAAAAGTTCCTCATGCCTGGACACAAGTTTCTAAAAAAGGGAGAATGACAGTAATACTACAACCAGCGGGCAAGCTTGAAAACTTTTTTGAAACAATGGCTGCTCTCGACCATGAACCAACATTGGAAGAAGTCAGCAAAATATTTTCGTCTAACGAAATGCAAGTTGTAGGACCGCCTCTGAAACTTGATTATTAAAATTTATTTATGTAGAAGTTAGCGCCGTATTTCATTTACAAGTAACTAAACTTAAGTTCTTACATCTCCATAAGTTGTGCGTTGCTTAAATGTATACTGGAAGAATATCTGCTACCCGAGGCTGCCTTTAAAAAAGATTAGACGAAGGGTGGAAGCGCCTGGTATAAATGGTTGTGGGGAAAGATCAAGCCGGAAGGTTTGCTCAGCGACAAACTGAAATTTGAACGGAGCGTCGCAACGATGTACTATAGAATTACTAAAGACGGAGTCATAAAAAAACCTGAATGTTACTTCAGGCTTTTTATTGTTACATATTTGGAGAAACAACTTTTTGTTTCTTATTATTTACATACGGCTCGTGGTGATTTTTATAAAATTCTTTTTTCGAATCCCTATAAAAAGAAACCGCCCCGATCATACTCATAAACTTAATATAGTACCATGCAAAATCAATTTGGTAAGGTTTAAAACCTGACCTCGCACTCTTAGGATAAAGATGATGGTTGTTATGCCATTCACCCGCGACAATGCCAGGCCATAGTTGATTTATAGACATATCGTTTCTATTATAATCGATGCCTTCAGTACGTTTGTCCTGGCCCTTTCCATGTCCTTCATAATTAAAAGTACGAACGCCTATTGCCCACACACCAGCACCTCCAAAGAGGGCGCAAGCCAATCCATGTCCACCTATAAGAAAGAAGACAAAATACCAGAACCCCCAGTTGAGGGCTATTCCTGCAAGCGTTCTCCATGGATTAGCAACCGATCCCCATTTCAAATATTGAGCATAAGTATTAGGGTTTACACCGGTATGCTTCATTAAAACAAGAGCCTTGTTATAATCAGTTTCAGAAAGATTGCGATTGATAGGCTGGTGGTTTACATCTGCAAGAAAACAGTAAAGAAAGCCAGCATTCGCATTGTAAGGATCACCTGGCTGGTCAGACTTCGCATGATGCACGTGGTGCGAAAGTGCATAAATTTCTTCAGGTATAGCTTTCAATGTAAGGTTTTGCGTAAAGAACCTCCAGAAATTATTACGAAACTTATACGCTCTGTGTGTGCAATATCTATGATGCCAGATAGTACCATGTGTACCCATTATAATCATGCTGTAAACAAAAGCTGCAGCAAACCGGGGCCACGTAAAGTATTTAAAAATAAAAAGAAATAGAAATGGTGCTAAGCAAAATACGGTTAGCCAACCAACAAAAGGCAACCAATTTTTTTTCGTTTTAAAAATGTTTAACCTGCTAAAAAACTCTTTCAAAATTTGACTTGGAGAAGGCTTAACTAAATTTCCCTGGCTGTCTTTCCACCCGTACGATGGTTCTTCTAAAATGTAGTCTAATAATGGCATCAATAGTAAAATGAATAGTTGTAATAATAGTTCAAGCTACCTTATTTAATTGTATTGTAGCTGTATAGGCCGCCAAATTTTTGTTATTTGACTTTTTTTAAAACGCGCAAGAATAGCATAAATTATCTTTAAAACCTATTCTTAACAATAATAATTTACGCCTAACAACAAGCCTCCATTATTCATGATACAACGATGGATGATTGTTTACCGATAAAGACTATTTTAATGATACAAGCATCCGATCTCCGGTTAATCATCGTTGCGTCGCATTTCGTTCATCGGTCACTCACCCATATAGCTTATCTTAAAATTGTACCGCACTTTGGATCGTGCTTTAAGGGGCGTAGACGACAATCAAGAATAATTACATTCTGATGCGGCAGATAAAAAAGTAACACCGCCACGACAAGGGTTGTCTTTGAAAAAGTATAAGGGAGTTCTTTAATTTCATATATTTTTACTTCAAGACTTTCCGGCTATTACTGAAGGAATTAATATCAATGCTTTTTATAAAACAACACATTATTTTTAAAAACTTTTTTCCGGCAATTATCTTTTATTCGCTGCTTACTGGCTGCAGCTCTGAAAGTAATCAACAAAAACAGGTCTTTTCGTTCAATCTTACAGAAGGTGTTTCTACTTTAGATCCTGCTTTTGCAAAAAGCCAGGCAACCATCTGGACTTCACATCAGTTATACAATACCCTGGTAGAAACAGACAGCAACTTAAATATCGTTCCTTCGATTGCAAAAAGTTGGGATGTAAATGAAGAACGACTTTTATATACTTTTCATCTTAGAAATGATGTGGTCTTTCACGACAACGAAGCCTTTGAAAATGGCAAAGGAAGAAAGTTGGTCGCAGCAGATGTAACCTATAGCTTATCAAGAATTATGAACAGGGCCACTGCAAGTAGCGGCGCCTGGATTTTTAATAACAGGGTCGACAGCACTGCAGCTTTTACTGCGATTGACGACACAACTTTCCAGCTTAAGCTGATTCGTCCTTTTCATCCGATTTTGGGCATTCTGACAATGCCATATTGTAGCATCATTCCCAAAGAAGTGGTCGAAAAATACGGCAAGGATTTTAGAAGTCATCCCTGCGGCACCGGTCCTTTTCAATTTGGTTTTTGGGAGGAAGGGCAGGCGTTAGTGTTACATAGGAATCCTAATTATTGGGAGAAAGATAGACAAGGAATCTCATTGCCATATTTAGATGCTGTAAAGATTTCTTTTCTTGACAGCAGGGCAACAGAGTTCCTCGCGTTTCAGCAGGGGCAGTTAAGTTTCATAAACGATATCGATCCTTCATTTAAAGATGAGGTATTAACTAAAGCTGGTGAACTGAGAAAAGACTGGCAACAAAAAATTGTATTGAATAAACATCCTTATCTAAATACAGAATACCTGGGTGTTTTGGTGGATGATAAGAACGAAGCTGCGAGAAATTCTCCGTTACATATCAAAGCTGTACGGCAGGCAATCAACAGTTCTATCAATCGTAAAAAGTTGATGATGTATATGCGGAACTCAATTGGCATTTCAGCAGAAGGCGGCTTTGTTCCTGCAGGATTGCCATCGCGAAACGCAGAAATGGTAAAAGGCTATCCATACGATCCGGAAAAGGCACGCAGGCTTTTGAAAGAGGCCGGTTTTGAAAATGGGAAGAACATGCCTTCAATCACATTACTTACCATTCCCATGTATGCTGATATAGGCAGCTTCGTTGCAAAACAGTTGGAGGAAACGGGTATTAAAGTTCAGGTTGAGGTAATACAGAAGAGTTTGTTGCTCGAGCAAACAGCGAAGTCAAAAGCCACGTTTTTCAGGGGAAGCTGGATAGCCGACTATCCGGATGCCGAAAATTATATGTCGATGTTTTATAGTAAGAACCCCGCGCCCCCAAACTATACGAGATATAAGAATCCGGCTTTTGATGAATTGTACGAAGAGGCTTTACTTGAAAACAACGACAGCATTCGCTTCCGGTTATATAGGGAGATGGATCAGCTGGTAATCAACGACGCCCCGGTTGTTCCTTTATTTTACGATATGGTCATTCACCTGGTAAATAAAAACGTGCATGGAATACAAACCAATGCTTTAAATCTGCTGGAATTAAGATGGGTTAAGATTTCTGATAAACAATAAAACGGAACTAGAGTACTTTCAGAAATAAGAAATTTTTGTCTTTAATAAAACCTGCCTAAGTTTTACACATGAGTTTTTCTTCGTGCACTTTGTGTAAGACTTTGTGTCCTTTGTGCTCCTTTTTTTGGAACACGAAGGGCACGAAGAACCACAAAGAACACTAAGAACTACAATTTAATAACAATAAGTACCAACAGCCGCAAAAAGCCTCCATTGGTACTTATCGAAAAAGGAGTAAGGGTAAGAACTTTCTTATTTTAAATTACTTGCTACGCTCGATGCCTTATCCATCCCTTGTCCCACAAAGTCAGTTGCTGTTTGTTTTACGGAGTTGTATGTGTCGGCGACAGTGTCTTTTACATTGGTTGTGAGGTCACCAAGTTTTCCCTTGAGATTGTTTGTTAAATCTTTACTTCCCTCAACCACCCTTTTTCTTGCCTCCGCACCTTCTTCGGTCGCAAATAAACCTGCCACAAGTGCTCCGGCAGCTGCACCTGCTAATGCTCCTAATAATACTTTTGATCCTGAGTCCATAATAAATGTTTTTTTGATGTTAT
>JAOQAJ010000216.1 GCA_025963675.1 Segetibacter sp.
GCACGCAATACAACTGATACAGCCAACTTTTATAGTGCTGACCTTAATGAATCTTATTCTACCCCCCTAAATACAATAGCACCTGTCGAAGGCTGGCAAAACTACTTATTGGGAGTAATTGACCAGGTTCAAAAAAGGGAATTAACGATACATGGTTTCGATTGTGTGTTTGGTGGTAATGTGCCGATCGGCGCAGGGATGTCTTCCTCCGCCGCGGTCGAATGCGGATTATTGTTTGCCCTGAATGAGATCTTTGAGCTTCACCTTCAAAGAACTACGATGGCGACGATGGCTCAAAAAGCGGAACACACATTTCCGGGGGTTAAAGTGGGAATTATGGACATGTTTGCCAGCCTCATGGGAAAGCAAAACAATGTCATTTTTCTAGACTGCACGTCGCTTGATTACAGATATCTGCCTCTGAGCTTAGAAGAGTATTCGCTTGTGCTAATAAATACTAAAGTGCATCATTCACTGGCGAGCGGTGAATATAACCAGCGCCGCCAGCAGTGCCAGGAAGGATTGGCCAAATTGCAATCATTTTTGCCTGAAGTAGAATCATTTCGGGACATTAAACCAACAGAAGTAGAAAAATATCGAACAGAACTTGGTGAAGTGATCTATAAAAGATGCCTGTATGTAACACAGGAGATTGAACGGACGCAAAAAGCAGCAGTGTTGTTGGAAAACAACGAGCAGGAAGCATTTGGAAAACTGATGTTTGAAACACATGAGGGACTAAGCAAACTATATGAAGTTAGTTGTCCGGAACTTGATTTTCTTGTAAACAAAGCCAAAGAAAAGCCATCAATTGTTGGAAGCCGGGTAATGGGTGGCGGCTTTGGCGGATGCACCATAAATTTAATTAAGAAGCAAGACTGGGCAAGTGTTGTACAAGAGATTACAGATGCTTACAAAAAGGAATTTAATATAGATGCAGAAGTGTACGAGGTGGCTACCAGTGATGGAACTTACGAGGAGATAGGCGGTTGAACTTGGTCACTTGAAGTTTAAGTCATAAAAAAAGGGAACGCAACCGCGCTCCCTTTTCATTTACTAATTTATCGGAAAATTATCCTAAAGCTACTCTCTTAAACTCGATTACTTTCAATTCGCTATCTACACTTTTCAGGTATTCAGATATAGTCTTACTATTGTCTTTTACAAACAATTGTGCAGCTAAAGTATTCTCTTTAAAAAACGCATTCAACTTTCCTTCTGCGATCTTTGCGATCATTTCAGCAGGTTTGCCTGCCATCTTAGGGTCTGAAGCGATCTGGTCAGTTACGATTGCTCTTTCTCTTGATACAGTTTCAGCAGGGATTGAAGATGGGTCAACTGCAAGTGGATTCATTGCCGCAATCTGCATAGCAATGTCTTTACCTGCTTCTACAGCTTCTTTATTCAATCCAACCAAAACGCCCATACGGTTAGCACCGTGAATGTATGAAGCAACATAAGGAGCTTCAATTCTTTCAAACCGGCTTACGCCGATTTTCTCACCGATAGAAGCAAGCTTATCATTGATCATGTCAGAAACTTTCGCTCCGTTGACAGTCACTTCGTTTAGTTCCTCAGGGCTTTTTACGTCGTTAGCGATAGCAGCATCAGCAATGCTGGTAGCGAAAGCAACAAAATCAGCATTTTTACTTACGAAGTCAGTTTCGCAACTGATGGTAAGTACGATACCAACTTTATTATCGAAAGTAGTTCTTGCAACTACGACACCTTCTTTCGCCTCACGGTCGCTGCGCTTTGCAGCAACTTTTTGACCTTGCTTGCGCAACCAGTCAATAGCTCCTTCAAAGTCTCCGTTGGTTTCAGTTAGTGCTTTACGGCAATCCAACATGCCCGCACCAGTTGCCTGGCGTAATTTATTTATATCCTGCGCAGTAATTGTTGCAGTTGACATAAGTTATAATTTGAAAATTTGAAAATGAATTAATTTGAAAATTAAAACCACATAGACACATAAGTCACATGTATGTGTCTATGTGCCTATGTGGTTTTATGATTAGCTGAATAATGAATTAGTCAGTACAAGTGTGCGACGCAACGATGATAAATAGTAGTACTAAAGCTTTGGCTCCAAAAAGTCCCCTCTATCAAACCGAACTCCTCAATGACTTATTGACCCAAAGACTTGCTGACTAAAATTATCTAGGACCTCCGGGACCGCTTGGTCTGCGGCTTGCTCCACCTGGAACACGACGCTTTTGAGGACCAGCAGGACCGCCGGTTGTATTGCCACGACCTCTACCACCACCACGTGAAGCTTCAGCCTCGGCCTCAGCTTGTAAACGGGCAGCTCTTCTTTCTGCATCGTTGTCTACATCGCCATCAGTATCATCATCTTTAGAAGCTTGTCTTTCGGCAAGTCCTTCGGCGATAGCAGCGACGATATAGCTTGTAATGATAGCGACAGATTTTGTTGCATCGTCATTAGCAGGTACAGCGAAGTCAACTTTGTTAGGATCGCAGTTAGTATCTACCATACCAAAAGTTGTGATGCCAAGTCGCTTTGCTTCAGAAAGAGCGATATGCTCATGTCCGATATCAACAAGGAACAAAGCAGCGGGGGCACGACCTAATTGGGCGATACCACCAAGAACTTTTTCCATCTTTTCTTTGTCGCGGGTAAGAGTCAAACGCTCTTTTTTAGTAAGGCTTTCAGCGCTACCGTCGTTCAACATTTTTTCGATGCTCTGCATTTTCTTCACGCTCTTACGAACGGTGTTGAAGTTGGTAAGCATACCACCTAACCAACGCTCGGTTACGAAAGGCATGTTTACTTTTTTAGCAGCTTCCATCACGATCTCTTTTGCCTGCTTTTTAGTAGCAACAAACATGATCTTCTTTCCACTCTTAGCAATGCTTTTCATAGCGGCAGCAGCTTCCTGCAAACCTTCTACGGTTTTGTTAAGGTCGATGATGTGAATACCTTTTTTCTCAGCGAAGATGTAAGGCAACATCTTTGGGTTCCACTTCTTCTTCAGGTGACCAAAGTGAACACCGGCCTCCAGAAGTTGCTGTTGTAGTGAAGTGCTATTTTCCATTTTTCTTTTTAGCTTTTAGCTATTAGCTTTTAGCCTTTAGCTTTATTTACGAATATATTTTTAATAGCCGCAAGCTTTAAGCTGCAAGCCCCGAGCAAAACGCGGAAGGCTTGTAGCTTGAAGCTAACAGCTTGTAGCTTTCTCTATCTCTTACTGAACTGGAAGCTTCTTCTCGCTTTCTTCTTACCTGGTTTCTTACGCTCAACGCTTCTTGGATCACGCTTAAGTAGACCTGCTGCTTTTAGAGTAGGACGTAATTCAGGACTAACTTCGAGAATAGCACGGGCAATACCAAGCTTTGCGGCTTCGGCCTGACCTTTCATTCCACCACCGGTTGCATTGATTTTTACATCAAATTTATCGGTGCCTTCAATAACTTTAAAAGGTTGTTCTACCTGATTTTGTAAATAAACCAGCGGAAAATAATCCTTGTAGTCTTTATCGTTTATGGTGATTTTACCTTCGCCCCTGTTAAGGAAAACTCTTGTAACAGCTTCCTTACGACGACCTACGGCATTTTTTTGTTTTTCCATTTAATTAAGCTTTTAGCTTATCACTATTAGCTTGTAGCTTGTGGCTTGTAGCTAACAGCTAGTCGCTGTTTTTTAGAATTTAAGTTCTTGAGGTTGCTGTGCAGTATGCGGATGTTTATCGCCTGGATACACAAATAGTTTTTTATACATTTTGCGACCTAAACGATTTTTAGGTAGCATCCCTTTTACAGCTCTTTCAACGATCACTTCAGGGCGACGCTTTAAAAGGTCTTTTGCGATCTCTACTTTTTGACCACCTGGGTAACCAGTGTAGTGCATGTATTCTTTTTCATCCATTTTGTTACCGGTCAACTTAACCTTGTCACAGTTAATCACGACAACGAAATCACCACAATCAACGTGGGGAGTATAATACGCCTTGTTCTTACCTCGAAGAACTGCTGCGATTTTAGCACAAATGCGACCAACGGTTTGATTAGTGCCGTCAACAACGTACCAGTTACGTTGCACGGTAGCCTCGTTCGCAGATTTGGTTGTGAAATGTAGTTTGCTCATTATTTGTGTTTTAATTTAATTGACGCTATCCCGCCAATTTTTAAATGGACGGCGAAGGTAGTAGCATATATTTGAAAAAAGAAACATTTCAGCAACTATTTTAAATACAACCTCTGCAACTCATTCATTTTCAATGAAATTTTAGTTGTTAATTTTTATTGAGGTATGTTAGCCAGCAATTTTGCTACTATATTGCTTTCGTTGTGTCACTCACTTGTACTTGTATCAAGGGTTGCAGCAGGTCTGCTACCGAGGCACGAACGCACAAAAAAGACCTGGCTTGATCTTTCTTCGAGTCTTCGAGCTTTAATGGTTGCAGAAAAATGGTATAATATTTTAATCATCTGAAACATGCTTATTCATCTTCATCCAGTTAATCCGCAGCCGAGACAAATAAAAACAATCATAGAATGTTTGTTGGATGGCGGAATTATCATCTATCCTACTGATACTATTTACGGGTTGGGATGCGATATTTTTAAAAAACAGGGGGTTGAAAGGATTTGCCGGATTAAACATATCGATCCCCAAAAGGCTCAATTAAGTTTTGTGTGTAGCGACCTCAGTGACCTCAGCAAATTCACGCAAAGTATTTCCACTCCATTATATAGAATACTACGAAATTATTTACCGGGACCCTACACATTTATTTTGCCGGCCAATAGTGAGGTGCCGAAAATGCTGCATAGCAAAAAAAAGACAATAGGCCTTCGTATTCCTGATAATGTAATTGCAAACACAATTGTACGAGAGCTCGGCCATCCAATATTAAGTGCATCGTTGCCCGGAGACATGGTTGAAGAATATACAGATCCGGAATTGATCTACGAGAACTTTGGGAAACTGGTCGATATTGTAATTGACGGTGGACACGGTGGAATGACACCTTCTACCATTGTAGATTGTACAAGTGAACCCTATGAGGTTATCAGGCAAGGGTTGGGCGAGTGGAAGGAAGAATAGAAGTTACCTGATGCGGTTACAGTTGCCTGCTACGCGGCCCGAGTTTCAGTTGTCACATGAAATTGAAACGCGAAACATGAAACTTTCAACTTACACATATTCTTTTCCGTAACTCTTCACTTTGATCTTACTGTATCCTCCTGGTTGCTTGCTAACTTCTATCTGTGTACCTATACGCTCTTTTAATGCTTCCACATGCGAAATAATTCCAATCATTTTTCCTGATGCCTGCAGGTTTTCTAATGCTGAAATTGCTACATCCAAGGTTTCCGCGTCGAGTGTTCCAAAACCTTCGTCAATAAAAAGTGAATTAATTTGTGTTTTGCTACCGGCAAGGTCAGACAGGCCAAGGGCAAGCGAAAGACTAACGAGGAAACTCTCGCCACCCGAAAGTGTGGTCATAGGCCGAATAACATCTGCCTGGTAGGCATCAACTATCTGAAGCTCCAAATCCTTTTCTGCACTCTTTAAGATTCTATATCTGTCGCTTAGTTTGTGCAAATGCCTGTTCGCTAATTCTGTCAGTCTTGCCAGGGTAAGGCCTTGCGCAAATTTGCTAAATTTCTTTCCATCTGCCGAACCTATTAATTGTGATATTTTATCCCATCGTGCACAGTCCTTCTGCTGTTCTTCTGCCTGTGCTGCTACTTCTTTATGCTTTTCTGCGGCACGCTCGTCTTCCTCTAATTTATGCTGTAAACCTCCTATTTGCTGATTAAGTGTTGATATTAATTCTTCCTGCTCTGCACGGATCGTTCCTAATACTTCTTCAGTTTCTGTTGTTAAATCCTTTTCAATTTCGGTTCTATATTCCCCTTCTATATTTTTTAAAATACCTGCCGTTGCTGTAATTTTTTCTTCAATTTGTTGTTTTAACAGAGATATTCTTTGCTCTTCCTGCAGTGGGATAAATAAGGCCTCAAGTTCCTCTATTGAAGCAATTCCTTCCACTGCTAGTCTGGCAATTAGTTCAGTATGAAGAGTAGTAAACTTTTCTTCCACTGCCTGCAATTGCCTTTTCCAATCTTTAGCTTTCTCCTCATTTACGTTCAGATCCTGTTGCTTCCGATTTAAATCCATCTGATGGTTTTCAGCGGAAAGCTTCGATTGCTGCACGTCGTAATTAAATCTTCTTCGTTCTGCCGACGGGTCTTTTTCACCAAATAGTTCACTCCTCTCTAATAGCAACTTTTTCAGACTTTCCTGCTCACCTTTCCAGCGGGCTTCCAACTCTGCCAGTTTATTCGATTTTTCTGTATGACCTATTTTTGCGCTGTTACATTCAGCTTCCAGCCTTCCGATGTTTATTTTGTATTGTTGTAAATGCTCCATCGAAGCCCGATAAATTCTGTGTCGTCTTTTTAACTCTTCTTCAACCTTTGGCACTTGAGTCGAATCATAAACAATATCATATCCCCATAAAAGTGCAGTAGCAGACTCAACTATCTGTTGTTTATGATCGCTATATTTTCCAACATCTTCACTTACTCGTTCTATGTTTAGTTTTGTAGATTTTATTCTTTCTTCGATTTGTAATACAGCCCCTTCGGATCTTAAAAATTCCTGTCCCTGAAGATGCATTTGGTTTTCAAATTCAATCAATCGTTGTTGCAACTGCCGGATCAAAGAGATTCGTTCACGCAACCTTTTATGATCATTTTCTTTTGCTGATATCAATGCAGCTATTATTCGGCTGTCATGTAGATCTAATGGCTTTGGTAATTCTTTATTATTCTTGTCAAAGGCTTCTAAAAGGTCATTTATTGTTATTTCAAGTTGCTCAAGTTCTTTCTTAGATGCCGTAATTGTAGTTGCAATTGTATTTACTAGTAAGCCCTTTTCTCTATAGTTCTTCGACAGTGTATCTACGTAAATTCTGTGTTGATCCCGTTTCTGCTCGGCCTGGCTAATATGGCTTTTATGATATTGCTCAACATATGGATGGTGTGTTGAACCGCACAAAGGACACGGTTTCTCCGGCTCTAATTGCTGTCGGTCTTCGTCATATTTTTGAATTCGCATTTGGATTTCAACCAACTGTTGAATATCAGTCAACACGGCTTCCGCGTTTTCTTTATCTATTTCCAATACCTTAAGTTGATCACTTTCCTGCTGGTATGTAGTATTCGAATCGTCTAATTGTTTAACGACCTGCTGCCTTCTATCAATTTGCTTCTGGTATTCTCCCGACAACCTCAATTGGTCTTTACAAATAGCTATCAAAGCAGGCAAAGAATTACTTTGGGTTTCAATTGCTTCAATCGTTTGTTCACCCGTCGCTTCTCCAAGTTGCAGGCTGGCTACTTTTTGTTCAGCTTCGATTTTAACTATAACCTTTTTTATGCTTTCAACTTTTTCTATTGCTTTTGCAAGGTTTGCCTGTTCTTCTTTTTGTTGGCTCTCAAATTTTGCAAGCTCCTTAGTTGCTTTTGAAATTGTGTCATCTGTTGCAAGAATTTCTCTTCTTAATTGCTCGTACTGTGGCAAGTCTTTTTCCAGACCGCTTTCTTTCTGATGTTCATCCAGCCATCTTTCTATATCAAATATTTTCGCCTCACAGGTTTGTAGCTCAAGTTGCTTTTGTTCCAGCAAAAGCTCCGACTTTTCTACTTCGGTTTGCAATGCTTTAAACGCGTTTGTAGTCTGCGACAAGTGATTTTTAAACCCCTCAATTGCTGTATCTTTTATAATAACAGCTTCCAATAAAGGCTCTGCTTCTGAAAGTGCTGCTTGCGCTCTACTATAACCAGCTGCTGCAGCTTCTAGTTGCGCGGATACCTGTTTAACTTCCTCTTTAAAAACCGGCAGTTGTTTCTCTAATTCAGCAACTTTATTTGCTATTTCCTCTCTTTGTTTTTTTTGTTCAGAAACAGCTTGTAAAGCAAGCTTGTGAACAGAAGCTTGCATGTGCTGCCTCAATTGTTCAAAATCAGGCTCGTTATCTTTTCTGTGTTGTTCAAATCTTGAAAGTTCATCAGCATGAAGTTGCTTTTTGCCTTCTAAGTCTCTTATTTTTTGAAGCCAGTTTATTTTTGTTTCTGCATCCAGCTTAATTCCTTTTAACCTTGCTTCTTCATTTTTTTGCTCTTGCAAAGTTGCTGTTATTGCAATTTTTTCTTCGTCTGAAAGCAATACGACATCATTCATTCTTGCTCGCAATGCATCCAGGAAAACTTTTTTTTCTTTAGCTTTTTCGAATACATAAGCAGAGATTTGAGAATAAATTCCGGTATCTGTAATCTTTTCCAATAACTCACTTCGTTCGTTTTCGCTTGCTTTTAAAAATCTTGTAAAGTCGCCCTGCGACAACATTACCGATCGCAAGAACTGGCTATAATCAAGGCCGCATAATTCGACTATTTTATTTTGCACAGCCAAAAGCGGATGAGCAACGATGATATTGCCTGTGACCGAATCAGCAAGTTCCATCTTAGCCGTTTGTAATGCCCCGTCGGGCTTGTTACGGCTTCTTCTTATCGACCATCTCGCCCTATACAATTTTCCGTTTACCTCAAATTCGACTTCTGCAAACGATTCTCCTGTAAACCTTGTCATGCTCTCACTTGCCTCCTTGTCGTGCCTGTGTACCCGCCCGTATAAGCCAACCGTTATTGCATCTAAAATGGTTGTTTTGCCTGCTCCGGTTGGGCCGGTTATAGCAAACAAACCGCTTTCAGTGAAAGGTGCTTCATTGAACCGTATTTCATGTTCACCTTTTAATGAATTCAGGTTTAAAAACTTTATGCTTATAATCTTCATTGTAAAAGATGAAATATGAATCGGTAAAATGCCAGGGATTGTAAATGCAATTTATTTAAAAGCAACAAACTATTTGGTTGCTATGAAAGTATACAGTTGAATGGAGCGTCGCAACAAAAGCCAATAAAAGCGCTTCGCTGGTACAACGAAAAAGGCCATAGTTTGTAAAAAGTAAGAAATTCTTTGGGTAGTCCGCAGTTCAACATTCTTCGACAGCTGTTGCGTCGCACACTTCAACAGGGGTAAATGTCGTTCGGCTAAGACTTGAATTATACTTTCAATAAATATCCTATTCGCTTTGTTTCATCAACTCCATCACTTCATCAAAAGTCTGCAACAAATCATCCGTCTGTCCGTTAGGATAAGCAGATTCAAGTTTTTTTCTGAATACAGTTTTAGGATCGAGGTCTGTCAGAGTCGTTGCTTCAGATACCTGTTCATCCAGGTTAAGTAAAGGCTTTAGGCGCCGCTGGCTGATAAATAACCGCTCTATAAAAGATTTCTTTTGTACCAGCTTGTTTAACTGGTCATCGAGTTCGTGGATATAGCTTTCCGTTTCAACCTGCACTTCTACCCATGCAGGATAACATAGCTTGTCATCTTCCAACAGAATCAGCTTGTTCTTAACGGTTTCAAGATTGCCTTTTATTCTGATCAGTTTTCTGCAGCAAGGAATTTCAAATTCTTCCAGTTCGCTTAGTTTACCATTTTCAAAAGTCAGTATCACTACCAGTTTGCTATCTTCATTTTCTGAAAAACTAAGCGGTATTGGCGAGCCTGAATAGCGGATATGATTCATCTTATTCACAACCTGCGGACGGTGTAAATGCCCGAGCGCTACGTAGTCGAACTCTTCCGGAAACTGGTCTCCGCAAACCTGCCCCAAATTGCCTACATGAATGTCTTTTTCGCTTTCAGAATTAGCTCCACCGGCAGCGAACAAATGACCAGTAGCGATGACGGGAATACCTTCGGCTTTGTACGGAGCAACATGTTCTTTCAAGGAATTATAGTGATTACAAATTCCCTTTTTCAACCTTGCTTCCATATCTGCTGAACTTTCTCCTGCGATCGATAAACGCACATCCTTGTCTCTCAAAAACGGCACCGCACAAACTACCAATTGCAGCTCGCCTTGTGCATTTGATATAGGAATAATCTGATCAGTAAAATTGTCCGGAACTCCACCAACAACATGAACGTTAAAATACTTAAGCAAATCTTTCGGAGCATTCAAAGTAGTGACGGAATCGTGATTACCGCCAATGATAATGACTTCTTTGCAGCAGGTGTTTTTCACTCTCCAAAGGAAGTCGTAGTATTGTTTCAATGCGGAGTTGGAAGGTGTACCCGTATCAAAAATATCACCGGCAATGATTAGGATATCAATGCACTGTTCTGAAAGCTTCTCAACCAGCCAATCTAAAAACTGCTGGTGCTCCTCTGTTCGTTCGCAATGCTCGAGCCGTTTGCCCAAATGCCAGTCTGCTGTGTGTAGTACTTTCATGTGTTAAACTTCATGCCGGATTGAAACCTGCGCAAACAAGCGGAATCCGGTAAGACCTCGGGCGAAGCTAGGATCTTTTTACTAAAAAATTTAGTTTTTAATAAAATTTTATTGCTTCAACTAAAGCTCCGGCACGACTTAAAGGGGATGAAAAAAAGTAATTCCTGGTTCTGGCTTTTAGGCTGTTAAAGCTTCAATTGCTTTATGGAATTTCTCAAATTCAAAATCTGCTATTGCCGCCTTCATTGCATCCCCAATTTGTTGGGTACACAAGTTCCCTATGCTTCCTTCGTGAGTATGCTGTACTGTGGTTGAGTATGCAAAGTGGCCTGCTTCAATTTCCAATCCTACTTTTTTATACGCATCTCTAAAGGGTGTTCCCTGCAGAACGAGTTTGTTAACCTCTTCTACACTGAACAGGTATTTGTATTGCTCGTTGCTTAACAGGTTTTCCTTAATCTTCATGTTGCTGATCATCAAGTGCATCATGTCGAGGCAACTGTTGATAGTAACAAAAGCAGGAAATAAATATTCTTTTAATAACTGGAAATCCCTGTGATATCCTGACGGGAGATTCGTGGTAAGTAAAGCAACGTCATTGGGTAAAGCTTGTAACTGGTTACACTTTGCCCTGATCAATTCGAAGACATCCGGATTCTTTTTGTGAGGCATGATCGACGAACCGGTTGTTAGTTCATCGGGAAAAGAAATGAAGCTGAAGTTCTGGTTCATGTAGAGGCAACAATCCATTGCAAGCTTGTTAAGTGTTGCTGCCACATTACTTATTGATTGCGCAACTATCCGTTCGCTTTTGCCCCGGCTCATTTGCGCATAGACTACATTATAATTCAATTCTTCAAAACCAAGTAATTGTGTGGTAAAAGTTCGATTCAAAGGAAACGAAGAACCATAGCCGGCAGCCGAGCCCAACGGATTTTTATTGACTACTTTATAAGCAGACTGTAATGTGATTACATCATCAACAAGACTTTCCGCGTAAGCGCCCAACCACAGCCCAAAAGAAGAAGGCATTGCGAGTTGAAGATGCGTATAACCGGGCAACAAATGCTCTTTAAACGCCTCGCTTTTTTGCTGAAGCAATTGAAATAAATGCTCTATATTTTGAACAAGTTGTTCTATTGCTGATCTAAAAAACAGTTTCAGATCAACCAATACCTGGTCGTTGCGACTTCGACCACTATGAATTTTTTTTCCTACGTCACCCAACCGTTCGGTAAGCATCAACTCTACCTGCGAATGGATATCTTCAACTGCATCCTGCAATGTAAAATTTCCAGCTTCAATTTCTTTGTAGATTTTTTTAAGCTCTGCTGATAAAACCTTCCAATCTTCTGTTGTAAGTAACCCGATGCTTTCCAGCATTTTTATATGAGCCAGCGATCCCTGCACGTCAAAAGGCGCAAGAAATAGATCCATTGCACGATCGTTACCAACAGTGAAAGTTTCTACTGCTGCAGAGGTGTTTGTATTTTTTTGCCACAACTTCATAGTAATATTTTTGCTACATCATGAATCAATCCCCAACATATTTTTGCTCGGAAAAAGGTGCAGGATAAGGTAGTGATAACAAGTAATCCCAGTCTAGTTTATTCTTTAGATCAAGCATATAGTCTCTGGAAACTTCCTTATAGTTAGACAGAACGAACAAGCTGATAACTTGAAAATACAAGCTTACAATATTTTCTAAAGGTTCATCATTTGCATAAATATCTTCCATATTAATTGCAACAGGATAATACTTAATCATTTCCTCTGCAACTACAGATGGTTCATATATGTTTACTCCGGAAGGACTGTTATCATCTTTTTTGAAGATCATTATTGACAGCAGAACTTTCCACTTCCCGTTAATTATAACATTGAAAGGTTGTAAGATATGGTTGTGAACAAACTCTTCAAAATACTCTTCGACTTTATAAGAATAAGGTGGACGGTCTGGTTCAGCACTCACCTTTTTTATTAAAAACTGTTTAATCAAAGTATCATCTTATTTAGAAGTGATATGTAAGTTTCAATGCCTTCTTTGATCTCACTTAAATAAATATATTCATCCGCTGTATGGCTTCTTGCACTATCGCCGGGTCCGCATTTTAAAGCAGGGAAGGGCATTAGCGCTTTATCACTGCTGGTAGGTGAGCCGTAGCAACTTTTACCAAGACTAATTCCGGATTGAACAAGCTGATGATTTACATCAATTCCCGTAGACCTTAATCTCATACTTCTCGGCATTACCTGCGATACCACATTTTGTCGTATGATGTCAAAAACTTCTTCATGAGTATATACTTCAGTAATTCGGATGTCTACGACAAACTTACAGCTAGATGGTACGATGTTGTGTGCCCTGTTTTCTGTATTAATAACTGTAACGCTCATCTTAACAGGTCCCAGCCATTCACTCACTTTTGGAAATTGATAAGTGCTAAACCAGCTGATGTCTTTTAACGCGATATAGATTGCATTTATCCCTTCTTCTCTTGCTGCATGACCCGCTTTGCCTAACGCTTCACCATCCAATACCATCAATCCTTTTTCGGCAATGGCTAATTGCATTTTCGTAGGCTCACCTACGATTGCACAATCTGGTTCTTTGCCTTGTAAAGTGTTTTCAAATTCGTCATTTCCAAGCAATAATTCTATTCCGCCATATCCGCTAATCTCTTCTTCAGCAGTAGCTGCAAGAATAAGGTTGTATTTAAGATTGTCATTGGGGTAGAAAAAAAGAAAAGTAGCAATAAGACTTACGAGGGATGCACCTGCGTCATTACTGCCAAGCCCATACAATTTTCCATCTTCAATAATGGGAGTAAATGGATCTTTGGTATACTGAAGATTTGGCTTTACCGTATCGTGATGTGAGTTTAAGAGAATGGAAGGTTTTCCAGGATCAAAGTATTTGTTGACCGCCCAAACATTATTCAACAGCCGGCGTGTCGGGACACTTTTTTCTGCAAGAAAATTTTCTATAATAGCAGCCGTTCCATCCTCATATTTCGAATAAGATGCTGTAGAGATCAACTGTTGCAAAAGATCGACTGCTTCTTCGTATAATAAGTCTGGTGCCATTATTGGATAAAAAGTGTTCCGCTTGTTTTGTCTGTTGTGTTTTGAATTAGATCTTTTGCATCACCCACCAATACTTCCTTTACACCTGCGTCTATTGCGGCAAACGCATTATCAATTTTAGGCAAAATTCCGGCAAATAATCTCTGCTCATTTAGGAGTTGCTGATAAGTTTGTTTGTTTATCAGTTTGATTACCGAGTTGTCGTCATCGACACTCTCCAGAACACCTTTTTTCTCAAAACAATAAATCAACCTTACGTCGTAAAGCGAAGACAAAGCAACTGCCAGGGTAGAAGCTATTGTATCAGCATTTGTATTTAGAATATGGCCCTGACCATCGTGTGTAAGAGGAGCGAAAACCGGCACTAATCCTGCTTCAAGCAATAACATTAAACTTTCAACTTTCAACTTTGAACTTTCAATATCTCCCACCCATCCAAAGTCGACTTCTTTCACCGGCCTTTTCGTTGCAGGAATGATGTTTCCATCAGCACCGGTTAACCCAATTGCATTGCATTGTAAAGCTTGTAACTGAGCAATTATTTTTTTATTCACCAGGCCACCATACACCATTGTTACAAGATCGATGGTTGCATCGTCGGTTATTCGTCTTCCATTTATATATTTTGATTCAAGGCCAAGTTGTTCTCCGATTTTTGTTGCAATCTTTCCACCGCCGTGTATCAAAATTTTTTTTCCTTCAATTGCGGAAAAGTCTTTTAAAAAAGATCGTAACGAATCTTCACTGTCAATTACGTTACCCCCGATCTTAATCACAAATAATTTTTCCATGGATTGTTTTCCCGATGCTGAATTGAATTACCAAAAGTACAAGAGTGCGACGCAAGAGAAGCTAAATGGATTTATTTAGCCCGGTAAAAAAAATTAAATATCCATAAAATAGTTACTTCACTAACTCGCTAATAACGGCTTGCGCCGCCCATACCCTGTTCGATGCTTCCTGCGTTACCACGCTATTTGGTCCGTCTAAGATCTCGTCACTCAACTCAACATTTCTCCTAACCGGAAGGCAATGCATCACTTTAGCATTGTTTGTAATTTTCATTTTTTCTTCAGTCAACATCCATGATGCATCATTACTAAGCATCTTTCCATAATCATTGTAAGCACTCCAGTTTTTCACGTAAACAAAGTCTGCATCTTGTAAAGCTTCATGCTGGTTATGCGTGATCGTTGCACCTTTCGTAAACTTCTCTGCAAGTTCATAACCTGGTGGATGTGTGATTACAAAATTAGCTTCGCCCCATGCATTTATCCACTCCGAAAACGAATTGGACACGCACTGCGGAAGGGGTTTTATATGAGGAGCCCATGTAAGTACAACGTTAGGTTTGCGACCTGCCGCTAAAGGGGAATTAAGCAAATGTTCCTTAATCGTAATGATATCCGTCAGGCTTTGAAGGGGATGAAGTGTGGCGCTCTCAAGACTTATGATGGGGACACCAGCATGCTTGATGAACTGCTTTATGTACATCTCACTATAATCATCTTCACGGTTTTTTAATGAAGGAAAAGTACGAATACATAAGATGTCAAAGTAATTTCCGAGAATGGGCGCAGCATCCTTCACATGTTCTACGGTGGTACCATTCATCACTGCGCCTTCCGTAAACTCAAGTGCCCAACCTTCTTTATCTACATTAAAAACGATCGCTTCCATACCAAGGTTTTGTGCAGCTACCTGTGTGCTCAACCTGGTACGCAAACTTGGATTAAGAAATAGTAAACCGATTCTTCTATTTACACCCAAAAGCTTATCCTTAAAAGGATTCGCCTTGTACTCAAGTGCTTTCGCAACAAGTGCATTTATATCGGTTACATCAGAAACAGAGATAAAATTTTTCAACTTTTTTTCCTTTTTTATGTGCCCAACTTTTGTTCATTAATGATACATCGTTGCGTCGCACTCTTGTACGTTTAAAACTTTATTGAGCGTTTTTAACCAGAACCAAAAACGCTATAATTCCACACAGTTTGCTATGCGTTTACTGCTACCTGAGGCTCGCTTACCTTCGGAACAAGATTAGCTATTTCATTTTCCAGCGCTTCTAAAAATTCATTTGCATGATCTTTAGTTAGTGCCAGTGACGGAAGTAATCTTATGACATTTGGTTTCGCTTCACCGGTAAAAATATGATGGTTGTATAAAAGGTTTTTCTTCAGGTCTTTCAATTGTTCGGGCACATCAAATCCTATCATCAGTCCACGTCCGCGTACATTTTTAATTTCGGGTATTGCTGATAAACGTTCTAATAAATACGATCCAACCTTATGAGCATTTTCAACCAGGTTCTCTTCTTCGATTACTTCCAACACAGCCAAGGCTGCTGCACAAGCAAGTTGATTACCACCAAATGTAGTTCCCAACATGCCATGTTTTGGTGCAATATGCGGAGCAATCATAATACCGCCGATTGGAAAACCATTACCCATGCCTTTAGCCATAGTATAGATGTCAGCACTCACACCGGCAAAGTCATGCGCAAAGAATTGTCCGCTTCTTCCGTAACCATCCTGCACACTGTCAGCAATATAAACTGCATTGTATTGATCGCACAGGGAACGGATTTTTTGAAGAAAGCTTTCAGTTGCGGCAACTATTCCGCCAACACCCTGAATCGCCTCAATAATAACTGAAGAGATTTCGTGACCTCTTTGTTCGAAACAATCTTCCAACGCCTTTTCATCATTATAACGAAGGAAAATAACATTGTCTGTTTCATTGATCGGGGCAACAA
>JAOQAJ010000218.1 GCA_025963675.1 Segetibacter sp.
GGAGTTGATGACCAAGTTAATATTATAGATATGAATGACACTGTACAGAATATATTTTGCAACGAGAATTCGTAAGCTTTTGTTTAGAAATGAAGCAAGTACTTGCTCTCGCATCCCCTGGTCAAGGTCGGAATGTATTTCATCCGCAGAAAATCCTGCTCTTTTTAGTTGATGTGTGAGATCTTTTACTGTATGCTTCTTTGAACAAAAAATAAGAACAGTGTTGTAATCTGCTAGTTTAAGTAGATGTTTAATTAAAGCAGGTTTTTGTGTATCATAGACCACAAAAGCTTCTTGCTTTATTTTCTCTGGTGGTTTTGAGAGGGAAATAGTTATCTCCTCCGGGTTTTTCAGGATCTTTTTTGCCAGCTCTCTTATCTTGGGTGGCATGGTAGCAGAGAATAGTAAGGTTTGCCTATTAGCCGGTAAAAACGAAATTATCTTCATAATATCGTCATTAAAACCCATATCTAACATGCGATCTGCCTCGTCCAAAATTAAATATTGAAGGTGTTTAAGCTTAACATAACCCATATTTAGGTGACCTATCAACCTACCAGGAGTACAGATGACAATCTCAGCTCCTTTTGACAAGGCCTGCCTTTCCTGCACAAAAGAAGCTCCATCACCACCGCCATAGACTGCCAAAGAACTAATAGAAGTAAAATAAGATAGCCCCTCAAGGTTTTGAGCAATCTGGACAGCCAATTCCCGTGTTGGAACAATGATTAATGCATTTATGTGCTCGCTTTCGTCGGAGTGCATAATCTTTTGAATGAGTGGCAACAGAAATGCAGCGGTTTTTCCAGTACCTGTTTGTGCAGAAGCTATCAGGTCTTTTCCCTGAAGTATTAGTGGAATTACCTGTTCTTGTACAGGTGTCGCGTTTTCGTAACCAGTTGCCTCAATTCCTTCAAGCAACCTTTCATCGAAACCAAAATCTTTAAAAGTCAAAATGTAACGTAATAATTAAAATGATAAAAACGAACCGATTATGCGGTTTTCTCAAAGATAATTGAAAAAGATTGCAATGGATTTATGATTAACAATAACAATTGTCGTATCGGTTTCAAGAGAAATCGATAGTAATGAGGAAACGAAAGAATTACCCTAGATTTCAAATAAGTACTTCACAATTAAAGGGTTATACCAGATCTGGGTTAACCAATTTCTATTTTGTGGCCTGATTATTTTATGGGTGTAATTATAAACATACGAAAGAATGAAACCTACAATAATCAAATTAGATCTGGCCGGGACAACAGTTCATGTAAATGCAAATAAAATTCTTTATTACTATGCCAAACACAACGAGAAGGGGGCAATAGTAACAGAATTATTTTTTACTGAAAAGTTCGGACTGGAAGTTTCTGAAACGCCTCCCGAAATTGACGACTTGATAAATGGGGGAGGAAAAGTAGTGGATTTGGTGAATATTAATGAATAGATATCGCAGAATTTTAATGCGGTTTTGAAAACCTTATATTATGGCAGAGAAAATCGGAGGAGTGGATCCTAACGTCACAAATCCTAATAATCCGGGAAAAGACCAGGCACCGGTGGATCCAAGTAATACAAGCAGTGTTGGACAAAAAGTAGAGCAAGGAGTTGTTGATACAAAAGCTGGAATAAGTGAACAGAGTGGTGAGTGGGAAGACGAGCAGGAGAGAAGTATACGGGATAATAGTACAACAACCAGGGCTGAAAACTATATTAAAGATCCGTCGCCCGAAGAGAATAATATTGAACGTGAACAACAGTAGGTAAGCAAGTCATTTCGCTATTTTCCAACTTACTATATCCGCTACTTCACTGTGCGGACATGTTTAGCTGCCTTTGTTTGATTAATTCCTTCACTTTTTCCATTTTTGCATCCACACCTATTTTTATCGCCGTTGAGGATGGGTTTACTTCTACGTCAGGAAAAACTCCACGGCCGTTTTTAGGCAATTTTGCGTTTAAGACCATTCTGTAGAGCGGCAAAGTGATTCTAAGCCCGGTATTTGGCAAAACTATCGTAGTTAAAAACATTGCTGAATTGCCATACGCTCCGCCGCCGGTCTCTTCACCTACGATCGTTACATTTCTTTGTCCTTTTAACTTTCCGGTCACTAACGTAGCTGCTGAGAAAGTATAGCCCCCGGTCATAAGATAAATGTTGCCATCGAAGTGGTTTTTCTTTTTCGGTTTAAAGGAATGATTTTCAAAATACCTGAAATGTATTCTATCATCTTTCAGCCTTCTACCCGTCAATCGCATGCTTAGCCAATAAATAAACCAGGGTTTAATATGTTCTTTGTGAGGAAAGTTCCTCGTATACGCTGCGACAGTATCGGCGACTCTAAATGGTTTTTGTATTAGGTATTGAGTGAGCTTGGTACACGTTAACACACTTCCACCTGAATTTAATCGTAAGTCAAGCGCGATGTTTTGTACGCCCTGTTCCTTAATTTTTTTAAAACTGGTTCTAAAAAACCGATTCAGTTTCCCCTCGCTAAATGTGTTTACAGAAAGAAATGCTGTGTTGAGAACTGTGTCAATTACGAGGTTTCTATTATTTAGCAACTTCAGTTTTCGAATTTCTCTTCTTTGAAATCCTTCCGGTGGCATCCTTTGTTTGTTGGCACTACTGTCAGCCCTGGACTCAAAATTTTTCAATTTTATTTCTTTCTCTTTACCGAGGCTGTCTATATATTTTACTTTATATAAACTATCGGTGCCAAACGCATTTCTATAATAAGCTGGAAAGTTGAAGCTGATTAATTGGTATTGAAAGTTACTGGAATAGCCGTCGGTTCCGATAAACTGCGAAAGACTATCGAGAATTTGCCTGGTGGTGAAGTTATTAATCGACGTAATGATCGTACCGCGAGGTAAACCGGTAGTGGTGTCTCTACGACTGTTTGGTAAGTTTGAGATTACAACTGCACTGTCTTTCCAAACCTTTAAAGAAAGAGGGAATTGAGGTAATCTTTTTCTACTGTAATAAATAGAATATTTCTTTGAAGATCGAACGGTTGTGTGACCACAATGGATCTTATTGATAGCCCATGAAACCTTGTTTTTAAATTCCTGTTCCGATAAAGAGTCTTTTAATGACTGCCGGGTCTGCAGGAAATAAGCGTCAACGGTATCTTTTGGTTCGTACCAGTATAGACTCGGATGATTGGTTCTTAAAATGTCATGAAGTAAAGAGAAGTCTTGCTGCAGCTGCTCAGCACTATACTTTTGGGCAGGATTAAAAGAAGCTTTTTTAGCAACATTACAAGAGACGCAAATCAACAAGATCGCTAAAAATGGAAGCCTTTTCATTTTCACCGATGCAATATACTACCAGATGTTTCTAAAACTCGGTAAGAAATCTTAAAAGATGTTGTAATATGTCTCTGGTAATTGAGCTTTAGTTTAAAATACTGCAGCTAGAGTACGTAGAAGAATTACGTATTTAATTGTTCCTGGTTTCCGTTGCTTCGCGACCGCAAATACATTACCCGGTTCAATAGATGTTCTTATCAAATTTTCAGCTGTAGCGAAAGTAATATCGCTGTTCCTGTCACACATGTTCCTTTGACCCCTATGCAAAATTGAGAGCCACTATTTCATGATCTGAAATTCCCGGAACGGCAATCATTATTTTTCCGTTTTTGTTTTCAAAAGTTGATGTAACGCCACTCATCAGCAACCTAACTCCTGTTACCTTTTTGCCTGCAGGAATTTGTTTACTCACTTTGGCGTCAACAGGAAAAAGTTCACGAATAGGACCTTTCATCATCATTGGATTATTCAGGTTGACAAGATGAACTGTCATTGAATTTTTCTGTTGCCAGACCGCAACGTCAACAACTCCTGGAGCCTTTACATCAACAATTGGTTCTTCATTAAGCGCCCATCGAATCGTATTTCTTAATAGTCTGCTATGATCACTGCTGAGTATTTGCCAAAAAGACCTGTCTAAATCCCCGGGAAAATAGGCCACCCGACCTTTGCCAACTTCACGCAGGTATAACTCTCTCGTGTCGGTGTCACCTGTCCGCCTATACACATCTTCCATTGGAAGATCTGGATATGTTGGAACTAAAGTTACCGGACTTGGGAATGTCGTTTTAGGTGTTACTTTCACCCTGTGTATTGCATTTACAATTTTAAATGACTCTTCTAAACCCTTCGTCACAGGATGAAACTGTTTCGAAACAGAATCAGGTTTCAATCGCAGATAACTGTTTCGCATTGGCCCTTCAACAGCGTTATCAAAAGAAACTCCAAACAGATCGGTTAAGCCAAAGTTTGCACGAGGCTTTCCTTCTTCATCGTATAACGAAGTTTCAAAAGTTGCTACTAAGCTGCCTCCGCTTTCAACAAATTTTCTTAGCTGTTCGCATTGTTGGTCCGATAACGCAGCAACGTTTGGAAGTACAAGAAGTTTGAAAGGTTTCAAATGTTCTGCATCAAGCCGTTTATCATTTACCATTTCAAAAGGCATATGATCTTCTACCAAAGCATGGTACATTCCTAAGGCATGTTCTCTACTAGCAGCCTGCCATGGTTTACCACCATATTTAGTATCTGTTTGTTCAGAGTAAACCAGTCCTACACGAGCCAATGGCGCAGTATTCCTTAAATAGCGTTCGTTTTTATAATAGCTCCGGTACATTTTTTCAACTGCATCCATCCAGCGCTTATCATTGATGACACCTCCGAATTTTACGAAGCAAGGTTTTAAACCATTAGCTACTCCTTCGGCAACCCATATTCTAATCTCAGCATCATTTTGCACGGAGTCTTTCCAGCGGTATTCTTCCTCAATGCCTACACTAAATATTCCTACAAGCGGTTTCATTCCCATTCCAGCCCTTAGTTCCTTTGCTCCCATTGCATTTGACCAGGGTGGTATAACTCCCCGTCGGGCCTGTTGATCAGCAAAAAAGAAATCTGCATATTTACCCGTCTCTAATTTATCAGGAAATCCATTAGGAATAAAACGGGCTGTTGGTTTTATTTTCCTGATCTCTTTATCCCATAAAAGCCACACATCTCTTAAGCGGGTCGTTCGCCATTCCGACCATTTTATATACGTCGGGTTAAGTCTTTCTGCATTTCCCGGAAGGTCAAGATTATATGCATTTTTAAAACTTGTCTTACAATGTTCACAATAACAGACTCCATGTCCGCTCCACCTGTTCGAAAAAATTCCATCAGGCTTATATAGCTCCATTATTTCTTTGTTCACCTGGTTCATGAAATCGAGGTTATAGCCACCATAAGCGCATGTAACCCACAACTCAGGATTAGCCCAATGACGACGTTTTGCACCATCCGCAGTTACAGAGATATAACCAGGATGAGCATCATACATATCTTGTCTCGTTGCATGTGGATCGGTGCGAAGCACAACAGACATTTTCATCTTGCGACATTCCTTCACCAGGTAACCCAGCGGATCTGTGTTTCCCATCCACGTACTTTTATGGTGCAAGGGAATTTTTGTCGGGTAAAATGCAACAATCCCACCGGCGCTTAAAAGAACACCGTCTAGGTGAGTTCTTTTGAAGTAATCGAGCCAGAAGTCCGGGTCGTAGTTGCCAGGATCGTTTTCAACAAAAGCCAATTGTCCCCAACGCATAGCTTTATCAAACCACGGCTCTTCACCAACCGGAAAGTCTTTTGCGATGGCCGAACCTCCTATCGCCAATCCACTTGAAACCAATCCTGTGTTTTTTATAAAATTTCTTCTATGCATATCGTTAGAGCGCTTTTTTGGCAATGAAAACTAAATCTACAAAAAGTTTGGTGGGAGTAGTGATTCGAGAAAGGCCGACTGAAAGACGTAGAAGTTAAAAGACAATTGTTATTGTGATACAAGCATAAGAAGCCTTGATGATGCATCCTTGCGTCGCATTTCGTTCATCCGAATCTCTTTAATCATCTTTTTTTAAATTATGCTTTTTGTACTGGTTTTTCATTATTCTATGGTGAGGAAAAAACCTTGTGATGATAGCATTATAACTTGTTTTGTTGTCGCTATTAACCTATCGCATAACCGGTAAAAAGAATTGCTGATAAATTAAAAAAAGGTAATGTTCACCTAACACTACGTTCCATTATTTCAAATCCTCTATAGCCTATACAACTGCGAGTTCTTTTGATAGAATTTCATTTTCAAAAAATCTTCTTCTCAAGATTTTTATTGCAATTTTTGGTGTCTGTTGCATCGGAACCTTTGATTTCTTATGTTGGACGAACAACATAATTACTGATAGCTTTTAGCCTTTACCCATGTTTTCATTTGTTATTCTTCAACCTTATAAGTACAATCCTCTTATCCATTTTTCATTCAGACAACAGGTCGTAAATTGTAATTATCGCGAACTCCAACCGAATGTCAAAAAAATGCACTGGCTTGATTTTAGTTAATTCTATTGCGATTATTATTTAATAAATTTTAAAATCTTCTTTATGAAAAAAGTAATTTTTGTTCTGGTTTTGGTATTGGGTTTTACCATAATATTTTCAAACTATTCAAACGCCCAAACTACAGAAGTTAAAACTAAAACGAATACAAGCCACAAAGGAAAGACTACGGCAATTGGAGCAGGTGTTGGTGCTGCAACTGGTGCAGTAGTAAGTCGTAAGAAAGGTAAAGGGGCGTTAATCGGTGGTGCCGTAGGTGCCGGAGCTGGTTATTTATACGGCAGACATAGAGATAAGAAGCGTCCTAAAACAGTGACCAAAACAAAAACGATCACTCAGTAATTGAGTTTGTCCAATATTCCAGGCCAGGGTAAGAGATGCCCTGGCTTTTTTATTGTTGGATGTTCCTTAATTCGTTCTGCATGGTAGGAAGATCCGATTAACTTCTGATGATAATAATTTTTAAACCTTACGTTTAATTAAGGCATCGAAAGTGAGTGTAAAGACCACGAGCCTTGCTGTTGTGTATAGCAATAACGCAAAAAGAAATTAGTTGCTCGACCAGGTCAGATCTTTTACAAATTCAACTGGTGCTTTCATCAATAATTTCCTGTACCCGCCCAATCTGGCCGTCTTCCAAACGCACTTTTATTCCCCGATGATGTTTTGGTGCGCTCGTCAGTATATCCTTTACAATTCCCTCGGTCAGCACTCCGGTTCGTTGGTCTTTTTTTAAAATAATATTCACCAGCATTCCCGGTTTAATATCCGCCCTGATTGTTCCGTCCATTTTACTTTTTTAAAGTGCAATGTATGCTTGTTTCGCTCAGTAAGAAACTGGGTAAACATCTACTGTGTCTTCAGCCGACAGCCAATAATAGCCACTAAAAAATTATTGCCCTTGCTACTTCAGCTGAAACGATTCCGAAACTTAAAAAAATGATAATACAAAAAACTTTAGCTATGGTCGTGCCCTTTAATTATTAAATTTTCTAATTTAGTAGGTGTGGAAAATATTATCTCAAAATAGAATTCTTCGAAGGAATAACCTGGCATTAATGCGACAGAGCAACAGAAACTTAATTAGAAAAAAAATCATAATTGTAGACAAACAGGGAGCGTTAAAAACAAAAAGGTCGCCCATGCATCCACGGGTATTATTTCTACAACAATTAATATTTATTGCGGCTTTATGGATTGCCTTTTTTCTATTCGTTGTACTATATCTTCAAAAGTGAATCGTGTCCAAACAATTTTGCCAAATTGCAAAAGACCTTCAATTAACATCGTTACTACCAGCCTCACTCTCATCTCTCCTTCCCATTTCGATCGTTGGTATATAGCATTCGCAGCTTCGAGCTATTAGCCGTTAGCTTCGAGCTTCCATGTTTTGTTAGAAAGCTGTTAGCTTCACGGCACTTATAATTTGATTAATAGATTGCAGCGCATTCCTTGTTAAGCCTAAGCAAAAAAAATTACCGGCTTGTATTGTACCAATTAAAAGTCTGACTTTTAGCTTTAACGAACAATGCTGCGAACCCTCCTATCCATATTATTAATCTTAGTTGCAAGCTTCGGGCAGTCACAAACGTTTCAACTTACCGGCAGAATAACCAATGCGCTTCGCGAGCCACTGCCATTTGCAAGCGTGCAGGTAAAAGAATTGCAAAGTGGTACAACAACCAAAGAAGACGGTACCTACATACTACAACTTGAGGAAGGTAAATATGACATCGTGTATAGTCTGATAGGTTATAAGACGCAAGTAGTTACCGTTACCATAACTAAAAACTATATCCAGAATATTATTCTTGAGGACGAAAAAGCGCTCCTTGAAAATGTGGTTATCAAATCGAAGTACAAAGATGCCGCAACAGAAATAATAAAGAACGTAATTCGTCGAAAAGACAGCCTGGTATCATCAACGGGGCCATGGTCGGCTAATGTATATATTAAAGCTGTGCAGCATGATTCTTTACCGCGAAAACAAAAATCAAAAGGTAAGGAAGATACGATGGCCATTAACGCGAATCGCGATATCGCAGGAATGGCCATGACCGAAGTTTCACTGAAACTCGATTATTTTTCTGAGCAGAAGATAAAAGAAGAACGGCTTGGGATAAAAAAAGTCGGCAACAACAACGATCTTTTTTACCTGTCTGCAACAGAAGGGTTTTTTAATTTTTATAATAACCTCATCAAAATCCCCGGTCTTTCAACTGCGCAGTTTTTATCTCCCATTAGTTATAGCGGACTTTTGGCTTACAGGTTTAAAACAATAAAAGTTGAGAAAAGAGGTAATGTCAAATGGTATACAATTGCGGTAAAGCCAAGACTCATCAGCAATGCAACTGTTGAAGGCGAACTAACGATAAACGATAGCAGCTTTACAATTGAGCATGCACGTTTCATCTTTCCAAAGTACCATTTGCCGCAATACGATTTTTTCGAGGTCGAGCAATGGTATAACAATGCAATGCCTTTGTTATCAAAACAGCAGTTCACATATTATTCAAAAGCCGGGAAAAACAAATTATCAGGCATCACAACGGTGGCGTATCAAGATTATGAACTTAATAAACAATTTCCTAAAAACCACTTTGGTGTAGAAGTTAGCGCGACAACCGAAGACGCGTATCAACGCGACACCAGTTTTTGGAACGGTGCGAGAATAGAGCCATTAACTACAAAAGAAATAAAACTTATACAATACAGAGACAGTATTTATCGTGTAACTCATACCAAACAGTACCTCGATTCGGTTGACAGGGAAACAAATAGATTTACCTGGAAAAAACTTCTCCTTGTCGGGCAGACCATTTACAACAGGGAACTGGAAAGAACATGGCAGCTGCCACCGCTTCCGGGCGTCTACCAGCCATTCGCTTTCGGCGGGGGCCGCTTAAACCTTTCTGCTGCTTATTTCAAGACTTATAAATCAAGAAAAAATCTACATTTTTTTGCAGATGTCAGCTACGGTTTTCGTAACCACGACGTTAATGGTTCTTTAAATCTCGGCAGGATGTACAATCCTTTTAACCGTGGATTTTACGGTTTTTCAGTTCGCCGTGATTTTGATTTTATTTTTAGTGGTGATGCATGGATCAACATGCTGAAGCGAAGCAATTTATACCTGAATAATGGTTTTGGCGTTAATCACGGGATCGAAATAAAAAACGGTCTCTTCATATTTACAGATCTCGATTTTGCATTAAGAAGGTCTTTGAATGATTACAAAACCGGTAGCACGATTGATAGTTTGTTCGGGAAAGAACTAGGGCAAAATACAGCCATTGCCTTCGAATCATACAATGCCCTTTATGGAAGGCTAAGGTTAGAATACACCCCCTTTCAACGCTATATAAGAGAGCCTAAAGAGAAGGTTATTCTTGGTTCGAAGTGGCCCACCCTTTATACTTCTTATCGTAAAGGTATACCTGGTCCGTTTGATAGTAAAGTAGACTTTGATTATTGGGACGTTGGTATTAAACAACAAATCACTGTAGGTTTATTTGGTATCCTCCATTACAATGTCAACAGTGGCACTTTCCTTAACACCCGCGATCTTCGCCTCGTCGATTATCAATTTCAGCGGCGTGGCGATCCATTGCTTTTTGCAAATCCAGACGCTGCATTCCAGGCCCTTGATTCATCTTTTCCTGTTTTCAACCGTTTTTACCAGGGCCATCTGGTACATGAGTTCAACGGCTATTTTGTCAACAAGGTGCCGCTACTTAAAAAACTGGGGTTAAGGGAAATAGCTGGCGGTGGTTTCCTTTATGTCCCCGAACGTAATCTTACATATGCAGAAACTTTTATAGGATTGGAAAGGGTTTTTAAATGGCCTTTTAGCCTGGGTTCAAAATTTAAAATGGGCGTCTATATGGTGGGTTCAGTTGCGAACCAATTCACCAATCCAATTACTTTCAAAGTTGGTATTACTTCCTGGGACAAAAGAAGGAACAAATGGCACTAATGGAGTTTGATATGAAAATTTTGACTGAACTTTTGCTGGTATTGGTACGAGCTGTATTGCTCCGGTGAAGCATCGTTGCGTCGCATTTCGTTCATCCGCAAATCTTCAATCAGCTTTCCTTATCCGCGGTGGTGTTCATGTATTCCGCTAGTAGCTATTATCAGCATTTTATTGAAAATAGATCAAAAAAGGCCTTTACAACACATCTTGCTAATTCAGCCTTAAGGATCATGAGAAACCTCTCGACGCATCTTGGGGCAAAGAACTACTTAACAGTTGGTCAGGAAAGCATAGGCCGAGGATGGGCTATCTAAAGCTCCAAAAATCAATAGCATCTTTATCCTCCCTGGTATAACCTAATCCCGCATAAACAATTCCATCCAGTGAAACTGTTCTTACTTCGTAGGCAGCTTGCCCCGGATAGCTTTCATCAAGTTGTTTCCATTGATTCTTAGAAACATTATAACGCCATACTTTCATACGCCCATTTTGACTGTAAGCGTTGCGCTCCAAATCTCCAATTACATATCCAAACCCGTTTAGTGAAAAACCGCTTTTGTTATAGATGGATGGCGGCAAGCTGGCTTTCTGGCTCCAATGATCAGTCACGGCGTCGTACTTCCAAACGCGTCCATCTTTTTGAATACAAAAACCTTCGCCATTGATAACGAAACCTGTTTCGGCTCCCTGATCGGGGAACCTGCTCTTAAGCGTATAAGTGTCGCTTGCAGGATCATAAAGAGTCACTTGGTTGTTGGTGCTGCCTACTAAATAAGCCTTATTACCAATCACGAGTGGAACAGCGTAATCGACGTGATTTTCACCCACAGGCGTATTGATTTTGGCTACCCATCGATCTGTCTGCGCATTGTATTGTCGTGAAGTGCCGTTGCCAACTACATAGCCTATATTATTAATACTAAAAACAACCGAAAAATTTGAACTCGCGGCGCCGGTCGGTAGATCAGCTTTTTTTGTCCACGCATTGGTAGCCGGGTTATACTTCCAAAAAGTTCCAATCTTACTTACTGCGAAAACATTGTTCTGAATGCCCATTAGAAAATTGATGTGGTTGCTGCCATAAAGGAAGTGATCTATAGGTAGACCATAAAGGTTTGTCCAATCACCAATCGGATCGTCTGGATCATTTACAAAAACAGCTACGGTATCTTTCGAGAACAACCCTTCAGAATCAGTTACTTTTAATTCAAACTTGTACACGCCCTGCACGAATTTGGTTACTGCCGTTTGTATCGCATTGGCATTTGCAATCATCACATCAGATGGTCCGGCAATCTTTGTCCACGAATAAGTAGTTATATTTTTATTGGGATCAGTTGAAAGCGCCCCATCCAAAATGACCTCATTTGTTGGTATTGAAATCGTTTGATCCGGACCAGCATTGGCAACGGGCAGTCTGTTACCTGGCTGGGTCCTTGCTTCATCACAGCGCTCACAGGACTGTTCTTTTTGACAAGACACAAAAATCATCAAAGGCAATAACCAAAGCAGCCATCCTTTTTTCGGCAGTGGCATAAGTTAGATTTAAAAAAATGAGACCCTTTTCATGATTACCCGGAACATCTTTTAAAGTTAACATCTTTTTCAATATAAGGTTCGCTGAAACTGGACCCTTTAGGTGGGTAAAACAAGGGAGAATCAGACTGTATTAGTGGGCAGCTGAGAGTCAGTAGTAGAAAGCTACATTTGAAAATGCCGTCGAAAAACAACGATGTAATTTCGAACGGCTTTTTCTGATTGCTTTTCTGAATAAGCAAAAAAAACCGGGAAATGCCTTAAAGCGGAAAAGGACTAACAATGCTGATAGGTCGATTCATTAAAGCAGGTCGCTTTGCTTCTCCAATAAAGAAAGAACCAGACAGCTGTATCAAGTATCATGAAGACCTTTTTTACGCATTGGTCAAGGTTTGTATATCCAGCTTTTTCATTTTCATAACTTCTGCCATAACTCTTTGTGCCTTTCCACCCTCAGACATCAGGCGCCCCAAAGCTTTCGGTACTATCTGCCATGACACTCCAAACTTATCTTTAAGCCAACCACATCTTGATTCTTCGCCGCCTTCGGTTAGTTTATTCCAGTAGTGGTCGATTTCTTCCTGTGTTTCACATTGCACAGTGATGGACAGACCCTCGTTAAATTTAAAATTATGATCGCCGATACCGTCCATTGCTGCAAACATCTCATTGTTTAAAGAGAAATGTCCAAATTTTAAGTTGCCTTCAGGTTGTGGTTCACCCGGCTGATAAGTTTCTAAATGAAAGACGGTCGAGTTTGGAAATATCGACGTATAGTGTTTAACTGCGTCCTGCGCTTTACCATATTGCTCGCCAACAAAAAGGAAGGAGGTCACAATCTTCTGTCCACCTTCAGGCACATCACCAACCATCAGTTGCCATGTCATTCCAAACTTGTCAGCAACCCATCCGTACTTTTCGCTCCACGGATATTTGTCCAAAGCCATCATAGCTTTGCCGCCTTCTAAAAGCTTGTTATAAATTTCTTCTGTTTCTTCCACCGTTTTACAAGTGACAAACAAAGAAATAGAAGGGTTAATTTTAAAATGCGGGCCACCGTTTAGGCCCATCAGCTTCTTGCCCTCAATTTCAAACTGCACCACCATCGGAGTATCTGTAGTAATTTTTGAATTACTGAAAATATTGCAATAAAAGTCTGCTGCTTCTTTTGCATTACCGTCAAACCAAAGGCAGGGAAAAATGTCGTTGTTCATGTGGAAGTTTTTTAAGTTAGAAATGTTTGCTTGAATGCTTTAAACAGTGCTAAACAAAATTAGCTGTTCAGTTCCATCTCTAACAGAGGGTATTGAGACATTTAAAGGGTGATATGCGGCACAGCAAGTTGCTAACATCAACTGCCTGTCAAATAATGTAAATACGGCAAATGCTGCATTAAATATACCTGTATTAAATGTACGTGTTATACCAAAGGTCGCAGGATTGACACTATTCGGGGGCTCGACCGCGAGGAACACGAACAAGGGCATAAAATCATCCTTGGTTCATCTTCATTTGCAGCTGAAGAACCGCAGCAATGACGGAAATTGGTGAGGGTTATAATGGGACGTCAGATTTGGCTTTAAACAATTTAAAGCTTAACTGATACCTAAAAGACTCAACATTCTTTGTAACAGATAATGCTCTTTTTATTTTTAGATCATCTGCCGGAGCTAAACGTGCGCTCCAGATTCTTCGCTATTTCGTGTACCGGACACTTTGGGTGAGCAGGCTATCTAACTCAAGTAAGTTGTCTTTTTGGCCATGTAACTTAATCATTATTGTTCACTCTCTTGTCTTGAAACAAAGAAAGTAATCCGATTCCAAACGGGTCAACGGTTGCCAAAGAAAATTCACGAAAGGATCATTCAATCTGCATCTCGTGCTTTTTGGATTATCCCAAAGCGTTTCGACAAAAAGTGGCAAAAAGATGAAAAATAACAAATGCTGAATGCTTTTGGTCATGCAAATGCGTGGACTGCCATACAAACTTGTTCTGCCAATATTTCATTTTCAAATAGCACAAATGGGACATTTTTTACTAATTCACGAAATTCAGGCAAACACCCTTGGAGATTTGCATACAGTTTGCTGCGCATTTTCTTGTTAAAAACTGCTATGCTGAAGTTTCTGCTAACAATATTACTTATTAGCTCAGGGACAAGAATTGTTACGGGGAACGGTTTGTCCATGCTTAATTATGGTCTTGATAAGCTCTGGGTTCAAGAGGAAGAAGACGGAAAAGAGAAGCCAGAGAAAAAGCAAACAAAACAAACAGACGACGACTTCCCTGTTTATTATCAGGTTCATTGTAGAGCGACCCCTTCAGGGGGAGACGACACAATCCCGTTGCGCCATCACGAGCCATACTACGGTTTTTTTGACCAGCCAAATACACCTCCTCCCGACTGGTCTAACCTCTGCATTTAATTTTATTACCCTTAGAAGCTGTTTCAATTTTTTGTAGTACCTGAATTGAAGCTTGAAGCTGCACAATGAGTTGCAGACGAACGGAGCGTCGCAACGGTGATGCCATAAAAACCAATTGGGGCAACCAAAAAATATTCTGCAAACAACTTCTTACAAATTCAGTTTTATTCATTCAGGAAAACTTTAATAAGCAGGTTATGAAAAAGTCTGTCTTTGAAAATCTTAAATACGATATTCCTTCAAGTATAGTCGTCTTCTTAGTGGCGGTACCTTTATGTTTAGGTATAGCGCTTGCTTCAGGTGCGCCATTCTTTAGTGGTTTAATTGCCGGTATTGTTGGCGGTATCGTTATCGGCAGTTTAAGCAACTCTCAGCTAAGTGTCAGCGGCCCTGCTGCCGGTTTAACTGCCATTGTATTAGCCGGTATAACCAGGCTCGGTGCTTTTGAAACTTTTTTGGTGGCTGTGTTTTTAGCCGGAGCTATTCAACTGGCATTAGGCTTTTTAAAAGCCGGCAGTATTGCAAACTACTTTCCAGGAAGCGTCATTAAAGGGATGCTTACCGCTATTGGTATCATCATCATTTTAAAACAAATACCGCATGCTTTTGGTTATGACGCAGCAGCGGAAGGCGAAACAGCTTTTCGGGAGGCGAACGGCAACAATACATTGTCTGCCCTTTTGCAGCCCTTACATCACATTCATATTGGGGTAACCATTATCACCCTGGTAGCATTAACCATCCTGGTACTTTGGGAAAAGCCTTTTATGAAACGGCTTAAATTAATTCCCGGAGCATTGGCAGCAGTGGTGGCTAGTGTGCTGCTCAATGTTTTGTTTAATACTTTTTTCCCGGCAATTGCGGTTGAAAAGGAACACCTGGTGCAAGTACCTGTGGCCCGAAATTTTGGTGAGTTTCTTGGATTATTTACGCTGCCGGATTTTTCAGCTATCGGCAACAAAGATGTGATTATAACAGCTTTTACAATAGCTGCAGTTGCTTCAATCGAGACTCTACTATGTATTGAAGCTGTAGATAAAATGGATCGACTGCGCAGAGCAACCAATCAAAACCGTGAGCTAAAGGCGCAGGGAGTTGGTAACATGATTTCCGGCTTGTTAGGCGGATTACCCATTACCAGCGTCATTGTACGTTCCTCTGCAAACATCAATGCAGGTGCGCGAACAAAAGCATCTACTATCATGCACGGCACTTTGATATTGGTTTGTTCAACATTTATTCCCGGAATTTTAAATATGATTCCGTTAGGTGCCCTGGCAGCTATTTTATTGCTTACTGGTTATAAGCTGGCACGCATTTCAATCTTTAAAGAAATGTTTGCCAATGGCAAATACCAGTGGGTGCCTTTTATGGTAACTGTTGTTGCAGTTGTGTTTACTGACCTGCTGATCGGTGTGGGTTTAGGACTATTGACAAGCATGGTTGCCATATTGTATGGCAACATGAAAAACTCCTATTACTTTCATAAAGAAAATCATCGCCAGGGTGAGATAATAAGAATTCAATTGTCAGAAGAAGTATCATTTTTAAATAAGGCAAGTATTAAACTTACGTTGAATCACTTGCCTGAAAATTCGACTGTTGTTATAGATGCCACCAAAACAACGTATATCGATTTTGATGTGCTTGAACTAATTAAGGAGTTTAAGAATATAAAAGCACCCGAAAAAAATATAGAATGTGTTCTTACCGGCTTCCAGGAAAAATACAAGATAGACAACACCCATAATGTTACGTCTGAAAGCCAAACTATTACTGAGACAAGTCAAAGTTCCTTTAATGAAAGACCAGAAAAACTAGTTTTCAATTAACACTTTAAATTTCTAAGCTATGAGAACTTTAAATAAAGAGTTACAGGAAAAGATTACTCCGCAGGAAGCGTTGAAAATATTAGAAGAAGGAAACAAACGTTTTGTACAAAACATTAAGATGCATCGTGACCTGCTCGAGCAGATAAACACTACCCGTGACGGGCAATGGCCGTTTGCAGTAATTCTAAGCTGCATAGATAGCCGAACTTCGGCAGAGTTGATTTTTGACCAGGGGCTGGGTGATATTTTTAGCGTCAGGATAGCGGGCAATGTTATTAATGACGATATTTTAGGCAGCATGGAGTTCGCCTGCAAAATCGCGGGTTCCAAATTTATTCTGGTATTGGGTCATACAAAGTGTGGTGCGGTAAAAGGTGCGTGTGACCATGTAGAAATGGGGCATCTTTCTAAACTGCTTTCTAAGATACAGCCGGCAGTACAGGCCGAAAAAACTACGACAGAAAATAGAACATCAGGCAACCCCCAATTCGTAGAGAATGTAGCAAGGATTAATGTAATAAGAAATGTCGAAGAGATTTTGAACAGAAGCAATATTCTTCGACAGATGGTGGAAGAAGGCAAAATCGGAATTGGGGGTGCAATGTATAATGTGGCATCCGGCAACGTCGACTTTTACGAAGACACAATAATTATTCGTGAGCGACAGGAGGCACAGGTGATGATGGCATAACAATAGAAAACTATGTTTTAGAGCCCGTTTTACTGACGGGCTTTTTTGTGTAGTTGAATGAGAAGGATGGCAGTATAATTGTCCTAAAAAAACACGCGTGATTTATGTTTAGCTAAAACAACAAATTCAGTACAAAAGCCAAATTGAAAGACTATTCGAAAAAGGGCTTATTTCTTTTTCAAAGCATTCCGGCACACACGCAACATGGCATCATTTTTTTTCTACATATATTCTAAAACATTTCAATTATGCCAAATCAAGGAAATAAAAGCAACGGCAACTCGGGCGCCAAGCCAAAGAAGAATTCAACGATGCCTTCCACTCAGAAAAAGGGCACTGCCAGTGCTACCAAGCATAGTAGAGACGACAACGGCCAAAGTGCTGCAGGAAGCGATGGCAAAGGCGGAAGCAAAACGATATCCGACGGCAACGCAAATGCTTAAATGAAGAAAAGTATGTAAAGCTTACATTCACTTACGATGCCGCAAATCCCCGTTTGCGGCATCGTCTTTAGGGGGAAATTAAAAAGTGAAAGTTGCGTCATACCGGCATACATATTACGATATTGTAGAAATGCGTAGGTAAATTGCAGGCAAATGGAAATAAAGAACGAGGATCTAAAGATCGAATTACGAACGCTTACAAAGGATGATTATCTGGGTTTAAAGTCTTCGATGATAGAAGCTTATGCTGATTGGGAAGGGGCTTCTTTTTGGGGAGAGGAGAATATTAGTAAACTGGTTGAAATATTTCCCGAAGGGCAGGTTTGCCTGGTAGTCAACGGTGCAATAGCAGGATGTGCGCTCTCGCTTATTGTAGATTATGATAAATTTGGCGACAACCATACCTATGAACAAATAACAGGCAACTATTCATTTTCGACACATAACCCTAAAGGAAACGTCTTGTATGGTATCGACTTTTTTGTACACCCCGAGTACCGCGGAATGCGAATCGGAAGACGACTATATGATGCCAGGAAGGAAATATGTGAAAGGCATAACCTGAGGGCAATAATAGCAGGGGGGCGCATTCCAAACTACAAGAATTATGCTGATAAACTTTCCCCTAAAGAATATCTTGACAAGGTTAAAGGAAAAGAAATACATGATCCTACCCTATCGTTTCAGCTAGCCAATGATTTTCATGTAAAGAAAATTTTAAAAGGATACCTGCCGGGAGATACCGAATCGCTTGATTATGCCTCGTTATTAGAATGGAACAATATCTATTATAATGAAGAGGCATCGCATATCAATTCTAAAAAATCGATTATAAGGCTGGGCTTGGTACAATGGCAGATGAGGCCGTTTCCTGATCTGGAATCGTTATGCGAGCAAATCGAGTTTTTCGTCGATGTGGTAAGCGATTATCAAAGTGACTTCATCCTGTTTCCCGAGTTATTCAATGCGCCGCTCATGACTGCTTACAATCATTTAAGCGGAGCAGAAGCCATGCGGGAAATAGCTAAGTGTACTATTCAATTGAGGGACAAGTTTATGGAGTATGCCATTAGCTACAACATTAATATTATCACCGGAAGTATGCCTTATCTTGATAACGGTACTTTGCACAACGTGGGTTATCTGTGCCGCAGGGACGGCTCGTACGAGATGTATCAGAAAATTCACTTAACCCCTGCAGAGAAGAACGCCTGGGGAATGGTTGGTGGAAATTCAATTGCCACATACGACACAGATTGTGGTAAAATTGGAATTTTAATTTGCTATGATGTTGAATTTCCTGAACTACCGCGACTATTAGCTGAAGAAGGAATGCAAATTCTTTTTGTACCCTTTATGACCGATACGCAAAACGGGTACACCCGGGTTCGCAGTTGCGCACAGGCCAGGGCAATCGAAAACGAATGTTATGTAGCCATAGCCGGTAGCGTAGGCAACCTGCCCAAAGTACATAACATGGATATTCAATATGCACAGTCCGCCGTTTTTACGCCTTCTGATTTTTCCTTTCCGAGTAATGGGATCAAAGCCGAGGCGACTCCCAATACTGAAACTACGCTGATTGCGGATGTTGACGTAGACTTATTAAAGGAACTTCACAGCTTCGGCGCCGTTAGAAACCTTAAAGACAGGAGAACCGATATCTATAAAATAATAAATAAGAGTAAAAAATAGCGTTCTGGTTAGCCAGGGTCGGTGACGTTGTTTTTTTGTCTCCCGCAACAATTGAAGCGCGTGCAGAATAATAGGAATTATTATGATACCGGCTGTAGAAGCTCTGATGAGTCATTTGTTGCGTCGCATTTCGTTCATCGGTAGAACAATTATTTTGCTTTTTTAAATTATTGGCCTAAGCGTTATCTCGTTGCTTTTGTGTTCTTCGCCGGTAAGCTTTTGTTTCCATATCGGCAGACGACCGGCGCCTGCAAAGGCGAAAAGGCGATTGTCTGATATGTTATACCCAAAGGCACGGAGTGCGATTTGAACTTTAATTAAAGTTGATTGTATTTCCTTTTGTTAGGAGTGCTTATTAAGGGCTTGCTGAAAGGCAGGCCTTTTGTTTTATATTGTTACAGGACTTCCTAATTCGCGTAATCTTTGTGCGATTGCCCTTACCATCTTGCTGTATGTAAACACGCCGTATCGATCTCTGCTTTTACTTGCGTACTCTGTGATCTCCTTTAATTGATCCCTGCGTGCTGTGGAAATAAGGTTAAGTAATTCTGCTTCCGCGTATAAAAGCGTCTTCCTCATGCATATAAAATTAAGTAGATACAAAATTGCTGCGAAATATATTCTACCCCATTGTTGCCGGGGTCTGTGGCTTTTGCCTGTCTAAAGCTATGCAGGTAAGCCTTTCAGCAACTAACACGCATATTTTCTTAAACGTCTCTGGTGTATAAAAATCTCTTTCCCTATACACACAAATAGCAATTTTGCTTAAATCGTTTATCTCGCTTACTTCTATTGTTTGCTCAAGCATATTAAGACCATAAGTAGGTTCTCCCATAAGTTATCCAATTAACTATTTCTTTTAAATTTCATTGTTCGTAACAATATTAAAAAAGTTTAGTTCAATTCGTAAGCCTTTTAGCCTTTATAACAACTTTAAATGAAATTTTAAGGGCATTAAAGGTGCTT
Organism: Segetibacter sp.; assembly: GCA_025963675.1. GTDB lineage: Bacteria > Bacteroidota > Bacteroidia > Chitinophagales > Chitinophagaceae > Segetibacter. The sequence continues at coordinate 19,975 of JAOQAJ010000218.1, forward strand.
TTACAAAAGTGATAACCCCCTGTGGTGTTGTCACCGAATACAGGGCAAGGGCTTTTGCAGAACAATCACGTTAAGGCATAAAAGTTCAGGCTGCATCTCTGAAGGTGGACCACCAGCAAATGACAAAGGGCAGCCGCGCCGCGCCCCCCAGGACAAATTATCTCATTTTTCAAACAACCTGCCGAAGCATTTATACTCCACGATCCTTTTCTTTTTTATCATAAACATATATTCCTAATTTACAACGATTGATGTAAACCGCGATAACAACCTCTTTTATGAAAATTACTTTTTTCCTAAGTTTTTTATGCTGTTTGGCAGCGACCTCCACCAGGTCACAGCCGCGTATTGCTATTGCCGGCCTGGGAATAGAATCAAGCACATTTTCCCCGGCTCTTACAACTGAAGAAGCTTTTCATGCAAGGTATGGTGCCGACGTTTTTTCTGCATACCGGTTTTTATCGGTTGATTCTCCCCTTCGTAATAGGGTAAAATGGATTCCAACTATAGTTGGGAAGTCACTACCGGGCGGTGCAGTTACGAGAGATGCTTACGAATCTCTTGTAAACAAAACGCTCGATTCGCTGAAGAAAAACCTGCCATATGATGGTCTTTGGTTTGACATACATGGCGCCATGAGTGTTGTTGGATTAGATGATCCTGAAGGTGATTTTATTACAAGAATTCGAAAAGTCATAGGAAAAAAGACCATCATTTCAACTTCAATGGATTTGCACGGAAACGTTTCATGGCGGCTTGCACAAAATACAGACCTGATCACTTGTTACCGGATGGCTCCGCACGAAGATGCTATGCAGACAAAAGAAAGGGCGGTAAAAAACCTTGTGCAACGAATTGAAACCGGCAAGGGGAAGCCTGCCTATAAAGCGTACGTATCGATACCCATATTATTACCCGGAGAAAAAACCAGCACCAGGATAGAACCCGGAAAGACCATATACCAGGCGGTTGCACCAGCTGCTGCCCGGGAGGGTATTATTGATGCGGCAATCTGGATAGGATACGCGTGGGCTGATGAACCTCGCAACCACGCTGTGGTAATGGTTACCGGCGACGATAAAGAAACCGTAACAAAAACAGCCAATCAATTGGCCGAAAGTTTTTGGAAGGCCCGTCATGAATTTGCATTTGTAGCCCCTACCGGCACCTTAACCGAATGCCTTGACAAGGCACTTGCAAGTACAAAACGTCCTTTTTTTATTAGTGACTCCGGCGATAACCCTACCGCCGGTGGCGCTGGTGATGTTACCTGGACTTTGACGGAAATCCTTAAACGTCCTGAGTTTAAGCGCGAGAACGGTCCTTCTCTAATTTATGCTTCTATTCCCGGACCAGACCTCATTAAGAAGGCCATAGCCGCAGGTGTAGGTGCACATGTAGAAGGTTACGTGGGTGCAAAAGTAGATGCGCGGTTTGCTCCACCTTTATTCATTTCAGGCAATGTGGAGTCGATAGAATATGGCGACAGGGATGCGGAAGTTGAAGCCGTTATCCGGGTTGGAAGTGTACATGTGATTGTTACCCAAAAACGCAAACCTTACCACAGGGAAAGAGACTTTACCAGGCTCGGGCTCAATCCCCGTAAAAGTGATATTGTGGTGGTGAAAATCGGCTACTTAGAACCTGAATTGTATGCAATGAGAGCAGACTGGTTACTTGCACTAACGCTCGGCGGAGTGGATCAAAACTTAGAGCGGCTGGGTTATAAAAGGATCCAGCGACCAATGTTTCCTTTAGATAAGAATATGGCGGATCCCGATCTTTCTGCAAAGCTGGTGCCTTCATCTGGCAACTAGTGTAGCATAATGCAACGAATACTTTTAAATTGTTCTTCTCCAAGTAGTACAAAGGTGTAATTGCAAAACGAATCGGAAAACCGGATGTTTTCATTTTCCGATTCGTTTTTTGCACAAGCAAAGAAAAGATAGATTAAAAAAGGAAGAAAATCTGTGGCCAGTTGCAGGTTGCTTCGTTCCTCGAAACGACTCAGGTTCTAATCCAATACAAACTGCCCTTCTCTATAAATCACTCTTTGAGTATTATCAGGCAACGTGGCAGTAACGGTTCTGTTGCTGGTGCTGATGATATCTGTATGCACTTTAGGGCAGCTGTTATAGCCCATTTCACTCCACTCCTCATCAGTTACAGTTGACATATCTCCGGTAAAAGTATCCTTATACGCGTTGCCGAGTGCAACATGCGTGTTCCCAAATTGGCCGCCCATGTTTTCATCAAATAGCGTAGTCGCCATAAACTTTGTAATTCGTGAGTGACGCCTGTCCGTGAGAGAAAATTCTCCCACTTTATCTGCATTCTCCTGGCCTATCATCTCTTTCAATGCGTCTTCATTCTCAGTAGCAGACGAAGCAACTACAAGCCCATTTTCAAACTGAAGCGACACGCCCGAGATGCGTTTGCCTGAATAATACAGCGGCTGATTAAAGCTGATAGAGCCGTTAGTGCCTCTCCAGTCGGGCGACGTAAAGATCTCAAAGCTTGGGATGTTTTTTCCACCACCACTAAGCCACTTCCTATGCTTACCTATCTGCACTTCAAGATCCACATCATCCCCCTTTATGTGAAGCTTTTCTATTTCCAAAGCATCCAGTTGATCTTTTATGTCCTCGATCTCCTTTTGTACCGCCCTCCATTTAATTACAGGATCGTCTTCCCGCAGGTAACATGCTTCAATAATTTGCTCCCAGTATTCGTCCAACGTCAGCCCTGCTTCATCCGCCATCGATTGAGTGCCGTACAAGCAGAGGGACCAGGATAATTTTCCTGCCTGCTCTTTCTCTTCCCGCATCTTCATATACGGCGCTCTTGCACTGTTCATTATACTGATCTTCGACGACGGCAGTCCTTCCAGGTAGTGAATATCAGGCTCGGAGATAATAAAGAGTATATGATCTGTTGCATCTACTATGCCCTGCCAGTAAGGTTTTGCAAAAAAGCTGATTTGTTCGTCGCTTCCATTTTGCAATAGAAAGCGCGGAAGGCTATTATCCCTGGTGTTATCAGGTAAATAGTTACTGATAACGTTTCCGCCGGCAGCATAGATCTCTTTTGCAATAGCCAAAAAAAGGTCTTTAGTGCATTCCTGTCCAACAAGGAAAACCGTATCGCCTTTATTAATGCCATTACCGTTATTCAATGCATATTGCACCATAACCTGCGCATATTTTTTTAGCAGGTTTTCATCAAGCCTAGCCATAGTGATGATAGTTTAAAGCGAGCGAAGTTATGTAGGATTGGTTAAAGGAAAATTTGTTCTACCTGTCAAAAAAAGTTCGGGTTCGGGCGAGCGACAACAGGGAGAATAGTAATAGGGGTTATTATGGTACAAGCTGAAGTAACTCGAATTGTCATCGTTGCGTCGCATTTCGTTCAACGGCACATCGTTTATCTGGCTTCTCTTACCTTTTGCTAGTTGTCGGCACCGGTAGTTTCTACAATATCGCCGACGGTGGGATTAGTTTGACAAATAGGATATGCTAATGTTGTATACCGACCAATACGTGTTTCGCAGTATACCATCACTTTTCTGTTGTGTGTCTCTTGATTCACAACCATAGCGGCCGACGTGTCTTTTGCCGTTGCTGTATCTCGCTGCAACAATTGTAGCTCGGGTAGAGCAATTCATCGTAGGACAAGCTCGAAAATTAATAGATTTACTTCATTTCTTTCGTTCCCGGGAAAGTGCCTTCTGCCACGTCACCTATCGTTAATTTACCCTTCATCGTATTATAGAAAATTAGTTAAGCCTAGCTTCAACCGGTACGATATTTCGCTCGGCAGCAACGTGCTCTTAAACAATTTGGAATATACCTCGCGTCCAATCTTGCGACCTTAGTCGCATTAATCGTTTATTTCACCGTTACGCCTACTCATCAAGCAAACGGTTAACGGTATCAGTCAACCTTTTTTTAGAAAGGTTGTAATATTCTCCGCTGCCAGGACCGTAGAAATTTGTGTGAATATCCCTGACGGTTCCTTTTTTATCAATAAACACCGTGGTAGGAAACGATTTAATAGCGGTAAGCTGTGGCAGCGTTTTTTCAGCTTTCTTATCATCACCCGCTGTTACACCAGTAATAAGCATAGGATACTGCACATCAAACAGTTTTTTAAACTTCTCCACACTTTTTTTGGAACGCTCCCTATCAGTTGTGTATTCATAAGCCAAGGCAATAATCTCAACCCCTTTAGCTTTATTTTCTTTATAGTAGTCGCTGAGAAATCTCGTTTCGTCAAGGCAATTGGCGCACCAGCTTCCCATGATCTGCACTATCACCACTCTGTTTTTATACTTTTCATCCTGTATCGAAACCGGATTACCATCCAGGTCATTAAAAGTAAAATCCAATTGTGTATAGCCTGCCCGCAGCTTAGTTGGATCGCTGATTTCGGGCAAAGCAACAGTTGAATCTTTTGTTGCTGTCCAACCTTCTTTACCATCATAGCCGTTATAAAAAATGCCATTTAAGATATTACTCTTTATATCAATTTTTGCTTCAAACAAACGGGCATTATCTCCATCAAAACTTGAAAGCAACATAGAGTCCCCGGTTACAATGCCATCGAGGTAGCGATAATCTGCCGAAGGTGTAAGAAAGCTACCGGTGAGCCGGTTGCCCTGCTGATTAAATACCGCCACTGCTTTTCTAATAGTGCCGTTAGGCCTGGTAATGCTAACATTCCACTTTCCCGAAATATTACTTTTTGCACTTCCTTGCGAGGCTTTAAATCTTACCGGATCGTTCACCCTGCCGAGCAATGGCCAATGCTGCACACTTCCGGGCGTCGCTTTTATATAGGTACCGGTCATGTTACCATTTGCATGCACCTTAACTCTAAAGTTTGCTTCGAAAGCAGGCATAGTAAAAAATAAAGAGTCGCCCGTAGATGTAAAATCGGTGATTTTTATTTGTTCTCCTGCATTCACTACTACTAATGCTGTTTTCCCTTGTAGCCTTTGTTTTTCCAATTGAAAAATAATCTCCTTGCCATCCTTGCGTTGCAATGCGATCCGCCAACCTTTTTGTGTTGCACTTTTAGGCTGAGCAACAACAGGCAGAAAAAGTGAAAGGCATAGAATTAACATGGTAAAGTTGACAACGGCGACTTTATGTCTAATAAGATTATTCATGCGCGAGCAAGATAAGTTGGATTTTTTTGCCATATCGGCTTGTAGTCCTTTGAATAAGTTAAGAAATAATGGATTTGGACAACAACCATCGCTTTAGGAATTATGCGGTTCATTGACAAGGTTTGGTGTGGGCACAGGGCGAAGTAACTTCGATTGATCATTGTTGCGACGCTCCGTTTATCTGTATATCTTTTATCAGCTTTAGCCGGCAGCAACACCAACAAGGGCGAATACTAATACGAATGTCCCTGTCGCGGTTGTTGTGTCTCCCGGCCAACAACTATAGCCTAGAAGCCCCATGTACTGTTCACCCTACAAACCCGACAGTTGATTTAGGCTACAAGTGAAACGATGGAGAAAATCAATAAACACACTACGGCCGCCAGGTCCGGCCGAAACTTTGTATGCAACGTTTCAATTGTTCCTCGTGTCAGCCGAAAAAAGATAGCATATGCAACGGTTGTTTATTGCCCTGGCGGTTACCGCTATTGCCTTTACTAATGTTAGTTGTACAAAAGAGCAGGAAATGGAAAATACACCTTTAACGGGAACCTGGATAAAGGGTACCAGCGCCGGCGATACACTCTATTTCACTAAGAATAATGGTAAGAATGTATTACGCTATAATGCTTCGTTCAACCCTGCCTTGACGGCTGCCAACGAGACCGAGTACAGTTACCGGAACAGCAAGCTTTTGCTGAGAAATTTTATGGCTGCACAAAA
>JAOQAJ010000219.1 GCA_025963675.1 Segetibacter sp.
TTAGGCCGCAGCTTTCATTTCTTAATGCCTGATCTGGTAATTTTTTTAACGCCTTTTTTATGAGGTCATTCGCATTAAATCAACATTCGTCTATTCAATTATTAATTCTTTGATTTTTATTAAATCAAATGATTCTGACGACAGTTCTTGCATAAGGGACATCAGTCGGTTGGCTGCTGAGCGAAGGCGAAGGAATTCAGAAACATGCGCAGCGGTTTCTGAAACAAGCGGGTGGAGTCGCGTTGCAAGAACGAAGCCCGGCGGCTTGAGCTTTTGCTATGAGGTTAATGCGACCGGGGAAATACAAATGTGCTGGGCGTTCCGACTGGCAAAGTTTTGCTTACGATATTCAAAATAAAAGGTGAGTACAGACCGTATTGTACAAGAGTGTGACACAACGATGCTGAACAAACATATCCGGTTGGCTACAAAAAATAATTCTACTAAATAAAAAAACCCTGCAGATGTAGCTGCAAGGGATTACAAATAAAGCTATTTTGAAAATTTATGCTTTTATGATCTTTCCGCTTCCTGATGATTTTAAGTTAATATTTGTCGCAGAACCTTTGTAATAAATATTGCCGCTTCCACTTACTTTAGCGTCTATGCTTTTGTTAGCGTGCACTTTTATGTTGCCGCTTCCGCTTACATGGGCAAATACATCGTTGCAGGCAACCTCGGCACAATCAATATTGCCACTGCCACTAATGGTAGCGTCGATATTGTTGGTGCTCTTACCTTTCAGCGTAACATTGCCGCTGCCAGAGATATTGATTTTTGTCTCGTTAAACGAATTCATACCAACATTAATATTGCCTGAGCCGGAAACTCCGATATCGGTTCTGCTGTCGTTGCTAAAGTCTCCGTTACCGGTAATATTGCCACTTCCCGAAACTCTCAAACGTTCTACCTGCTTCATCGATGCATGAACCACAATTTTATGTTTGCTATTAATACTTACTTTATTTCTCGTTTTTACTATCAGGTTTCCGTTTTCAACAGTGGTCTCTATATATGGTAACACGTTTTCATCTGCCTCAACTGTTATGTCTTTTTGATCCCCATAACTGAGGTTAACGTTTACGTTTCCAGACACAAGTACACCGGTAAAACTGCGTACGTCACGTGTTTCTTTTTGTAAATTTCCATTGCCGATTATTTTTTCCTGTTGGGCATAGCCGCCCACTGCAGTAAAAGCAAATAGTAGTACGAGTAAATTTTTCATAATAACTGTATTTAGTTTTAAAAGATCTGGTGTTAGACGAATGAAAAAAATATAAGTTACAAAAAAATATTCTTTAAGGATAAATGGTAAAAACCGGGGATAAAAGCAGTTCTTATAATTTTAAAAGGAGAACTTGTACAAACGATATGGAAGTGCCTGGTACCAACCTCACACCTTTGTTCATCATTGTTGCGTCGCAATCACTTTAGCGGCAAACCCTTTAGCAACTTCGGCCTTTATTGCTATCGTTTTCATTTTTCATTTAATGCGCTACAAGTTTAGTTGCAATTTTTTAAAGGATAAAGCTCGAAACGGTTTAAAAATTAATAGTTGTTACTCGCCGAAGCTTTGAAAATATTTGCGCTGGCAAAGATGTTATCTGTATATTAGTTCCCTCAAATTAAAGCCCGATAAAAATCATTATGCGATATCTTTTTCTTCTGTTGGTGATATTGGTGAGTTGCGAAAACCGTTCGTTTGAAAGTGACAAAAGACAACTGATAGCCAAAGATCAGATAAGAAGAAAACTACATGGAGCTCATTCTTTTGACATAACTGCCTTTAAACAAGATACACTGCAAAGCTATTCTGATACAACCTTGAAATATCCTTTGCGGTATACACTTGATTTTGTTTATACTGATTCTTCAGGCCAGGTACAAAACAAAAAAGGAATTGTATTATTTACACCAGACGGAAAATCTGTGCTAAAAACACAAATCGTTGGACAGGACTAAAGCCCCAATTAACTATTGCATATGAATGGACAAAGTCAGCGGTTTCTTTCTCTTGACGTATTCAGAGGAATGACAATTTGCTTTATGATTATTGTAAATACACCCGGAAGCGGCGCTTCACCCTTTTCGCCTTTAGAACATGCCGAGTGGCATGGGTTTACGCCAACTGACCTTGTATTTCCTTCATTTTTATTTGCTGTTGGTAATGCTATGAGCTTCTCTCTTGGCCGCTACAAGCAGGTTAGTAATGCGGCATTTTTTAAAAAGATAATAAAGCGAACTTTATTAATATTCCTGATAGGATACCTCATGTATTGGTTTCCTTTTTTTAGAATAGATGATGCCGGAAATATAACTGGCGCTCCTATAAGTAATACACGCATCATGGGTGTCTTACAAAGAATTGCACTTTCTTATTTCTTCGCTTCGTTAATGATCCATTATTTATCTACCAAAAAAGTAATCATTCTTAGCAGCTTATTGCTCGTCGGCTACTGGATTATTTTATTGTTATTTGGAGATCCGCAACAGCCTTTCAGCATGTTGGGTAATGCAGGAATTTACCTTGATAAATTTTTAATGGGACCAAGCCATATGTATCATGGTGAAGGAGTTGCATTTGATCCCGAAGGATGGCTCAGCACTATGACCTCAATTGTAAATGTTGTGATCGGTTACTATGCCGGACGTTTTATCCAGGACAAAGGCAAAGGATACGAAACGATTTCAAAATTAATGTTGACCGGCGTGCTCCTTATTTTTATTGCCCTTTGGTGGAACATGGTTTTTCCAATAAATAAAAAATTGTGGAGCAGTCCATTTGTTTTATTAACAACTGGTATAGATCTGCTCATCATTTCTGCGCTGGTTTATATTTTAGAGATCAAAAACCAAAACCAGCTAAAATGGACAAACTTTTTTCTGGTGCTCGGCAAGAATCCTTTATTTATTTATATCTTATCAGAAGTGCTGGTCATTATACTTTACATGATACCTACAGGCAACGGCGGAAACCTTTTTGGTTCGATCAACAGTACTGTTTTCCAGGTTATTGCTCCTGGTGCGATCGGCTCATTTTTGTTTGCTATTTCGTTTATGCTTGTTTGTTGGGCAGTCGGTTGGTGGTTGAATAAAAGAAGAATTTATATTAAGGTATAAATACGTGATAATTGATTAGTTTGCTTTCGCATTTTTAACTAATAAATACTCGTTCTAAATTTTAAAAAAAAATATTGCATGCCAAAAAACACTAATAATGATTCAAGGCGCTCCTTTCTTACAAAGTTTACAAAGGGAGTTGTTGGAGCTAGCTTAATACCCTCAATAGTTACGGCTAAAGATCGCCAACGTAACATCGAAGAGATGTTTCGTGCAGAACAGAAATATTCAGCAAATGACCAGATACAAATTGCATTGATTGGTGCTGGTGGAATGGGAACTGCTGACACTAATACCGCCATCACTGTTCCGGGTATAAAGCTCGTAGCAGTTTGCGATCTGTACGATGGCCGTTTAGCAACAGCAAAAAGCAAATGGGGAAACGATTTAGCCGTTACGCGTGATTACAAGGAAATTATTAATAGAAAAGACATAGATGCAGTCATCATTGCAACTCCCGATCATTGGCATAAAGACATTTCAATAGCCGCCATGAACAGTGGCAAGTCGGTGTATTGCGAAAAGCCTATGGTGCACGATATAACGGAAGGGCCTGCTGTTATAGCAGCACAGAATAAGAACAAGGTTATCATGCAGGTTGGAAGCCAGGGCATGAGCTCTTTAGGAAATGAAAAGGGCAGACAATTGTTGAAAGACGGTGCAATTGGCCAACTGAATTATGTGGAAGCGTTTTATGCTCGAATGTCTCCAACAGGGGCGTGGCAATATCCTATTCCGGCTGATGCCTCTCCTGCAAATGTTGGCTGGGATCGTTTTGTTGAAAATACTACCAAAAGACCTTTTGACGCTACACGTTTTTTCCGCTGGAGAAACTATCGCGATTATGGAACCGGTGTGTCCGGCGATCTGTTTGTGCATTTATTTTCAAGCCTTCATTTCGTTACAGGTTCTTTAGGTCCCGATAAAATTATGGCTACCGGTGGACTACGTTATTGGAAAGATGGCAGAGAAGTCCCAGATGTAATGCTGGGTATGTTCGACTATCCTGAAACTAAAATGCACCCCGCTTTCAACTTGTCGCTTCGTGTAAATTTTATAGATGGAACCGGCGGTACAAATTATTTGAGAATGGTTGGAAGCGAAGGGTCTATGACTGTGGAATGGGATAAAGTAACTGTTTTTAGAAACAGTGAGCATGTCGATCCAAACGATCCGTTAACGCAATCGAAAGTGACTGCTACAGGTAAGGAATATGTGTATGACCGCAAAGCAATGTTGCCGCCCGGTAAGATGGAGTATACAGCTGAGCCAGGATATAAAGGTGCACACTTCGATCACTTTTATAATTGGGCATCAGCTATCAGGAACAATGGTAAAGTAAATGAGGACGCTTTATTTGGCTACCGCGCTGCTGCTCCCGCTTTGCTCTGTAACGACAGTTATTTCAATAACAAAATAATACGCTGGGATCCGCAAAACCTCAAAGTACTAACCACCTAAATTTAAGATCATGAAGCAAAAATGTTTTACCGTTGGTGTTGTATTTTCTGCCATCATTTTAAGCAGTTATACTTTTATGGCAGCAAAAGATAATACACTAACACCAAGCGAAAAGAAATCGGGGTGGAAGTTGTTATTTGATGGTAAAAGTCTGAATGGATGGAGAACGTATCAAAATAAGGCTGCCAATTCGTGGTCAGTAAAAGACGGGGTATTTTATTGCAAAGGCAGCTCCACTGACAAAAGCGATATGAGAGCCGATATGATCACCGAAAAACAGTATGAGAACTTTGATCTGTCGATCGACTGGAAGATATCACCCCAGGGAAATAGTGGAATTCTATACCTGGTAACAGAAGAATTCAAAGCTGCGTATTTAAGCGGCCCCGAATACCAAATCATTGATGATGTTAACTTCCCACAAAAGCTGGAAGACTGGCAAAAAACCGGCGCCAATTACGCCATGGATCCTGCGCCAACTGCCGCTCCAAAACCTGTTGGTCAGTGGAACACTACAAGAATTGTTGTAAATAAAGGTCATGTACAACATTGGCTGAATGGTAAAAAACTTTTAGAATACCAGATGTGGACCGACGAATGGAAGAAGAAGAAAACTGAAGGAAAATGGAAAGACGCACCCGGTTACGGCGTATCAAAAAAAGGCCATATCGGTTTACAGGACCATGGAAGTGAAGCATGGTTTAAAAATCTCAAAATTAAAGAACTGTAAATACAGAAGACATTTGTAAAATGGCTTAAAAGTCCTTCCGTTGTCGAAGGACTTTTTTTGTAACCGACATTATAACTACCAGCATCATTGTTGCGTCGCAATACGTTCATCAGAAGAACATCCGGCACCTTCAGCCTGCATTTCAAATCCTGTTTAATTATTCAAATACGGTTAGTTTTGCTGAAATTATCAAAGGATGTTAGGAAAGTTAGCGGACTGGAATGATACGATTGTAGCCCTTGCAACTCCGCAGGGAATAGGGGCTATAGGTGTGGTAAGGGTTAGTGGTAAGTCGGCGATTGAAATTGTAGATGCACTTTTTCCATCCAAAGATCTTTGTACCCGTCCATCGCATACCTTACACGTAGGTATGCTTGAGTCGGATGGCCTGGGTATTGACCAGGTAGTGGTTTCTTTATTTAAAGAGCCCGCTTCTTATACCGGCGAAAATGTCGTTGAAATTTCTTCTCATGGTTCTCCTTATATTTTGGAAAAAATAATTACAGCTATTACCAAAGCAGGAGCTCGACTTGCAAAACCGGGCGAGTTTACCCAAAGAGCTTTTTTAAATGGAAAACTTGATTTAACTCAAGCCGAAGCTGTAGCAGATCTTATTTATAGCAATACCGAAATCAGTCGCAAACATGCCTTACAAAACATTAGAGGGGGCTTTTCTTCAGTCCTTAAAACATTGCGCGATCAATTACTGTCTTTCTCCGCGTTAATAGAACTTGAACTTGATTTTAGCCAGGAAGATGTAGAGTTTGCAGACAGAAGCCAATTGAATAATATAATTGAAGGGGCTGAAAAAATTACAGCAGATCTGCTCTCTTCTTTTGCCCTCGGCAACGTAATAAAGAATGGTGTACAGGTAGCAATCATTGGAAAACCGAATGCAGGAAAATCAACTTTATTAAATACGTTATTAAATGAAAATCGTGCAATCGTAAGTGAGATCGCCGGAACAACAAGAGACACCATTGAAGAGGTACTTAACATCGATGGAATATTATTCAGGCTTATTGACACGGCAGGGATCAGGCAACATACAACGGACATCATCGAAAGTATAGGCGTCGAACGAAGCCTTGAAAAAATGAGCCAGGCTGATGTAGTCATTTACCTGTTTGACGTAAATGAAATAAGCACCGAAGAATTATTGGTTGTGGTACACGAGATGAATGAGAAAGGAATTCATTATTTGCTTGTTGGCAATAAGATAGATCTCAGTTCAGATAAAGAATTAGCCGAGAAGTTTTCCAATATTAATGTGCTGTATATCTCTGCCGGCAACAAAAGAAATGTGGATGTAGTAAAACAAAGACTCGTAGACGAGGTGCTTGGTGGAAAGCTGCAAACGGAAAGCAGTGTCGTATCAAACGCTCGCCATTACGAGGCATTGCGTTTGGTTCACCAATCACTCGTCGATATTCAACAAGGTATGGAAACAAATATATCAGGCGACCTGTTATCCCTCGACATCAGAAGATGCCTTCACTACCTTGGCGAGATCACGGGGGAGGTTACTAATGAAGACCAGTTGGATTATATCTTTTCCAAATTTTGCATTGGGAAATAAAAGTATTGAAGAAAATTAATCAGGATTAAGCAAAATTTCTTATCTAATTGAATATCAGTCTAGAGCTTTTCGCCTAGTTTTTTCGCTTTTATTTTGTTTTTTTCTTTTAGGCGGATAAAATAAGCCCATTATTACGCGCTACCTGCTCCTGAAGTCGATAAGAACTTGTTCGACTGGCCATATTT